>SBGO01000037.1 GCA_006226565.1 Deltaproteobacteria bacterium | reverse complement strand
ACCCCCACGCCGGGTCGCCGCGGTCCACGCCCGGGCGCAGGAGCTGCGCGAGCTCCGCCCAGAGCGGCCGATCCGGCGGGGGCAGCGCCATCAGAGCGACCCGGGGACGAGGTGGTCGAGGGCGCCCGCGATGTCGCCGGCGTAGCGCTCGAAGGTGAAGCGGCGGCGGACGCGCGCGAGCCCGGCGGCGCCGAGCTGGGTGGCGCGGTCGGGGTTCGACGCGAGCGCCGTCATCTCGCGGGCGATGGCGACGACGTCGCCGTAGTCGACGAGGACCCCGGTCTTGCCGTGGACGACGACCTCGGTCGTGCCGCCGGAGCCGGCGGCGATGACCGGGCGCGCCTGGGACATGGCCTCGACGAAGACGAGCCCGAAGCCCTCGTTGGCCGACGGCAGCACGAAGGCGAGGCAGCCGCGGAAGAGCGCGTCGAGGCGCTGGGCGCTGACGCGGCCGGCGAGCTCGACCTGCTCGCCCACGCCGAGGACGTTGGCGAGGCGAGCGAGGCGGGCGTGGTCGTCGCCGGCGCCCGCGATGACGAGGCGCGTGCCCTCGGGCAGGTCCGGGGCCGCCTGGGCGAAGGCCGCGATGGTGTGGTCGACGCCCTTGGGGGTGTTCGGCTCGAGCCGGGTCACCGCCAGGAAGTAGGGCGGCGTGTCGCGCCGCGCCGCCGCGTCGTCGTCGGCGAGGGTGAAGCTCGGGTCGAGGCAGTTGGGGATGATCCGCAGGCGCGCCCGCTCGACGCCGTGGAGGGTGGTGGCGCGGTCGCCGGTGAAGTGGCTGATGGGCCACAGCGCGTCGGCGAAGCGGAGCGCCGCGCGGCGCGCCCGCGGGAGCGGGCTCCACACCTCGATCCCGTGCAGGATGACGGCGTAGCGGCTGCGCGGCGGCCAGGCGAGGCGCGGCGGGAAGAGGAGCCCCAGGGTGGCGAGGTTGACGTGCCCGAAGATGGTCGCGGCGTGGCCCGGCGCGTGGGCCGAGGCGAGCACCGCGGCCGCCAGCCGGGCGCGCGAGCCGTTGTAGGCGCGGTAGCGCGACGGGGCGGGGAGGTAGGTCTCGTCGTGCTCGTGCCCGGTGTCGCGGAGCGCGTGGACGGTCAGGCGATAGCCGCGGCGCTCGGCGTGCTGGTGGCAGGCGAGGACGGTCGCGCGGGAGATGCGCGCGATGCCGCCGACGTGGTCGAAGAGGTCGGGGAGCACCACGTCGAGGCGGCGTGGGGCGCGATTTCGGGCGATGATGGCGATGACACCCTCCGTGGCTCAACGGCGGGTATTACACCCTACTTCGGGGTCGCGTCACGCTCACGCGCCTTCGCGCGGAGGTCCTCGGCGCGCCTGCGGGCGGCCGCGGCGGCGTTCGGCTCGCCGACCTGGTCGAAGAGGGTGGCGAGCCGATCCTCGTACCCGTCGACCTGCGACAGCGCCCCGAGGGCGCGCTGCATCTCGCGAATCGCGCCGCGCAGGTCGCCCTTCTTCTCGGCGAGGATGCTCGACAGGTGATGGAGCCGCGAGCGCGGCCAGGGGTTGTCGAGGGGCTGAAGCGCGAGGCGCCCCACGGCCTGCGCCAGGAGGTCCATGCGCCCCATGGCGACGGCGGCGTCGCCAGCGAGGATGAGCGGCGCCTCGGCCTTCTTCTCGTCCTGGTCGGCGGCCTCGATGAACATGTGCCAGGCCGGCTTGGGCTCGCCGCGGAGCTTCAGCACCGTCCCCTGGAAGAGGTAGGCGGCGCGCGCCCAGCCGCGGCGCTCGGCGGGGTCGAGCCCCTCGTCCGCGGCGCCGACGCGCGCGAGGAGGTCGGTCGCGAGGCGCTCGAGGACGTCGATGCGGTCGCGGCGCCCCGACCAGCGGTGGCCGAGCTCCTCGATGAGCGTGAGGCTGTCCGGGTGGCGCTCGAGGCCCCAGGTCAAGAGGTGCTCGGCGGCGTCCGAGGTCGCGAGGCGGCGCGAGGCGGCGACGATGCGCTCGGGATCGGCGCCCAGGAAGCCCTCCACCACGCCCTTGTCGGCGCGCGGGCGGAGGACCACGTCGAGGGCGCGCTCGAGGCCGGGGCGCCCCTCGGCGGCGAGGCGCTCGAGGTCGGCGCCGAGGGTCGCCGGCGGGGCCGCGTCGTCGATGAGCAGCGCCGCGCGCCGCGCGGCTACGTTCGGCTCGGTCGGCGCGAGGGCGTGGGCGCGATCGAGGAGGCGGAGCGCCAGCACCTCGTCGCCGTCGGCGGCGGCCAGGGCGGCCCCGAGGTGGTAGGCGTAGTAGTCCGAGGGGTGGGCCTGGACGAGGGCGGCCGAGGCCACGCTCAGCTCGCCCGGATCGCGCTCGCCGGCCATCGTGACGCGGGCCGCGGCGTAGCCGGCGTCGGGGCGACCGCGCCAGGCGTGGAGGGCCGTCAGCACCAGGAGCCCGGTCACGGTGATGCTGAGCGCGACGCTCCAGCGGACGTGGAGCTGGGCTTTCTTGCGGCTGATCCCGGCCGAGCCGATGGTGCCGAGGACGGCGACCGCCGCGAGCCCCACCCCGGGGAGCCAGAGCGAGAAGTCGACGAGGTTCTGGGCCAGCAGCACGAGGATCCCGACCGCCGACGCGAGGGCGGCGACGCTCCGGCGCGCGCGGTAGACGAGGCGGACGAAGCCGGCGGCGGCCAGGAGCAGCACGCCGCCCCCGACGACCAGGCCGAGCTCGGCGAGGACCTGGAGGGCCCCGTTGTGGGCGTAGGCCACGAGGCCGACGTCCCAGCTCGACATGACGGTCGGCGCCAGCACCTCGAAGGCGCCGTTGCCCGCGCCCAGGACGGGGTGGCCGAGGGCGAGCTGGAGGCCCACGTCCCAGCAGGCGAAGAGGCCGCCCTGCCCCGGCTCGCCGACGTCGGTGAGGGTCGCCATCTCGCCGAGCCAGCGGTCGGGGCCGATCAGGATGACGGCGACGACGCCGATCGCGAGCGCGCCGACGACGAGGCGGAGGTAGCGGACCCGCACCTGGGGCCGCTCCTTGTGGCGGAAGGCGACGACGCTGAGGAGCACGAGCCCGGCGCCCCACAAGAGGGCGTTGGCGCGCGAGAAGGTCGCCAGGACGCCCACCGAGGCGGCGACGCCGGCGGCGAGGTGCCACGGGGTGTCGCGGTCGGCGTCGAGCCAGCGGCCGAAGGCGACGACGCTCGCGAGGAGGAACAGGGCCCCGGCGTGGTTGGCGTTGACGAAGGGGGTCGGGAAGAGGCGGTCCGTCAGCGGGATCGAGGCCTCGTAGAAGCCGTAGAGGTGGTCGAGCCCGAGGGCGGCGTGGAGGCCGCCGACGGCGAGGGTCGCCAGGGCCGCGACCTCGACGTAGATGGCGGCGCGCGCGCGGCCGGTGGGGTTGTCCCAGAGGTTGAGGGCGAGGAGATAGCCGAAGGTGGTCATCATCAGCGCGACGACCGCTGCGGCGCTGCGCGCCCCGTCGACCGAGAGCGACTCCCACGCCGGGGGGACGCCGCCGACGGCCTCGGCGGCGAGGACGCGCGCCTGGTGGGAGGCCGGGGCGAGGAGCTCGACGAGGCCCGCCGGGAGCGGGATCCACTGGAGCACGCTCCACGCGAGCGCAGCGAGGAGCGCGAGGCCGACCCAGCCGACGCGGACCTGGGTGCCGCCGCGCTGGAGCAGCGTCGCGTGGATGATGAAGCCGGCGACGACCACGGCCGCGAGCGCGATCTTGCTGACGACGTGGACGCCGCCGAAGGCCAGCGGGGCGCCGATGATCGCCGTGGCGAGGGCGAGGTCGGGCAGCCGCGCGACGTCGAAGCGCGCGCGGACGCGCCCAAGCTCGCGGTCGCGGTGCCCCCAGTCGTGGCTGACCCGCGCCACCGTCAGCCAGCTGCCTTGGCGTTCTTGTCTTCGTTGAGCGAGTAGCCGCCGTAGCCGTAGCCGTAGCCGCCGTAGCCGTAGCCGTAGCCCTTGCCCTTGCCGCGGCGCGCCTCGGAGTTCAGGACGAGCCCGAGGATGTCGGCCTCGACCGTCTCGAGGCGGCGGAGCGCGTGGCGGAGCGCGTGGCGGCTGGTCTTGCCGGCGCGCACGACGACGAGGGCGCCGTCGAGCTTCTGCGCGAGGACCATGGCGTCGGCGACGGGCAGCAGCGGCGGCGAGTCGAAGACGACGGTGTCGTAGTTCTCGCGGGTGCGCTCGAGGAGCTCGTTGAAGCGCGGGGTGTGGAGGAGCTCGGTCGGGTTCGGCGGGACCTGGCCGGAGAGCATGACGTGGAGGTTCTCGACCTCGGTCGGCTGGATGTGGTTCATCACGTCGTCTTCGGAGACGAGGCAGGTCGACAGCCCCACGTCGGCGTTCAGCCCGAAGGAGACGGCCAGGCGCGGGCGGCGCATGTCGGCCTCGATGAGGAGCACGCGGCTGCCCGACGAGGCCATCGAGGTGGCGACGTGGGTGGCGAGGAGGCTCTTGCCCTCGACCGGGTTGGCCGAGCTGATGAGGAGCGTCTTGAGGTGGCGCGCCTTCGACATGAACAGCAGGTTCGTGCGCAGGGTGCGGCTCGCCTCGGCGATGTTGGAGTTCGGGTTGCGGGCGATGAAGAGGTCGCGCTCGCGGAACTCCTCGGCGGTCATGCGGCTCCGGTCGGGGGTGCGCGTGCCGATGAGCGGGACCACGCCGAGGACCTTGTAGCCGGTGCGCTGCTCGAGATCGACCCAGTTGGTGATGGTCGCGTCGGCGAAGTCGGCCAGGAGCGCCACCGCGAAGGCGAGGACGAGCCCGAGGATGAAGGAGCCGAAGAGCACGAGGCCGCGGCGCGGGTAGACCGGGGCACCGGGGACCACGGCGTCCTCGAGGCGGCGGACGTTGTTGGCCTCGAACTGCGACGACATGGCCGTCTCGGCGAGGCGCTGGCTCACGATGCCGTAGGTCTCCTTGAGCTTGTTGGCGTCGTCGACGAGGCGCGCGTACTTGATGGCGAGGCCGCCGATGGCGCGCTGCTGCTGCGCGGCGTCGTCGAGGCTCTTCTGGAGGCCGTCCTCGACGCGCCGGGTCTCGGCGAGCTGCTTCTGCACGCTCTGCGCGATGTTGCGGATCTCCTTGCGCGCGATGGTGTTGAGCGTCCCGAGCTCCTTCTTCTTGGCGATGACCTCGGGGTGCTTGTCGAGGTAGCGCGACTCGAGCGCGGCGTACTCGGCCTGGACGCCGACGATGCGCTGCTTGAGCGAGCGGATGACCTCGTTGTCGAGGATGAGGGTGGCGGAGACGCCGAAGGGATCGGTCGCCTCGGCGTACTTCGCCAGGGTCGCCGCCTGGGCCTCGAGGCGCAGGCGCTGGCTCTGGGTCTTGGTCAGGTCGAGGTTGAGCTGGTCGAGGCGGTCGTTGATGGCCTTCTGCTGGGCCTCGATGCTGCCGACGTTGTGCTCCTTCTCGAACTCGAGGAGCCCGTTCTGGGCGACCTCGAGGGCGCTCCGCTGCTCGCCCACCGTCTTCTTCAGGTCGGTCACGGCGTCGCGGACGATGTTCTTCTTGTAGTTGAGGTTGTAGCTCTCGTAGGCGCGGGCGACGGCGTTGACGACCTCGGTGGCGAACTCCTTGTCCGAGTCCTCGAAGTCGATGAAGACCAGCATCGAGTTCGGGACCGGGCGGACGCCGATGCGGCCGGCGAGCACGTTGGCCATGTTGGCCTTCTCGAGGGCCGCCTGCTTCTCCTTCGGGGTCAGATCGGTGCGCGCGTCGAGCCCGAGGAGGTGCTCGCTGTTCCAGAGGTTCAGCTCGTTGAGGACGAGCTCGGCGACGGGGCGGCTGTTGATGATGCGGTACTGCGTCTCGAAGTAGGTGATCGAGCCGCGGTACTGCTTGGGGCTCCCGAGCTCGACGACGTCGCGCACGTTCCAGAAGACCTTCGGCGGGTCGGTGTCGATGATGACCTGCGCCGTCGCCCGGTAGATGGGGGTCTGCTGGTTGAGCCAGAGCCAGCCGGCGGTCACCGAGATGGCGAGCACCACCGCCACGATGAGCTTCCGCCGGAGCAGGAGCTGGGCGTAGTGCTGCACGATCCCGAGGAGCGAGTCGGTGTCGGCGCCGCGGGTGGGCGGATCCGGCGTGGGCGCGGTGGTCGTATACGCGTCGGTCATGGTTGGACTCGGGCCTCCCCGTCGGTCGCGGTCGGACGGGACGCGTCCGGCGCGGTGCGGGTGGTCGGCGCGCCGGCGATGCGCGTCAGGAGGTCTTCGTAGCGGCCGATGAGGTGCTCACGGCCGAGGTGTCGTTCGAGGTGGTCGCGGCCGAGCAGCCCGCGGCGGCGGTCGCGATCGGGCGCGGCGGCGGCGGCGGTGATGGCGGCGACGATGCCGTCGACGTCGGCGTCGCGCACGGAGTCGCCGCAGTCGGCGTCGGTGATGAGGCGCGCCACGGCGGAGTCGGCGGGGCCGACGAAGAGCGCCGGCCGGGCGGCCGCGAGGATGCCGTAGAGCTTGCTCGGCATCAGGAGCCCCTGCATCCCCTCGCGCATCGTGACGACGTGCAGGTCGGCGGCGGCGAGGCTGTCGGCGAGGTCCTCGCGCGGGGCGTAGTCGAAGACGCGGACGTTCGGGAGCGCGCGGGCCTCGACGGCGCGCACGACCTCGCGCTTGCGGACGCCGTCGCCGACGAAGGCGAAGACGATGTCCTCGCGGCCGGCGAGGCGCTCGGCGGCGGCGAGGAGCCCGTCGAAGGTGTGGCCGACCCCCATGTTGCCCGAGTACATGACCACGAAGCGGTCGCCGAAGCCGTAGCGCAGGCGCATCGCGTCGCCGGGCGCGCGCTCGTCGAGCTCGCGGAGCGCCCAGTTCGGGATGGTGTGGAGGCGGGCGGCGGGGACACCGAAGCCGAGGATGCGGTCGCGCATCGTGTCGGAGAGCACCACGACCGCGCGCGAGGCGGCGAGGCTGGCCCGGGCGGCGGTGCGCCAGGCGTGCCAGATGGGGCCGCCGCGCTTGATGACGCCGTGCTCGGCGGCGATGTCGGGGTAGACGTCCTGCACGACGCTGACCGTGGGGAAGCGGCGAAGGGCGCCCGCGACCTGACCGGCGGCGGCGATGAGCGGCGGCGTGGTGAGCGCCAGCACCACCTCGGGTGCGGGGCGCATGGTGGCGAGGTGGACGGTCGCGCTGGCGTAGAAGGTGCCGTAGTCGCTGAGCCGGTCGAGCAGCGAGCCCTTGCCGCGGCGGGTCGCGCGGACGCGCACGACGTCGACGCCGTGGCGGCGCTCGGTCGACGGGGTCGGGCGCCCCTGGTGGTCGACCTGGGCGGTGACGACCGTGACCCGGTGGCCGCGCGCGGCGAGGCCCTCGCCGAGCTCGGTCAGGAGCTGGCTGGTCGCAGAGCCGTGGGGCCAGTAGTACTGGTTGAGGAGGGCGACGTGCATGGGGGAGGCTACTCGGGCAAGGAGTCGGCGAGCTCTCGCAGCGCGATCTTCTGGCGCGCGGTGCGCACCGGAGCCGGGGCGAGGGAGGGCCAGCCGAGGCGGTCGAGGGCCCTGGTGAGCGAAGCTGCGACGAGCTCCCAGGGGAGGATGACCGCGAGATCGCCGCGGATGCCGGCGTCGGTGAACTGCAGGTTGAGCTCACCGCCGGCGCCGCCGAGCGGGATGCGATAGTCGGTGATGCCGCGCAGCGCGGCCTTCTTGTCGAAGGGGCCGCGGTAGCTGTAGAGCGCGGCGTCGTCGACGCTGACGGTGGCCGACACGAGGCGGGTGGAGAGCGCGAGCTCGTCGAGGAGCGCGCCGATCACCTCGCCGCGGTCCGCCTCGTCGACGCGGGCGCAGAAGGCCTGGACCTGGACGCGGTCGGGGCCGGCGTCGCCGGCCATCGGGTCCGAGATGCCGCGCACGTCCGGGTTCCGGTGGACCAGGAGGCGGAAGAGCACGAAGAGGATGACCGCGACGACCAGCAGGATGAGGCCGGAGGCGAGATCGCTGGTCACCCGCAGCAGCAGGGCGGCGCCCGCGAGGAAGGCCGCGATGACGTACATCGTCAGCACCGCCTGGCGGTGGCTGAGCCCGGCGCGGAGGAGCTTGTGGTGGATGTGGTCCTGGTCGGCCGAGAAGATCGGGCGCTGCTTGCGCACGCGCCGCCCGATGGCCAGGAAGGTGTCGATGATCGGGAGGCCGAGGGCGAGGACCGGGACCATCAGGGCGATGGTCGTCGAGCCCTTCGACGAGGTGGAGATCGAGAACGCGGCCAGGACGAAGCCGAGGAAGAGGCTCCCGGTGTCGCCCATGAAGATGCGGGCCGGGTTGAAGTTGAAGATGAGGAAGCCGCCGAGGGCGCCGGCGAGGGAGGCGCAGAAGAGCGCGGCGATGGTGTTGCCGCCCATCAGCGCGAGGGCGAAGAGCACGGTCACCGAGATGAGCCCGATGCCGCTCGCGAGCCCGTCGAGACCGTCGATGAGGTTGACGGCGTTGATGACGCCGACGAACCAGAGGACCGTGACCGGCAGCGCGAAGGTCCCGAGGACGACGGCGCCGCCGCCGAAGGGGTCGGAGATGGCGTCGATGCGGTAGTCGAGGAAGAACATCAGGACGGCGACGCCGACCTGGACGACGAGCTTCTGGACCGCGTTGGCGCCCTTGATGTCGTCGTAGACGCCGATGGCGGCGATGAGGATGCCGCCGACGTAGAGGCCGATGATCTGCGGCCACGACTGCGTCAGCGCGATGCTCGCGCCGGCCTCGATGAGCAGGAGCCCGGTCACGGGCGCGAAGAAGGCGAGCACGATCGCCACGCCGCCGAGGCGGGGGATCGGGCGGGTGTGGACCTTGCGCTCGTCCGGGAGGTCGTACAGCTCTCGCGCGAGCGCGACCTTCAACACCAGCGGGGTCGCGATCGCCGCGACCAGCAGGCTGACGAGGAAGGCTACGGCGAAGCTGATCATCGGTGCGTACTCACCTTCGAGCCCTCGGGCTCGAGCCCGTCGCCGGCTGCAGGACGTTGGCGCGGACGTTCACAGCAGTGTGAGTTGTCGCGCGCGCCGGAATCGATCACGAAGCCGGTGGAATGTCCACCTTTGGAGGCTCGGCGGCCTGTGGCGCGGCCGCGGGGGCGCCCCTGCCGGTGTGGTCGGGAGCGCCGCGCGGGCTCCCCGACGCCGGACGCCGAATAGACCGAGGCGCGGCCTCCCAGGCGGATGGAGGGGCCGCGCCTCAGCGGGTCACGGATCGTGCCGCACGCCCGGTCGGCCGGGGCGGCGGCGGCGTCGATCAGTTGAGCTCGATCTTGGACGCGTCGGCGTCGATCTTGGAGCTCGCCTTGATGACGATGTTGCTGCTCTTCGACTCGATCTTGGTGTCGTTCTTGGACTCGTAGGTCGCGGTCGTCGTCGACTTGACGAAGATCTCCTTGGCCTCGAGGTTGAACTTGCCGTTCTTGCAGAAGACGTCGATGTCGCCGTTCTTCGTCTCGATGATGATCTTCTTGTTCTTGCCGTCGAGGACCATGTACTCCTCGCCGGACGCGTCGTGCATGGCGATGTTGTCCTTCTCGTCGTTGAAGTGCAGGCCGTGGCCCGACTTCGAGATCAGGGTCATCGACTCCTTGCCGTCGGTGTCGTCGAAGATCAGCATGTGGCCGGAGCGGCTCAGGAAGAAGCGCGCGTTGTTCTTGCCGCCGGCGGCGTTGTTGTCGACCGCGGCCGCGCCGATGCCGACGTCGTTGCCGAGCGGGTCGGCGACGCCCTTGTTGGCCGACGTGTTGTCGCCGACGGGCATCTTGTCTTCCTTGTTCCACAGCGAGCCGATCACGATCGGCAGGCGAATGTCGCCGTGGATGAAGGAGATCAGCACCTCGTCGTTGGGCTCCGGGAGGCAGTAGAAGCCGCGGCCGCCGCCCGCCATGTTCGTGGTGACGCGCGCCCAGGAGCTGATGAAGTCTTCCTTGTCGCCCGCGTCGGTCGACGAGATCCAGGGGAACTTCACCTTGACCCGGTAGTCGCCCTCGGGGTGCTTGTTGTCCGTGACAACCCCGCAAACGACGCCGTAGATACGCCGACTCAGCCCGAACTCGTAACCCATGTGGAACTCCCAACACGTCGTTCGACGTGACCGTCCACTGGGACGACCCTCCCCCGGCAGTGCCGACTATAAATCATGCTGGGGGGTCATCGCAATGGAAGCGCACCGTCGCCACAGATGTTTGCCACACCCTCGACCCGGATGTAAACGCATCGCACGCGCGTTGTCCAACCGTCCGGGACCACGCCGGACGCGCGTACCCACCCCCTGGATGCCCCCTCGATGAAGAAGCTGCCCATGCGACTGCCCGCGCTCGCCTTGACCCTGACGACGTTGCTCATCGCCCAACGGCCCGCCGCGGCCGATGAGGTCGTCCCGACGGACGCGGCCGTCAAGACGCGCCTGACGCGCTTCTTCCAGGCCCTCAAGGACGCCGAGGATGCCGACGCCAAGCGCGTCGTGCGGGTCTCCTGGTGGGGGGACAGCGCGGTGGTCAGCGACGGTTACACGGGTCAGCTGCGAGAGCGCCTGCAGCAGCGCTTCGGCGACGCCGGGCCGGGCTTCGTCCTGCTCGACACCACCTTCGAGGGCTACCTCCGCGACGGCCTGCGCATGAAGCGCCACGGCTGGGAGTCGCACAACGTGATCCAGGGCAACCTCCGCTCGGGCCTCTACGGCTACGGCGGCGTGCAGTCCGAGAGCTTCGGTGGCGCGGCGACGACCTTCACCGCCGAGACGCCGCTGTCGCGCGTCGCGGTCTTCTACCGGGCCTTCCCGAAGGCCGGGAAGCTGCAGATCTTCGCCGACGACGCGGCGTCCGCCTCCGCCACCGAGGAGACCGCCTCCGACGAGCCGGGCGATCGGGTGTGGCGCTGGGACGCCCCCGAGGGCGGCGTGAAGTCGGTGCGGGTCCGCGCCGGGGGCAACGGGCAGACGGTGGCCTACGGCGTCGCCCTCGAGCGCGGCGACAACGGCGTCACCATCGACGCCCTCGGCCTCCTCGGGATGCGCGCGCGGCGCTGGATGAACGCCGACGCCGACCACATGAAGGCCCAGGTCGAGGCGCGCCAGCCCGACCTCCTCGTCCTGAACTTCGGCGGCAACGAGCGCGTCGACCCCGGGCTCAGCGCCGACAAGCACAAGGACGACATCGTCGCGACGATGAAGCACCTCCGCGCCGGCGCGCCGGACGCGGCCTGCCTCATCGTCGGCCCGATCGCCCACGGCGTGAAGGTGCGCGGCAAGGTCGTCCTCGACCCCGACCTGAAGACCGTCTACGAGGGCCAGCGCGCCGCGGCCGACGCCCTCGACTGCGCCTTCTTCGACACCATCGCCGCGATGGGCGGCGACGACGCGGTCGAGATCTTCCGCAAGCAGAAGCGCCTCGGCGGCGATCTCTCCCACCTCAACGGCAAGGGCCACCGCGCCGTCGGCGATCTCATGGCGGACTGGTTCCTCGCGACCTACGACGCCTGGAAGGCCGAGTCCACCGCCGCCGCGCCGTAGCATCGCAGCGCCGTAGCACCGCAGCGCCACCCGGGCGCCGAGCACCGTCGTAGAAAATGTGAAGCAGTGGGGTCAGACCCCAACACTTCACATTTTCCGCGGCGCGATCGCACGTCCTCCCTCGGCGCGAGCCGAGGTCATTCCCCCCGCGCCCGCGGGGGGCCGCCGTAGGCGGGCGGGGGGAGAGCGAGCGAGGAGGGGCCTGCAACGTCCCGCACGACGGTTCCCAACTTGGCTCGCGCGAAGCGAGGGCCAAGTTGGGATGCGGGACGTTGCACCTAGGGCCCCTCCGAGCGAGCGGATACCAAGTGGCAGGCGACGCGGTGGCCGGGGGCGACCTCGCGGAGCGTGGGCGCCTCGACCTTGCAGCGCGGCTCGGCCACGGGGCAGCGGGTGTGGAAGCGGCAGCCGGTGGGCGGCGCCAGGGGGCTCGGGACCTCGCCCTCGAGGCGGATGCGCTTCGCCCCGGCGGCGCTCGTCGGATCCGGCACGGGCACCGCGCTGATGAGGGCCCGCGTGTAGGGGTGGAGCGGCTCGTCGTAGACGGTGTCGGCCGCCGCGAGCTCGACGATCTCGCCGAGGTACATCACCGCGATCCGGTCGGAGATGTGCTTCACCGCCGCGAGATCGTGGGCGATGAAGAGGTAGGTCAGGTGGAAGCGCTCCTGCAGATCCATCATCAGGTTCATGACCTGGGCCTGGATCGACACGTCGAGGGCGCTGATCGGCTCGTCGCACACGATGAAGCGCGGGCGAACGGCCAGCGCCCGCGCGATCCCGATGCGCTGCCGCTGGCCGCCCGAGAACTCGTGGGGGTAGCGCTTCGCCATCGCCGGCGACAGCCCCACCACCTCGAGGAGCTCGTGGACCCGCGCGACCGCCTCCGCCCCGCGCTCGAGGCCGTGGATCTTGAGCGGCTCGCCCACGATGGCGCCGACGTTCATGCGCGGGTTCAGCGATGCGTACGGGTCCTGGAAGATGATCTGCAGGTCCTTGCGGAGCGGACGCATGCGCCGGAGCCCGCGCCGCGTCCGACCGAGCCGCACGAGGTCCTGCCCGGCGTAGCGCACCTCCCCCGACATGCGCGCGACGCCGTGCTCGAAGAGCTGGAGGATGCCGCGCCCGAGGGTCGACTTGCCGCACCCCGACTCGCCCACGAGGCCGAGGGTCTCGCCCGGCGCGATGTCGAGGCTCACGCCGTCGACGGCCCGGACGACGCCGACCCGATGGCGAAAGAGGGATCCCTCCGCCACCGGGAAGTGCACCTTGAAGCCACGGAGGCTCAGGATCGGCGGCTGGTCGCTGGCGGGGCTCATCGGGCGCGCTCCTCCGCGGTGAGGCCGGCCTGCCCGGCCGCGACCGCCGCGCGCACGTCGTCCACGGCCCAGCAGAAGACGCGGTGGGTCGCGGAGAGCCGCGTCTCCGGCGGGTGCTCGCGGTGGCAGAGGTCGCGCGCGAAGGAGCAGCGCGGCGCGAAGGGGCAGCCCGGAGGCCGCCGGTCGAGGTCCGGCGGCCGCCCGGGGATCGAGAAGAGGCGCCGCCCCTCGGGGAGGTCGGGCCGCGGGATCGAGCGCATGAGGCCGATCGTGTACGGGTGCGACGGCGTCTCGAAGAGCTCCCGGGACGACGACTCCTCCATCACCTTGCCCGAGTACATGACGAGGATGTGGCTCGCCATCCCGGCCACCACCCCGAGGTCGTGGGTGATGAGCGCGATGGCCATCTTCCGCTCGGCCTGGAGGTCGCGCAGGAGGTCGAGGATCTGGGCCTGGATCGTGACGTCGAGGGCGGTCGTCGGCTCGTCGGCGATGAGGAGCTCGGGGTCGTTGAGCAGCATCATCGCGATCATCACGCGCTGCCGCATCCCGCCCGAGAACTCGTGGGGATACTGACGGAAGCGCCGCGCCGCCGCCGGGATCCCGACCCGCTCGAGCATCGCCAGCGCCCGCGCGCGGGCCTCCTTCCGCTTCATCTTCGGGTCGTGGACCCGGAGCATCTCGACGAGCTGCGTCCCGACCCGCAGGAACGGGTTCAGGCTCGTCATCGGGTCCTGGAAGATCATCGCGATGCGCCCGCCGCGGATCTCGCGCAGCGTCCTCGCCGACGCCTTCAGGAGGTCCACCCCGTCGAACAGGATCTCCCCGGTGACGCGGCTCGCCGGCGGCGGCGGGAGCAGGCGCATCAGCGCGAGGTTCGTCACCGACTTGCCCGAGCCGGACTCGCCGACGATGCCGAGGGTCTCGCCGGCGGCGAGCTCGTAGTCGATCCCGTCCACGGCGGTCACGTCGCCGTCGTCGGTCTTGAAGGCGACCCGCAGGTCGCGGATGGACAGGAGCGTCGTCACTGCTTCACGTCGATGGCGTCGCGGGTGCCGTCGCCGAAGAAGTTCATGGCGAAGAGGGTCAGCGCCAACGCGGCGCCCGGGAAGATGATGAGCCAGGGGTAGGCGCCGGGGTTGTTCTGCCAGATCTCGAGGGCCTCGGAGATCATCTTGCCCCACGAGATCTCGTCGCCGAGGAGCCCGAGGAACGAGAGGAACGCCTCCTCCATGATGACCGCGGGCACCAGCAGCGTGGAGTAGACCACGACCGGGCCGACGACGTTGCGCACGAGGTGGCGGAAGATGATGGCCCGGTTGCTCGCCCCGATGGCCCGCGCGGCCTCGACGAACTCCTGGTGCTTGAGGCTCATCACCTGCCCGCGCACGACGCGCGCCATGCTGAGCCACTGCACCGCTCCGAGGGCGATGAAGAGCACCACGACGTTCTTGCCGAACATGACCATCAGCAGGATGACGAGGAACATGAAGGGCAGCCCGTAGAGCGTGTCCACGATGCGCATCATGATCTCGTCGGTGCGCCCGCCGGCGTACCCGGCGATCGCCCCCCAGGTCACGCCGATGAGGAGCGACACGAGGGTCGCGAGGAGGCCGACCGAGATCGAGAGCCGCGCCCCGTAGAGGAGCCGCGTCAGCACGTCGCGGCCGGCGGCGTCGCTGCCGAAGGCCATGGTGTGCAGCTCGGGCGCGCCCGGGAACTCGCCCCGCGCGATGCGGAGGTCGCGGTCGCGGTCGTGGTCGACGACGAAGCGCTCGAAGGAGAGCCCGTCGGGCCCGAGGCTCTGGTAGGCGAAGTAGCGGGCGCGCTCGGTCAGCTCGGGCAGCGTCAGGACGTTGTCGCCGTCGAGATCGAGGGCGCGGAAGGCGTCGGGCCCGGCGAGGCCGTAGCCGCGGAGCTCCTCGGGGAGGGCGCCGTCGTCGTGGGGGAACTCGGCCCAGGTGACGTAGCCGTCGCGGGCGACGACCCCGGGGACCGGCGTGTCGGTGCCGCGCGCCTTGTCGTAGCTGGTGACGAGGTTCTCGAGGAAGGCCGCGATCGTCGCGCCGATCTCGAGCTCGGGGCACTCGAGCCGCCCCACGGCGATGCTCACGAGGCGCTTGACCCCGAGCCGCTGGTCCAGCGCCTCCCAGCGCGCGAGGGCCTCGCGGTAGAGGACCGGCGACAGGTCCTCGAGCTGCTTGAAGCCGACCGGCAGGACGTTCGGCGTCGGGACCCGGCGGCAGGTGAGGAAGCCGTCGCCGTCGAGGTCGATGACGTCGAAGGCCGCGTCGTCGCCGTCGTAGGTCGGGAAGACCTTTGCCGGCGCCCGCACGCCCGGGGCCTGGTACTTGAGGTACTCCGGCGCGTCGTGGTCGGGGTCGAAGTGGGTGACGAGCCGCGCCCAGATCGGCGCCCCGTAGCCGGCGACGGCGACCAGCCCGATGAAGACCAGCCCGGCGACGGCCAGGCGGTTCCGCTTGAGGCGGCGCCAGGCGTCGGCGAGCAGGCTGCGGCTCCGCTCGGGCTGGGAGGGGGCCGTCACTTCAGCTTCACCCGCGGGTCGAGGAAGGTGTAGGCGATGTCCACGAGCACGTTCATCACGATGAGCAGCGCCGAGTAGATGACGACGGTGCCGAGGACGAGCGGGTAGTCGCGGTCGAGGGCCGGCTTGACGAAGTACTCGCTGAGACCGTGGATGCCGTAGACGCGCTCGACGACGACGGAGCCCGTGACGATGCGCGCCATCGCCGGCCCGAGGAAGCTGACGGTCGGGAGGATGGCGCCCTTGAGCGCGTGGCGCGTCACCACGCGGGCGTCGCTCAGGCCCTTGGCGCGCGCCGTGCGGATGTAGTCCGAGCGGATGACCTCGAGCATCCCGCCGCGGGTGATGCGCGCGAAGTAGGCGGTGTAGACGAGGCCGAGGGTGATGACCGGCAGGACGCGATAGCTGAAGGTCGAGTACTCGGCGCCAGCCGGCGGATCGCCATAGGGGAGCCAGCCGAGCCCGATGCAGAAGATCGCGACGAGGAGCGGCCCGCTCACCATCGTGGGGATCGAGATCCCGAGCATGGCACCGGACATCGCGGTGTAGTCGATCCAGGTGTTCTGCCGGAGGCCGGCGACGAGCCCGAGGGTGACGCCGAAGATGAGCGCGAAGATGAGCGAGTAGACGCCGAGCTCGAGCGAGACCGGGAAGGCGTGCGAGAGCTCCTCCATCACGGTGCGTTCGCCGCCGGAGGTGAAGGTCACGCCGAAGTCGAGGGTGAGATAGCGCCCCAGGGCGCTGGTGTACTGCTGCCAGGGCGTCTTCGAGACGACGGCGACGCGGCCGCCGGCGGCGAGCTCCCCCCCGACCACGAGGGGCAGCGCCTCGAGGCTGCCGTCATTCGGCATCGTGAAGCGGTGCTCGGCGCCGTCGTCGGCGAGGAGGGTCGCGAGCCAGGTCCCCTCGTCGTACTCGGCGCCCAGCTCACGCTCGGAGACCGCGGTGATCCGCCCGGCGACCGGGGTCGTGACCTCGTGGCCCATCCCGTAGAGGAGCCAGCGGTTCGCCTTCACCGACGCCGGGAGCGCGCGCTCCTGGTCGAAGGGGCTCCCCGGCGCGAAGCGCATCAGGAAGAAGCTGGCCGTGATGATGACCCACAGCGTGATGGCCGCGCCGAAGAGGCGGCGGATGAGGAAGCGCAGCACTACTCCTGCCCCTCCCCCGCCAGCGACACCCACTTGAGGTAGTGGCGATTGGCGTACTGCGGGAGGAAGCCGCGCACCTCCGGCCGGAGGAGGTAGGCGCGGGTGTAGAAGTAGAGCGGCAGCATCGGGAGGTCGCGGTTGAGCGCCTTCTCGGCCGCGCACAGGAGCGCGTTGCGCTCGGTCCGGTCGGTCTCGCGGCGGATGCGCTCGATGAGCCCGTCGTAGGCCGGGTTCACGTAGCCCGAGTAGTTGTTCGGGCTGTCGCCGATGAAGACCGAGAGGAAGGTGAGCGGATCGGGGTAGTCGGCGCACCACGACGTGCGCGCGAGCTGGAAGTCGCCGGCGAGGACCTGCTTCAGCAGCGACTTCCACTCCATGTTGCGGACGTCGAGCTCGACGCCGAGGCCGGCGCGGAGGTCGCGCTCGATGAACTCGGCGATGAGCTTGTGGCCCTCGAAGGTGTTGTAGACGAGCCCGACCATCGGGAGGCCGCGCCCGCCCGGGTAGCCGGCGGCGGCGAGCTCGTCGCGGGCGAGCTCGAGGTCGTGCAGCGGCCCCGGGACGCTCGTGTAGCCGAGGGTGCTGCGGTACATGTCCGGCAGCAGGCTCGTGGCGGGGGGCTGGAAGGCGGACAGGACGTCCCGGGTGAGCCCCAGCTTGTCCACCCCGGCGTCGAAGGCGAGGCGCACGCGGCGGTCGTCGAAGGGCGCCCGGCGCATGTTGAAGACGTAGTAGTAGGTGCACATCTGCTGGTCGACGTGCAGGTCGTCGCGGCCGTCGGAGATGCCGTCGCGGATGAGCGTGAGCGGGATGGGGTTGATGTAGTGCGCCTGCCCCGTGTCGTAGAGGAGCACGTTGCGCGACTCGCTGTCGCTGATGTGGATGACGCTGCCGTCGAGCGCGACGTTCGCGGCGTCCCAGTAGCGCGGGTTCTTCTTCAGCACGACGCGCGAGCGGGGGCTCCACTCGGTCATCGTGAACGGGCCGTTGGTCACGATGTGCTCGACCCGCGTCCACCGGACGCCGTGGGCTTCGACCACGTGCAGCGGGACGGGGGCGTAGGCGATGTAGGTGACCAGGTCGGGGAAGAAGGGCGTCGGCGCGGTGAGGCGGACCTCGAGGGTGAGGTCGTCGAGGGCGCGGACGCCGACCGCGGCCGGGTCGGTGGAGGCGCCGGTGTTGTAGGCCTCGGCGCCCGCGATGTACCAGAGCTGGACGGCGTTGGTGGAGGCCGTCGCCGGGTCGAGGCCGCGGAGCCACGAGCGGCGGAAGGTCTCGGCGGTGATGGGGGTGCCGTCGCTCCAGACGAGGCCGGGGCGGAGGTGGAAGGTGTAGGTCAGGCCGTCGGGGCTGACGTCGAAGCGCTCGGCCTGACCGGGGCGCGGCGGGGTGTTGCCGGGGGCGAGGGCGAGCAGCGTCTCGAACATCTGGCTCGCGATGGCGGTGCCCGACGCCTCGCTGATCTTGTTCGGGTCGAGATACTCGGGGTTGCCCTCGACCCAGCGGAAGACGTTGTCGGCGGGCATCTCCGCGAGGGCCTTGGGCCGCGTGCCGCGGTAGATGCTGCCGTAGCCCGCGAGGAGCGCGTCGCCGTCCTCGGCGGGGGCCGGGTCCACGTCCTTCGCGGCCGCCTGCTCCGCGCGGCAGGTCGCGACGAAGCCGTCGACCATGGCGGCGTTGGCGAAGGCCTCGGGGCCGATCTCGGTGGTGGGGAGGCGCCCGGCGCCGGCGGCCGCGTCCCCGGACGCCGTCGCGTCGGCCGGATCGGCGACGGCGGCGGCGAGCTCGCCGGCGCGCTCCGCGGAGAGGCGGACGAACCGCGGCGGCGCCCCCTCGGGCCCGCGGGAGCAGCCTGATCCGGCCGCGAGCCACGCGACCAGGAGGGCCCCACTCAGCCAGCCGCTCCCCGGTGTGCACTGCGCCAACGGCGCCCTCCCCTCCCGAACCCCGAAGGGCCAGATTCCGGTTGAACGCCAGCGCGTGTCAAGGCGCCGCGGCTGGCGCGGAGCCCGGTCTCTTGCTACCTTGGCCCCGTGAGCGACGCGGCCGAGTCGACGCTGTCGGGGGACGTCTCCGCGAGCACCTCCGGGGGCATCATCCGCTACAAGATCTGGCCGGCGCGACGGCACCCCGTCCGCCTGGTCATCGCGGTGATCCTCGTCGTCGGCGCCACCGCGGCCACGGCGGTCGTCTTCCACGCCTTCTTCTGGGCCCTGGTCGTCGCCCTCGGGCTGACCGTGGCGGCCGCGCCCTTCTTCTTCCCGACCCTGGTCGGGCTCGACGGGCCGACGCTCAACGTGCGCGCCCTCGGGACCCCGCGGGTCTGGAACCTCGCCCGCTTCCAGCGCATCGAGGTCAGCTCGGACGTGCTGCCGCGCGTCGAGCTCCTGACGCGCGCCCGCCTGAGCCCGGTCGACACCCTCGAGAGCGTGGTCGTCCCGCTCCCCGAGGACAAGGTGATGGCCGACCAGGTCGTCGTCCACCTCCGCCGTTGGGTGGGCCGGCGCCCGACCGGCCGCTTCGCCATCGACGCCGACCACGCGCCCGAGGACAGCCTCGAGCCGGAGGCCTGAGCCGCGGCTCA
>SBGO01000312.1 GCA_006226565.1 Deltaproteobacteria bacterium | reverse complement strand
GACGACGCGCCGCACGCCGCGGTGGACGGCCTCGCGCGCCGCGTCCTCGGCGCTCGCGAGGCCGAGGAGCTTGCCCGAGGCGTAGGGCGCGTCGAGCACGAGCACGTCGACGAGCGGCAGGAGGCTCTCGAAGGCGCGCTTGGCCGCCGCGTCCGAGTCCCACAGGTCCGCGCGGAGGGTCGGGTCGAAGACGGTGCGGGCGCCGGCGGCGCGGCCGCGCTCGAAGGCCTCGGCGAGGGTGGCCGCCGGGCTCGGGCCGAGGGCCTGGGTCGACCCGGTCGAGAACACGAGCGAGGTCCAACCCCACGGGATCCCTTCGAGATCCTCGGGGGACAGGGTCGTCTGGACGCACCCCTGGCGGTACGAGACGGCGTGGTGCGGCCCGTCGACGCTGCTGCCGAGCCACAGCGCGTTGTGCCCGGCGCGCTTGCGGACGAAGTCGAGGTGGACGCCCTGGCGCTCCCAGCTCTCGAGCAGCCACTCGCCGAGATCGTCGCCGGCGACCCGCGCCACGAGCAGCGCCGCGGCGCCGAGGCGGCTCGCCTGGATGCAGCTCAGGAGCGCGTCGCCGCGCTGGCCGGGGCTGAACCGGGTCGTGCGCACCAGCGGCTCGTCCGTGGTCAGCGCGATGGTCGCGTCCCCGACGACCACGACGTCGAGGTCGCGTCCTTTGAGCCGTTCCTTCACAGGCCGGAGCTTCTCAGGTTGCCGGGTGGGTCGCAAGCCGCGGCGCCCGCGCCCCCGCGAGGCGCGCCCAGCCGCGACGCACCTGCGCCGCGCGTCTCAATAGGGCGTGGGCGGCCGCGTGACGTGGGGCGCGACCGCGGCCAGGAGGCGGTCCTCCTCGGCGCGCATGGCGGCGGCCTCCTCGGGCTCGCCGTGGTCGTGCCCGAGCAGGTGGCAGAAGCCGTGGATCAGCAGGAACGCCGCCAGGTCGTCGCGCGGCATCCCGATCTTGTCCGCCTCGGCCGCCGTGTACTCGACGCTGATGACGACGTCGCCGAGCGGCGGCGCCTCCCCCTCGGGGTAGATGATGTCCTCGCCCTCGTCCATCGCGAAGGAGAGGACGTCCGTCGCCTTGTCCTCGCCGCGCCACTCGGCGTTCAGCGCGCGGATCGTCGCGTCGTCGGTCAGGACCAGGGAGAGCTCGCGCTCCGCCATCCCGACCTCCGCGAGCAGCGCGTCACCCAGCTCCGCGAGCTGCTCGACGAGCGCGTCCTCGGCCTCCGCGGCCCCTTCGGCGTAGGCGTCGACCGCCATGGCTCACCCCTCGTCCCGGTGGACGGTGTCCGGCGAGAACGCCGGCAGACACACCGCGATGTACTCGGCCCCGTCCGCCTCGGGCGTCGCGTAGCGGACCCACTCGCCGGGCTCGGTGATGATGGCCTGCCCCGCGGCGACGCGCATCGTGCCGCCCTCGTGGCTGACCTCGAGCGCCCCGCGCAGCACCACCGTCAGCTCGCGGAACGCGGGCCGCTGCCCCGGCTCCACCCAGCCGCCGGGGCTCCGCATGTGCGCCACGCTGACGCCGACGTCGCCGCTGTTGACGCGGCCGACGTACTCGTCGATGAGCTTCGGCTTGTTCCCCGCCGCCTCGATGCGGGTCGGGGCCTCGATGAGTCGCGGCATCTCACTCCTCCCGGTCGGTCTCGAGCGCGAAGCTCAGGGCGTCGGCGACGCTCGTGTCCTCCTCGACCTCCGCCCCGTCGCCGTTGCCCGGCGGGCGGTTGCGCCGCTCGCGCGAGAGCCCGGCGCGCGCGTCGTCGCGGTCGTAGGCGTTGACGATGCGCATCACGAGCGGGTGTCGGACGACGTCCTCGGCGCTGAAGTAGCAGACCGCGATGCCCTGCACGTTGGCCAGGATCTTGGCCGCGTGGGCGAGCCCGCTCCGCTCCGGATCGGGCAGGTCGGTCTGCGTGATGTCGCCGGTCACCACCGTCTTGGTGTTGTAGCCGAGGCGCGTCAGCAGCATCCGCATCTGCTCGCGGGTAGCGTTCTGCGCCTCGTCGAGGATGACGAAGGCGTCGTTGAGCGTCCGGCCGCGCATGAAGGCGAGCGGCGCGATCTCGATGGCGTTCTCGGCGATGAGGCGCTGCACCTTCGTCAGGTCGAGCATGTCGTACAGCGCGTCGTAGAGCGGGCGCAGGTACGGGTTGACCTTCTCGGCCATGTCGCCCGGGAGGAAGCCCAGCTTCTCGCCCGCCTCGACCGCCGGCCGCGTGAGGATGATGCGCTTGACCTGCCGCGCGAGCAGCAGCTGCACGGCCATCGCCATCGCGAGGTAGGTCTTGCCGGTGCCCGCTGCGCCGATGCCGAAGGTCAGGTCGTTCGAGCGCATGGCGTCGATGTAGCGCTTCTGCCCCAGGTTCTTCGGCGAGATGCGGCGCTTGCCGCTCGCCACGAAGATCGTGTCGAGGAACACGTCCGCGAGCCGCGCCTCGGGGGAGCCGCTGACGATGCGCACGCCGCGCGGGATGTCCGACGGGAAGAGGCGGTAGCCCTGGCGCGCCAGCTCGTAGAACTGGTCGAGCGCCGTGCTCGCGACCTCGACGTCGTGGGTCGCGCCGGACACCTGCACGGTGTTGCCGCGCGAGGCGACGCCGACGTGGAGGAGCTCCTCGACGATCTTCAGGTGCTTGTCGTTCGGCCCGCACAGCTGCCGGAAGGCGTCGCGGTCCTCGTAGCTCAACGTCGCTGTGGTCGTCACTTCACCTCCGCCGACCGGTCCGCCCGCCCCCGGAGGGCCGAGCGCCGATCGCTGCCACGCGACCTAATAATTCGGCTCCGCGGCAAAGTCACGGGCGATGGCGTTCGACACGTAGGTGTGCGGCTCGTCGTGATAGATGGCCCGGTAGCGCGCGAGGTGCTTGAGCACGGACTTGGCGTAGCTGCGCGTCTGCCCGAAGGGGATCTCCTCGATGAACATGTCCATCGGGCCCTCGCCGCGGGCGAGCAGCCACGCCGCCACCCGGTGCGGGCCGGCGTTGTAGGCGGCGGCCGCGAGGGGCTCCTGCCCCTCGAACTTGTTGAGCGCGCTCGCGAGGTAGTAGGTGCCGAAGTAGATGTTCACCGGCGGCCGCAGCAGGAGCTCCGGCCTGAACTCGCCGTAGCCGAGCTCGGCGGCGACGCGGCGGCCGGTGCGCGGGATCATCTGGAGCAGGCCGTAGGCGTCGCTGACGCTGATGGCGTGCGGGTGGAACGCGCTCTCGACGGTCATGATCGCGTAGACGTAGTACGGCGGCACGTGGAACTGGCGCGAGAAGGCGCTGACGAGCGCCGGGTAGGCGATGGGGTAGGAGTCGCGCCAGGCCTTCGAGCCCGGGCCGTCGTCGAAGCCGCCCTCCTCGTAGGCGCCGCGCCGCAGCGCGTAGGGATCGGCGAGCGCGCGCTGGGCCTCGCGGAGCGCCTGGCGGAGCGGCCCGGCGTTGCGCGAGAAGGCCCGCGCCGCCTGGGTCGACTTGC
>SBGO01000365.1 GCA_006226565.1 Deltaproteobacteria bacterium | reverse complement strand
GCCCGGGCCGAGGCGCACCCCGTCCGCGCCGGCCTGCACGCCGTGCGCCGGGCGCAGCCTCGCCACCGCGCCCGGCGAGAGGCCGTGCGCGATGGCGACGCGGACGAGGTCGAAGCCCGTGAGCTCCGGGTCGAAGTGGACGCAGCAGCGCGCGGTGACGCAGCTCAGGCACCCCGAGCGGTCCTGCGGCTCGGGGACCGGGAGCAGCGTCCGCGCGCCCTCCACCTCAGGCTTCGAAGTAGCGGTCGGTGATGTCGAGGCAGTCGTCGATGATGGCGTAGGCCTCGCGCAGCTGCTCCTCGGTGATGCACAGCGGCGGGTTGCACATGAAGGAGTGCCAGCGGACGAAGGTGAAGAGGCCGCGCTCGTTGAACGCCTTCTTCAGCTCCTCCATCGCCGGGCTCGTGCCGTTGTACGGCGCCATCGGCTCGCCGGCGGCGTTCTTGCGCAGGTCCATCATGCCGAAGAGCCCGATCGCGCGGCCCTCCTTGACGGACGGGTGCTTCGCCTTGAGGCGGTCCATCTCGGAGCGGGCGACCGACTCGAGGCGCGCGGCGTTCTCGATCATGCCCTCCTCGAGGAGGACCTGGAGGTTGGCCTCGGCCGCCGCGAGCAGCATCGGGTGCGAGTTGTAGGTCAGGCCGCCGTAGAAGACGTTGTCCTGGAAGTGCTTCGCGATGGCGTCGGACACGCCCATCGCCCCGAGCGGCAGGTACGAGCTCGTCAGGCCCTTCGCCATCGTGACGATGTCGGGGACGATGCCGTAGTGCTGGAACGCGAAGAGCTTGCCGGTGCGGCCGAAGCCCGCCATCACCTCGTCGCAGACGAGCAGGATGCCGTACTTGTCGCACAGCGCCCGCAGGCCCTGCAGGTAGCCGTCGGGCGGCGCCAGGATGCCGTTGGTCCCGGTGACCGTCTCGACGAAGATCGCCGCGATGTCGTTCGGGTTCTCGTAGTTGATGACCTCCTCGAGGTACGTGAGGTTGGCCGCGGTGCGGCTCGCGTCGTCGTCCCCGAAGGAGAAGTTGTACGGCACCGGGTCCATCACGCGGATGACGCCCGGGAGGCCCGGCTCGTTGGCCCAGCGCCGCGGGTCGCCGGTCAGCTGCATGGTCGCGTTGGTGGCGCCGTGGTAGCTGCGGTAGCGGCTGATGATCTTGCTGCGGCCGGTGTACATGCGCGCCGCGCGGATCGCGTTCTCGTTCGCCTCGGCGCCGCCGAGGGTGAAGAAGAACGTGTTGATCGGGTCGGGCACGATGTCGGCGAGCATCTTGCCCAGCCGCGCCCGCACCGGGGTCGCCGACCCCGGCATCACGAAGATCAGCTCGTCCACCTGCCGCTTGATCGCCTCACGCACCTTCGGGTGCCCGTGGCCGATGTTGACGCTCATCAGCTGGCTGTTGAAGTCGATGTAGCGCTTGCCGTCGGGCGTCCAGAAGTAGATGCCCTCCGCGCGCTCGATCGGCAGGGGGGAGACCGCGCTGCCCTTGGCCCAGGTGTACATCGTGTGCGCCTTGCACAGCTGGACGATCTCTTCGGTGTTCATGGCCGGCTCCGGGCTCGGTGCGAGTTGAACAGGTTCGGCCTCGTCAGGGGCGCCGTCTCTCTCTCGTCGCCCCCGCGAGAGGGTTCTGATTACTGCCGTTCTCACGCGATGTCACGCGTCCCCAGCACCGCACGCTCGTTGACATCACACGGGCCCGCGCCCATAGTCTGTAGACGAGCGTCTCGCGCATGCTCGGGGGGTCGGAGCGCACCGCGGGTGCCTTTCCCGTAGTCCGACTGGAGAAGGAGCAGACGACGTGCCACCGCAAAGCCGTGTAAGCGACATCGGTGAGGTTGGGGCCGACGCCCACGGGTGTCCCGCTTGCCCACACTCGTGCAAGGGCCCGTGCACCGCTGGCTCTCCCGACGTCTTCGTGAACAAGCTCCCGGCCGCTCGCAAGGGCGACCCGGGGATCCACGCCGCCTGCTGCGGGCCCAACACCTGGACCGCGACCGCGGGGTCGTCGACCGTGTTCATCAACAGCAAGCCGGCCCACCGCAAGGATGACGCCCAGGCGCACTGCGGCGGCAGCGGCAAGATGACCACCGGCTCCGGCGACGTCATCACGGGCGGCTGAACGCGCGGTGGGGCCCCTCCGCGCGAGCGGCTCCTCCTGCGACTCTCCTCCGTGAGAACGCGCACACGGCGGCCACACGGACCGCCGTCCAGCACACCGCCAAGGCGATGACCTCCAGCCGGGCACCGCTCGGCTGGAGCCTCCTCGTGATGGCCGGACCGCGGCTAGAAGGAGAACGCCGCGCCCACGCCGGGGCTGCCGTCGTGCATCACCGTCGGGGCGACGGCCTTCAGCCGGGCGCCGCTCCCGGGGGCGTCCTCGTCGTCTTCGGACAGCAGGATCGCCACGACGCCGCCGGCGATCAGCGCGCCGCCCGCGATGAGCGTGACCACGCCGCTCGTGCGTGTCCCCTCGCCGTCGTCCTTGCGGCGCGCGCGCTCGTCCGCGGTCGGGGCGCACCACGCCTCGTCCGTGCAGCTCGCGCCGTCGATCTGCCACTGCCCGTCGGCCACGAGCACGGCGCCGGTCGCCGCGAGCCCGATGCCAGCGGCCACGCCGAGCCAGCCCACGGTCTCGAGGACGTTCGTCGGCTCGCGCGGCGGCGGGGTGCGCTCGGGCGCGGGCCGCTTCCCGACCTTGTCGGCGGGCGGCGCCTTCTTCGGCGCGAGCTCCGCGGCGATGTCGATGTCGAGCGCGAGCACCTGCCCCTTCTCCAGCGTGACGGTCTTGCGCACCGGCTGGGGGAAGTCCGGGTGGTAGAGCTCGAGGGTGTGCTCGCCGGGGGCGAGGTAGGTCGAGAACGGCGTCACGAGACGCGCGGTCTCCTTCGCCTCGCCCTCGAAGCTCGCGGCGGCGTCGCGCGGGGTGGAGCGCACCTCCAGGCGACCCATCGTCGCCCGGAGCTCGGCGTCCAGCCGCTCGAGGGCGGCCTTCGAGTCCGAGCGGGCCTTGAGCCAGCTCGGCGAGAGGGGTCGCGTGCGCGCGCCGACCGCCTCGATGAAGCGTCCGTAGTATTCGACGGCGGCGAGGTCATCGCCGGCGTGCTCGTGCGCGAGCGCCATGTCGAGCCAGAGCTGCCAGCGCTCCTCCTCGGCGGCGTCGACGACCACCTGGCAGTCGTCGGGCGACATCGTCTTCGCGTCGTCCCCGACGAGGCGCTCGGCCTCTTCGCACGGGCTGTCGGCGTGGGCCTCGAACGCTCCGAAGACGCTCACCAGCATGGCTAGTGCCGGGAGGGTCCTCGCGAGTCCTCGTCGAATCCTCATGGGCTATCCGTTGGGGCCTGAGGTGAAAGGGGGTGAGCGATCGGCTCGCTCACCCCCTCTGCAGCGACCTTCAGGTCTCGACCCGCTCGCGCAGGGTCTTGCCCGGCTTGAAGTACGCGTAGGTCTTCTGCGGGATCTCGATCTTCGAGCCGGTCGCCGGGTTGGTGCCGGTGCGCGCCTGGCGCGTGCGGGTGCCGAACGTGCCGAAGCCCGGGATCACCACCTTCTTCCCAGCGTCGAGCTCCACGGCGATGATGCCCTTGCCGGTATCCGCCGCGAAAATCGCGTTGATCACGTCCAGAGCCTTGGCCTTCGTCAGACCGGTCTGCTTCGCCAGCTTGGCAGCCATCTCACCCTTGTTCATGAGACCTCCGTCAACGGTGTGTGGGGGGGAAACGAGCATCTTGGGTATACGCCGTTCTCATCGGCGTGTCGCGCGTCGCGACCGGTTTTCGACATTTTCTTCTTGATTTCGAAAGAAGCGTCAGGACTGCGAGCCCGGATGCACGCTTTCGGCCCCTGGGAACCCCGCTTGGAGAGGGGGGACAGGGGGTGGCGAACCGCGTCGGGATCCCTCCCCCGAGGAGGGTTGGTCCCCATCGGCGTCAGCGCTATGATGCGCCGCGATGACTTCGACACGCACCGCGATCATCCCCCTCGTCGTCGGCACGCTGCTCGTTCTCGGCGGTTGCGCCGCGACCCGTCAGGTCGAGGCGTCCAAGAGCGACTACGCCCACGCGCGGGTCTGCGCCGACGACGGAGACGTCGAGGCGTGCCGCCGGGCCTGTGATCTGCGCATCCGCAGCGGCTGTCACGCCCTCGGCCAGGCGTACCTGGCCGGCCGCGGGGTCGGCCTCGACCGCGCGCTGGGGCTCCGCTACTTCGATCGGGCGTGCGATCTCGGCGACGCGACCGGCTGCGCCCAGGTCGGCTACATGGTCGAGCACGGCGTCGGGACCGCGGCCGATCCGGCGCGCGCCGTGCGCTACTACCGGCGCGCGTGCGACGCCAACGAGCCCACGGCCTGCGCCGACCTCGGCGTCGCCTATCAGCTCGGCGCCGTCGTGCCCGTCGACAGCCTCCGCGCCTCGCAGCTCTACCAGCGCGCCTGCGTGGGCGGCGCGCCCGCCGGCTGCGCCAACCTCGGCTACCTCCTCCAGTACGGGATCGGCGTCTCGAAGAACCCCGTCCGCGCGCGCGAGCTCTACGAGCAGGCCTGCGAGGCCAAGCACCTCGGCGCCTGCGGCAACCTCGGCGGGATGGCGCTCACCGGGCTCGGCGGCGAGCGCGAGCCGAACCGCGCCGCGCTGCTCTTCAAGATGGCCTGCGACGGCGGCCTGGTCGACGCCTGCAGCAACCTCGGCGTCCTCCACGAGCGCGGGGTCGGGGTCGCCAAGGATCCGGTGGCCGCCCGCACGCTCTTCGAGAAGGCGTGCGACGCCGGCACCGTCGACGCGTGCATCTCCCTCGGCGGGCTCTACGAGCGCGGGGCCGGCGTCACGGCGGACCTCGCCGCGGCCCGCCGCCTCTACCGGCGCGCCTGCGCCGCCGAGGATCCCGTCGGCTGCGAGCGGCTCAAGCGCCTCGAGACCGCCACGCCCTAGCCTAGACGGCCGAACCGCCGCCGCCGGCGGGGGAGCGCCCAGAGCGCCGCCGCCAGCAGGCCCCACGTCAGCGGGGCGGCTCCGCCCTGGCAGCCGTCGTTGTCCTCGTGGACCTCGTCCGGCATGCAGAGCGAGGAGCAGCCGTCGTGATCGCGGGTGTTGCCGTCGTCGCAGATCTCGCCGTTGAGGCCGTCGACCATCCCGTCCCCACACCACGTCGCCGTCCCCGCGGTCGGCCGGCACCCGGCGCCACACACCGCGCAGCCGGTCATCCCGTAGGCGCAGAGCTCGGCGTAGTCGTTGCCGTCGTCGCAGACCTCGCCGTGGTCGAGGTCCACCCGGCCGTCGCCGCACCAGCTCCCGGCGTCGGTCCGCGGCCCGGCGCAATCCGCGCGGCAGCGCGTGCACCCGACGTCCCCGTAGGCGCAGTCACCGGCGGGATCGGCCGCCGGGTCGCACGCCTCGCCCTCGTCGACGTCGCCGTCCCCGCAGAAGCGGTCGTCGCAGCTGCCGGTGCAGCCGTCGTCCTCGACGTCGTTGCCGTCGTCGCAGCGCTCGCCGCTGTCCTGCACCCCGTCCCCGCAGCGCGGCGCGGAGCAGTCCTCGCGGCACGCGTCGGGCGTCGCGTTCGAGTTGGCGCCGCCGTCGTCGCACGCCTCGCCGTTTGCCTCGTCGATGGTCCCGTCGCCGCAGCGGCGCACGGCGCCCGAGACCTCCTGGCAGGCCTCACCGCAGACGACGCAGCTCTCCGCCCCGTAGTCGCAGCTCGCGACGAGGTGGTCGCCGTCGTCGCAGCCCTCGCCGGCGTCCACGACGCCGTCGCCGCACCCGGGCAGCCGGCAGTCCGCGCGGCAGGCGTCGGGCGTCTCGTCGGAGTTGGCGTCGCCGTGGTCGCAGGCCTCGGAGCCCCCGAGGATGCCGTCGCCGCAGATCGTCACCGTGACCGTCGTGGCGGCCGTCACCTCGCTGGTCTGGAGGTCCGCGTGTCCCCGGGCGGCCACCGAGACCATGAGCTCGCGCGCCGCGGTGGTGTCCGCGGCGACCGCCTGCCACTGGACCGTCACGCTCGCGCCGGGGGGGAGCTCGCCCGGGCCGGCGCCGGCGCTCGCGATGGTGCGCGCGGTGGCGAAGGGCGAGGCGCCCTCGACGTCGGGGACCCCGACGCCGCCGATCTTCGTGGAGCCGGCGACGTAGTCGAGCCCGGCCGGCTGCGCGACCGTGAGGCTCGCGTTGCGCGTCGTGCCCTCGCCCATGTTGGTGAAGGTCGCCGTGAACAGGACCGTGTCGGCGACCCCGAGCGGCGTCGCCGGGGCGGCGTCGAGGGTGGCCGTCAGCCGCGCGATCCCGATCGGGGCCGTCGGTAGCTCGGTCTGGCCGTCGTTCGCGAGGCCACACGCCGTGTAGCCCCAGGTCAGGCGCGCCGAGGGGTATTGCTCGTCCTCGCTGGCGGTCGGCGCGACGACGGCGTCGAGGGCGACGACGATCGACGCGCCCGGCGCGAGCTCGGGCAGCGCGAGCGGGCTCGCGGTCGGGTCGGCGTCGCTGGTCGCGCCCGCGACGAGGAGGCTCCCCGGCGCGAAGGTGAGCTCCGCGGGCAGGAGCACCGTGAGCCGAGGGGTCGTGGCCGCTTCCGCCCCGCTGTTCACGAGCGTCCAGGTCAGCCGCACCGTCTCGCCCGGCACGGCGACCGGCGGGCTCGCGACGGCGGTCGAGTATGGCTGCTCGAAGCGCGGCTGGCCGGTGTCGATCTGGATGCCGATCGCGGCGACCCGGTACTGCTCGCTCGAGGTGATGCCCTGGGCGACCGCCTGGGTCGCGCCCGCCGGGAGCACGTCGCTGGCGTCGACGTTGGTGATGTCCCAGCCCTGGCGTCCCGGGGTGGTCGACGTCGACGTGAGGTTGAGCTGGCCGAAGGTGCCGCTCGTGTCGACGAGCCCGTCGTCGCCGTTGATGTGGGCGGCGAAGAAGTTTCCGACGTTGTTGTTGGGGCCGGTGAGGTTGACGAGCGGCCCCCCCGGCGGGCCGAAGGCGAGGTTGTCGCCGTAGCCCTTGTGGTCGCCCTCCATCGCGGTGACGAGGACGCGCGCGCGCACGTCGCCGGCCGACGGCGTGCAGAGGCCCGAGAGCGTGGCCGGGGCGCCCCCGCCGGGCTCGAGGCCGACCCACACGCCGAGGTCGCGGAGCGGCAGGTCGGGGCGGGCGTAGGCGACGACGAGGGTCCAGCCGACGCTGCGGAGGTTGCAGTCCGAGGTGCACGGGAGCGAGGCCGGGACGTGCCCGACCGTCCAGGTGCCGGCGCCGTGCTCCGCGACGAGCGCGGTGACGTCGACGGCGCGCGCGTAGAAGTCCTTGCTCGTGTCGTCGAAGGCGACGCCGGCCGCCGGGTCGACCTCGACGGGCGCTCCGGAGGGGGGCGTCACCCGGACGGGCGAGGCGGTCGTTCCGGCCGGCAGGTCCTCGAGGTACCCGCCCCAGACCAGCTCGGCGTAGAGGACCTCGGCGTCGATCGGGAGGCGAAGCTCGGCGGCCGCCGCGTCGAGGGTCCAGTCGGTGGTCGTGCCGGCCGGCCACCCACCGGGGGCCTGGAGGCCGGCGTCGGTCGTGACGAAGGCTCCGACGCTGCCGACCGTGCCCGGGCCGTCGGCGCCGTCGCTCGACAGGCCGAGGCTGTTGCCGGTCATCGTCAGGGCGCCGTGCGCGGTCACGGCGAAGCGCGGCGTATATTCCGCGTGCGCGACGCTGCTGCCGAGGAGAACGGCGATGGCGGTGAGTGCGAGCCCGAGCGGCGTCATGCGTGCCATGGCGGCATGGTAGCAAAATCCAGCGCCCGCATCCGGTCCATGTTAGAGGTGCTCGACCCTCAGGAGGAATCATGAAGCGAAACGCCATGCTCGCCTTCGTCACTCTCGTGCTGCTCGGCGGGTGCGTCACCAAGGGGACGTACAACGAGCTCAAGGCCGAGTACGACGACTACAAGACCAAGGCCGAGGACCGGGATCAGAAGAACCAGGCGGCCATCAAGGACCTCGAGAAGGCGCTCGCCGAGGAGCACTCGCGCTACGACGCCCTCGCCGCGGAGCAGGCGCGGCTCGAGAGCCGGATCGAGGCGCTCAACGCCGAGAAGGCGAAGCTCCTCACCGACAAGAAGGGGCTCGAGGCGGCCGAGGCCGAGATGCGCGAGGCCCTCGACGAGATGATGCAGCGCAAGGCCCAGGCCGAGGCGCGCATCGCCGAGTACACGAACCTCCTCGAGCGCTTCAAGGCGCTGATCGACTCCGGCAAGCTCAAGGTCCGGATCATCGACGGGCAGATGGTCGTGGAGCTCGCGACCGACGTGCTCTTCGGCTCGGGCTCGGCCGATCTGTCCCGCGCCGGCAAGGACGCCGTCACCGAGGTGACCGCCATCCTCGCGAGCATCCCCGACCGCAGCTACCAGGTCGCCGGGCACACGGACAACGTGCCGATCCGCTCGAGCCGCTTCCGCTCGAACTGGGAGCTCGCCTTCGAGCGCGCCTACACCGTCGTGCGCACGATGATCGACGGCGGGATGCCGACGAACCGCATCGCCGCGACCAGCTACGGCGAGTTCCGCCCGACGGCCTCGAACGACACGGACGAGGGCAAGGCGCTCAACCGCCGGATCGAGATCATCGTGGTGCCCGACCTGTCGAAGCTCCCGGGCGCCGAAGAGCTGCAGAAGCTCGGTGGCAGCGAGAGCTGACCGGCCGCGCGACAGAGCCGAGAAAGACGAAAGGGAGGGGCATGACCCCTCCCTTTCGTCTTTCTCACGTCGGGCCGAGCGCGGTCGGGCTCAGAGCTGCTGCCCGAGCACCGAGAGCGAGGTCACGGTCGGGACGCTCCCGCCGCTGCCCGAGAGCGTCAGCTCGACCTCGATGAGCGGCGCCGTCGCGTTGATCAGGAGCGGGAAGTTGGCGGGCGGGTAGGGCCCGGCGTATGGGCTCCAGCTCGCGGTCGTCAGGGCCGCCAGGCTCGCCCCGGTGCGGTAGCGGATCTTCAGCGTCGAGGCGCCGCTGCCGGGGAGCGTGGCGTCCACGAAGATCACCGTCCAGCGCGTGTTGCCCTGGGGCCAGCCGGCGACGGTCTGGCGGTACCAGCCGGTCGCCTGGCCTGCCGCGAGGGTCAGCGCCCCGTTCATGCCGAGCGTCACGTTGGAGGAGTTGCTGCCGGTCGGCGTGAACGGCAGCCCGGTCCCGGGCCCGTTGTCGATGATGCAGACGTTGACGCAGCCGCCGCACGGGGCCTGCACGCCCTCGTCGGTGTTGTCGTCGCAGTCGTCGTCCTTCTCGTTGCACCGCTCGGTGCCCCCGGGGTGCACGTCCTCGTCGAGGTCGTCGCAGTCCTCGCTGTTGCCGACGGTGAAGGAGGTGATGGGGTCGGGCCCGCAGAGGCAGCGCGGCGCGGTGTCCTCGTCGCCGCGGCCGTCCTGGTCGACGTCGCGGTAGAAGGGCTGGCAGTCGGTCGCGCCCTCCTCGTCGGTGAGGCCGTCGCAGTCCTCGTCGACGCCGTTGCCGCAGCGCTCCACCGCGGTCTTCGAGATGGCGGCGTCCTTCGGCGCGCAGTCCTGGTCGTCGGGGGTGCCGTCGCCGTCGTCGTCGGGGTCGACGCAGTCCGCGATCCCGTCGTCGTCGAGGTCGGGGAAGCCCTCGTCGGCCTCGCCGTTGCAGTTCTGGTCGCGCCCGTCGCAGACCTCCGCCTCGGCCGCGACGCCGACGCACTGGACCTCGCCGGCGACGCAGAAGCCGGTCCCGGGACAGGTCCCGTACACGTTGACGATGTCGCAGCTGGTCCCGGTGGCGACCCCTTCGTCGGTCTCGCCGTCGCAGTCGTCGTCGGCGCCGTTGCACGTCTCCTCGGCGGGGATCGGCGCGTCGCACGGGGTCAGGCCGTCGGGGCCGCACCAGCGCACGCCCGGGCACACGCCGAAGCCGTTGGCCACGCGGCAGGTGGTGGCGAGCTCGAGCGCCTCGGCGAGGGCGTTGCACGCGCAGGTCGCGAGCCCCGTCTCGGGCACGCACTGGCCCTCGGCCCCCTCGCCGCCCTCCTCGGGCTCGCAGGTGAAGCCCGGCGGGCACTGGACGTCGCCGACGCTGCAGCTCTTGCCGCAGAAGCGCCCGGCGGGCCCGCTGTCGAGGCAGCGGTGGCCCGCGCCGGCCGCGTAGACGGTGCAGTCGTCGTCGGTCTCGCAGGGCTGGCACAGCGACACCGTCGGGTCGATGCAGACGTAGACCTCGTCGGTCGCCTGGTTGGTGACCTGGCCGCACTCCCAGCCGCTCGGGCAGCCGTTCTCACAGCCCGAGGTGCACACGAGCCCGGCCGCCGAGGGGACGCACCAGCCGGAGGCACAGTCGAGGTTCTCGTCGCACGGGTCGCCCAGCTCGCCGGGCACCCACGTGTCGGTCACGGTGTCGACGGCGACGATCGTGTCGACGGCCACGGCGTCCGCGTCGTCCGCGTCGCCGGCGTGGCTGCCGCTGTCATCGCCCCCGCACGCCGCCAACGCGGCCACGAGGCCCACGGCCGCTCTCAAGCCCCACCGTCTCTCACGCTGCTCCCGCATATCGCCCCTCGGCTCGGCACAACTCGGCCATCTTGCCGCGCCGTGCCGCGCGACGCCAACGCTTCCGAGGCGCCCGGTACGATCGTCAGGAGGCGACGGTCTCGACCCGCAGCGCCGCCGCCGCGTCGGCGCCGTAGAGCGCCTCGACCAGCGCCAGCGCGAAGGCCACCGCCGTCCCCGGGCCGCGGCTCGTCACCACCGGCCCGTCCACGGCCACCGCGTCCGTCGTGTAGCGGCTGAAGCCGTCCATGTCGTCGCGGCAGCCCGGGTGGTTGGTGACCAGGGTGTCCTCGGCCAGCCCCGCCGCGGCGAGGACACGCGGGGCCGCGCAGATGGCTCCCGTCAGCGCCTTCGCCTCGAGCCGGCGCGCGAGCAGGCCGCGCAGCACCTCGGACTCGGCCAGCCGCTCGACCCCCGGGCCGCCCGGCAGGACCACGAGGTCCCACTCGTCGCCCCACTCCTCGAGGGCCTCGGGCAGATCGATGTCCGCCATGACCCGCACGCGGTTGCGCCCCGTGATCGGGTTGGGCGCGTCCACGCTCGCGGTGACCACGTGCGCGCCCGCGCGGCGCAGGTAGTCGATGACGGCGATCGCCTCGAGCTCCTCGAAGCCCGGGGCGAGGGGCACCAGCACGCGCTTCTTCGTGACCATCGTCTCCTCCGTCCCGGCGGCTCGACCCCGCGGGGCGTTCACGCTGTGCCAGGGCGGCGGCGCCGTCAAGGGCGCCTCGCCGCAGCCGATGGACCCGCCCGATGCGCTCTGCTATCACCGCTCCTATGAGCGACGGACCGGATACCCAGCTCGCCTCGGCTGCGCTCGAGGAGTTGCGCTTTCAGCGTTACCGCCTGTCCCTCCCGCAGGGGGGCGCCTCGCGGCTCTTCGACGGGCGCCTCATCTACCTCGGCAGCGCGCCGGACAACGACTTCGTCGTCGATCACCCGACGGTGTCGCGCACCCACGCGCGGCTCGAGTTCGACGGCACCGGCTTCCTGCTCCGCGATCTGCAGTCGAAGAACGGCACCTGGATCGACGGGGTCCGCGTCAACGAGGCCTACATCCCCGCGAACGCCAGGCTGCGCTTCGGCACCGCCGAGGTCGTCTTCGGCCTCGACGAGCAGGCCGTCGAGGTGCAGCTCGCGCGCGGCGATCGCTTCGGGCGCCTGATCGGCCGCTCGGCGCAGATGCGCGAGATCTTCGCGCTCCTCCCGCGGGTGGCGCGCTCCGACGTGAGCGTCCTGATCGAGGGCGAGAGCGGCACCGGCAAGGAGCTCGTCGCCGAGGCGATCCAGGCGCACTCGCGCCGCGCCGACAAGCCGCTCGTCATCTTCGACTGCTCGGCGGTGCCGCCGGAGCTCGTCGAGAGCGAGCTCTTCGGCCACGTGAAGGGCGCCTTCACCGGCGCCATCGCGAACCGGGCCGGCGTCTTCGAGGCGGCCCACGGCGGCACGCTCTTCCTCGACGAGATCGGCGAGCTCCCCATCGACCTCCAGCCGAAGCTGCTGCGCGCCCTCGAGAAGGGCGAGTTCAAGCCGGTCGGCGACAACGCCCGCCGCGTCGCCGACGTGCGCGTGATCGCGGCGACGAACCGCCAGCTCGACCGCGAGGTCGAGGCCGGCAACTTCCGCGAGGACCTCTACTACCGGCTCGCCGTGATCAAGGTGCGCCTGCCACCGCTGCGCCGCCGCCCCGAGGACATCCCGCTGCTCGTGGAGACCTTCCTCGAGGCCGCCGGGGCGACCGACGTGCAGGTCGGCTACGAGACGATGCGGCGCCTCCAGGCGCACCCCTGGCCGGGCAACGTCCGCGAGCTGAAGAACTACGTCGAGCGGGCGGTCGTGCTCGCCGAGAACGGGCGCCTCGAGACGCGCCACCTCTCGTCGCGCTCGATCAAGCGCGAGCCCGCCGTCGCCGAGGTCGGGGACGGCAGCCGCACCCTGCTCTCGGTCGACTTCGACCTGCCCTTCAAGGACGCCAAGTCGCGCCTCCTCGAGGTCTTCGAGACGCGCTACTGGACGCGCCTGCTCGAGGAGACGGGGGGCAACATCTCCGAGGCCGCGCGGCGCGGCGGGATCCACCGCAAGAGCCTCGAGTACGTGGTGAAGAAGCTCGATCTGCGCGGCGACCCGCGCGGCGAGGGCTGAGCGGCGCGTCCTACGAACGACGGCCAAAAAATGGACGCCCCCCCGGGGCGCTCCTACGATGAGTCGAGCCCAGGGCTCTCCGGGGAGGGTTCCGGACCTGTCGTTGGAGGATTCAAGTTGAGCAACACCAGGAGCACGACTACGGCGCGCGCGGTGACCGTCACTGAGCGTCGCCAGCTCCAGAACGCGCTTCTGCGCGTCGAGCTGTCGCGCGAGGAAGAGCTCGTGCTGCGGCTGCGGCACGGCATCGCGGCGGCGGGCTCGACGCCGCTCGCGTACCGCGGTCAGGAAGACCCCGAGATGTCCGCCAAGCTCGCCATGATGGAGGCCGAGCTGCTCGATCAGCTGCGTCCGTCGCAGGTCGAGGCGGAGGCGGCCGAGGGTGAGGCGCTGAAGCAGTCCATCATCGCCGCGCTGAAGAAGCTGTAGGACACGCGCCTCCGGGCGCGACCGACGGAGGGACGGCGTGGGTCACCGCGCCGCGACCTCCGAATACAGGGACGCCTGCTCTGCGCAGTGCGTCCCTTCTTGCATTCGGGCGCCAGCGGCCCGCGGGAGCCCGTCGAAATTGGTGGCGCGACCCTGGTTGGCGCCGGCGCACCGTATGGAGTATGTTCCGCGCGATTCCCACGGGAGTCGCGAAGAGCTCCGCAGAATTCGCGATCGGACCCCCACACTTGGAGTGTCAGCCATGTCCACCGCATTCGTCAGCGTCCCACTGTTCCAGGGCATGGACGAGTCGGGCCTTCAGGGCCTCGGCGAGGTGTTCGAGCGCTATGACTCGGTCGAGGGCGAGGTGCTCTTCAGCGCCGGTGAGCGCGCCGAGTTCGTCTACCTGCTCGTCGAGGGCAGCGTGGCGGTGAAGGAGGACGGCAAGACCCACATCGAGCTGCAGCCGGTGAGCGTCATCGGCGAGCTGGGCGCGATGACCGGGCTGTCCCGCCGCGTGACCGCGGAGACGCTCGAGCCGTCGGTGCTGCTGCGCGCGACCGGCCGCGATCTGATGAACTACTTCACGCAGAACAGCCAGGTGGCGGTCGCCTTCTACCAGAACCTGCTGAGCATGACCGCCGACAAGGTGCGCCGCGACGAGCGCCGCATCGACGACATGCGCCGCAACATCATCGCGACGCAGAAGCAGCTCAAGCGGCTCCGCAACCTCATCCTCGAGAGCCCCGACACGGTCGTGAGCCAGCCGGCGCACGACATGCTCGAGGAGCTCATCAACCAGAACCGCCGCGCGAACTACACGGTCGAGCCGCCGAGCGCGCTGCCGGCGTCGGTGCGGCTGCCCAACGGCCGCGTCTTCGAGGTGCTCAGCATGTCGCGCCAGGAGCTCGTGGTGCCGCGCGAGGCCGCCGCCGCCGGCGACGACAACTGGCACGGCGTGCTCGTGCTCGCGGGCGTCGAGCTGCCGATCAGCGGCGAGGCCGAGCGGGGCGAGGACGAGGGCACCTCGCGGATCGAGCTCGATCTCCTGATCGACGAGTACAGCGAGACGCTCGAGGACTACCTGACCCAGGCGCAGCTCCTCGACATCGTGCTGTAGGGCCGCGGTCCGAAGCCGAGCTGGCGAGGCCTCGGGGCGCTGCCCCGGGCCGCGTCGTGGCCGGTGGATCGGGGTGCGCCGGCGACGGCCGCCGGCGTCACGGAGGCGACGCGGGCTCTGGGCCCGCGCCGCCGCGCGTGATCAGCCCGGCTGCCAGATGCCGACGGGGGCGCCCGTCGGGTCGATCAGCGAGGCGCGGCGCCCGTCGTCGAGGGGCGCGGGGTCCTCGTACACGAAGCCGCCGAGGTCGCGCACGCGGGCGACGGCGGCGTCGATGTCGTCGACGCGGAAGTAGTACACCCAGCGGGGCGGGAAGGAGTCGCCGGCCAGCCGCGGGCGGATCATGCCGAACACCCGGCCGCCGCGCGCCAGCGCGTGGGCGATGCCCTCCTCGCCGCGGTCGATCGGCGGGCCGACCTCCCAGCCGAAGAGCTCCTGGTACCACTTGCAGGCCCCGTCGACGTCGTCGGTGAGCAGCTCGTACCAGCCGATGCGGCCCGGCGGCACGACCCCGGCGCCCTCCGCCGGCTCCTCCTCGGCGCCCGCGTAGGGGGCGAAGACGGCGCCCTGGGGATCGGTCACGACCCCGAAGTGGCCGGTGACGAGCGGCTCGTCGTCGTCCTCGTCGACGCTCTCGTAGTCGTCGGGGGTCACGTGGACGTCGCCGCCGTTGTCGCGGACGAAGTCGAGCGCGCCGGCGAAGTCGTCGACGGCGAGGTAGCCGAGCCAGTGGCTCTGCACGCCCTCGTCCTTGATGATCGGGATCGCGCCGAACAGCGCCTCGGGCACGTCTTTCGGCGTGCACATGAAGTACTGACCGTCCTCGCCGATGCGCGCCTCGGTCACCGAGAGGTTCAGGAGCTCGGTCAGGAACACGAGGCTGTTCTCGAGCTCGATGGTCATCAGGTCATACCAGATGAAGCGACCAGGGCCGGCCATGGGGCATCCTCCGTGTAGCGGCCGGAGCATAGGCAACTTCGGGTCGCCACGCAAAGCGCCCCGGGCGCCTTTCCCCGCCTCGGCGTCGAGGTTCTGACACCCGGTGTGGCGAGCCTGACGCATCGCGACGGCGCTATGACGTTTGGATCACGCGTATACGGGTGCGCACTGCCTCGCGTCCGGCCGAGTAGGCGCCTACGCAGCGCCTGTCGTGGGGCCCTTGCGGCGCCGGTGGGACGCCGCAGCATACCGGGCACGGATCGTGCACGGCCAGGTGGGCAGCTCACCGGCCGGGATGCTCGTCACGATGGCGTCGCGCTCACCTCGCACCTCGATCCTGCTCACGCTGGCGCTCTTCGCCGGCGGCGCCGTCGTGGGCTGGAGCTGCTACACCGACGAGGGGGCGCCGGCCTGGTCCGAGCAGCTCCCGGGCGCCGTCGTCTACGCGGCGCAGGACGGCGGGGTCTCGTCGATCTTCCGGGTCGCCGCCAACGGCACCGACCGCGTGCGCCTCTTCAAGAACGACGACGACGTCGACCCCGACGCCCTCTACCCGACCTGGGTCGACGGCGGCCGGCGCATCCGCTTCACGGCCATGCGCGACGGCGTCTGGGCCGGCTTCGAGATGGACGCCGACGGCGGCGCCCCGCATGCCGACGCCGACGCGAGCTTCCGCCTCCTGTCCGTGCCCGGCACCGCTCCGGATCTCGTGGTCGCCGCCGACGGCATCTGGCGCAGCACCGAGGACGGCGAGCGCCACCTCATCCACCGCGCCCCCGACAGCGGCGGGCGCGTCGCCTACGCGAACGCGGCCTGGGGGCCGGAGAAGCGCTTCGTCATCTTCCAGGCGTGCGACCCGGTCGCCGGGTGTGAGGTCCAGGTGGCCCGCGCCGACGGCGGCGGCGTATTCACAATCGCCCAGGGAAGGCACCCGAGCTGGATCTGGTGACACGCGCTCGCGCCAAATGGTCTTGCAGCTTGTCAACCAGGCCGCGTGGTCTATACTCAAGGCTCCTCAAGTTAGTCCGGCCCAATTTCGCGTAGCAGCGCCCCCGCTGCAACGGGTTCTCTCCTGACAACCTGAATGCATTCGATGGCAGCGCCCCCCCTGCTCCATCCCCCACCCTTCAGGCCAGGGTAGGATTCGACGCGAATTGGTGCCGGCATTTTACCCCGGCCGCGCCTGCCCCTTCCGTGGAGCAGGCGCCGCGGCGTTCAGGGCGTGCGGTCCGCGCAGCAGCGGAAGCCGGTCGAGTAGTCGTGATGCCCGGCGCCGTGCGCGGTCGTCACGTAGAGGCAGCCCGGTCCGTTGAGGGCGGTGTCCACGTAGAAGCCGCCGCGGAACGTGCCGTCGGCGTCGGCGACCCACTCGTGGAGGTTGCCCATCAGGTCGTAGGCGCCCTCGGCGCTGACGCAGCCCCCGTGCTCGCCGGTCAGCGCGAGCCCGGCGGGGAGCTGGGCGATGCAGGCGTCGGTGAGGCTCGACCAGATCCAGGCGTCGCTGGTGCCGAAGCGCTCGATCGCCGGGTGGACGGCGCGCGCGTCGTTGCAGCGCCCGGCCTCGCGCGTGTCCCCGTAGGGATAGGTCCAGCCGGCCGGGCCCTGACAGGCGCGGAGCCACTCGGGGCTGGTGCACAGGCGTTTGCCGGCGGCCGCGCACGCCGCGGCGGCCTGAACGCCGCTGATGTTCCCCTGGGGAACGGCCCAGCGCAGGGACACCGCCCGCGCCGCGGTCTCCGGGGGGTGATAGGGGGACAGCGGCGCCGCGGGCGCGTCGGTCGACACCAGCGCGGCCTCGAAGCGGTCGACGCAGAGGGCGTCGGTGACCGCGACCATGCCCGCGGGGCAGCCCGGGTCGCCGGGCTCCTCGACGAGCCCCGCGTTCGGCGTCGGCCGGACCTCCGGGTCGCAGCTCGTGGCGCCGCCGATCTCCGCGCAGCAGCGGATCGCGCTCGGCCCCGGGCAGAGGCCCGCCGTGGCGGCAAAGCCGGCGTCGCAGGCCGCGACGTCGAGGCACGCGCCCGGCGCGGTGTCGACGCTGCACCCCGCGAGGGCGCTCGGCAGGCAGCAGCGCGTCTGGGGCCCGCCGGCGCAGAACCCCTCGACGGGGGCCTCGTCCTCGCCGCACTCCGACAGATGGCGGCACATCCCGGTCGCGCTCCCGATCTGACAGGTCGCGCCCTCCGCCGTGTCTCCGGGGGCGGCGGTGTCCGCCGGGGCCAGCGTATCCGTCGGGTCGGGCGTCGCGTCGGCGTCCGCCGCGTCGGGCGCGGTGTCCTCGACGACATCGACAGGGACGCTGTCCTCGTCGTCCTCGGTGTCACTCGCCACGTCGTCGGGCGGGCCGCCGTCGGCCCACGTCACGTCGGCCACGCGCTCGACACGCTCGTCGAGGGTGACCTGCGCGTCGCCGCAGCCGCTGGCGACGCAGGTCAGCGCGACCAGCGCGGCGGCGGCTACAAGCTCCAATACGTCACGTCCGGCGGGAGCGTCGCCGGGTCGAGCGCCGACTTCACGTCGACGACCACGCCCTCCGGCTTGAGCCCGGCGAGCAGCTCGGCCTGGGGCATGTCGAGGTAGGCCGCGTGGCGCACCGCGAGCACCAGGGCGTCGAGCTCGGTGAGCTCCTCCCAGTCGACCAGCGCCAGGCCGTAGCCCATCAGCGCGGCGTCGGCGTCGACCAGGGGATCGTGCACGAGCGTCTCGCAGCCGAAGGCCTTGAGCTCCTCGATGATGTCGACGACGCGGCTGTTGCGCAGGTCGCCGAAGTTCTCCTTGAAGGTGAGCCCGAGCACCGCGACCCGCGCCCCGTGGACCCGCGAGCCCGCGGCCGCGAGCAGCTTCGCCGTGCGCTGGGCGACCCAGGCGCCGACGGAGTCGTTGATGCGCCGCCCGGCGAGGATGACCTCGGGGTGGTAGCCGAGCGACTCGGCCTTCGCGGTCAGGTAGTACGGGTCGATGCTGATGCAGTGCCCGCCGACCAGCCCCGGCTCGAAGCGGAGGAAGTTCCACTTGGTGCCGGCGGTGTCGAGCACGTCCTTCGTGCGGATGCCGAGGCGGTCGCAGATGAGCCCGAGCTCGTTCATGAGCGCGATGTTCAGGTCCCGCTGCGTGTTCTCGATGAGCTTGGCGGTCTCGGCGACCTTGATCGACGGCGCGCGGAAGACGCCCGGCGCCACGACGGCCCCGTAGACCGCGGCGATGCGGTCGAGCCCGGCCGCGTCCTGGGCGGCGACGACCTTGGTGACCGCCTCGAAGCCGTGCTCCCGGTCGCCCGGGTTGATGCGCTCGGGCGAGTAGCCGAGCTGGAAGTCGATCCCCTGGTCGAGGCCGGAGATCTCGGCGAGGAGCGGCCCGACGACCTCCTCGGTGACCCCCGGGTAGACCGTCGACTCGACGACGACCATGTCGCCCTCGGCCAGGTACTTGGCGACCGTCCGCGCGGCGGCCTCGACCGCGGCCAGATCGGGCCGGTTCTCGCGCGTGAGCGGCGTCGGCACGGCCAGCACGTAGAAGCTGGCGCCGCCGAGCTCGTCGGGATCGTCGGTGTAGCGCACCGGCGAGCTCGCGAGCTCCTCCGCGGTCAGGTCGCCGTTCTTGTCCAGCCCGCGCCGGAGCTCCTCGACCCGCCGCGCGGAGACGTCGAAGCCGACCGTCTCGGCGAACACGCGCCCGAAGGCGACCACCGCGGGCAGGCCCACGTAGCCGAGCCCGATGACCGCGATCCGCTCGCCCTGCGCTTCGCTCATCCATCCCCTCGTCGCCCGGGCCGTCGCTGCGCAAACGGCACCCTGGTCAGAGCCCTGGTCTTAGCATACCTTCCGGCCATCGGTCGCGGGCTCCGCGCGCTGTCGGCACGGTCCCGACGCGCCCCGGGCCCCCCGTCGCCCAGGCCGCCGTCGTGCCCGATCCTCC
>SBGO01000173.1 GCA_006226565.1 Deltaproteobacteria bacterium | reverse complement strand
GGTCCTGCGGCTGATGGCGCAGCGCCCGCTCCTGGCGCGGGTCGTGCTGTGGCTGGCGGTGCTCGCGCTGGCGCTCGCGCTGGCCGCCTCGCTCAGCGCCCTGGTGGCGTGGGGTCTGGCCGGCGGGGCGGTGCTGACGCTGGCGCTGGCGACCGCGACGCCGCTCCGGGACGTCGTGCTCGGGGTCGGGGGCGCCCTCTCCGGGCGCCTCTCCGAGGGGGACTACGTCGCCATCGGGGCGCTCCAGGGCGAGATCACCCACGTCGGGCTCCGCGGCATCGAGCTGAGGACCCTCGACGGCACGCGCATCGACGTCGCCCACGCCCGCATCGCGCAGGAGGGCCTCCGGCGCCTCACCGCCGAGGCCGGCGGCTACCCCGTGGACATGGCGCTGCCGGTCCCCGAGGACGTCGATCTCGCCGAGCTCGTCGAGGGCGCCCGCCTCGCCGCGTGCCTCGCGCCCCACGCCCACCTGGGCGCGCGGCCGACGGTGTCGCTCAGCGAGACCGTCCCGCCGGTCCTCCAGGTCCGGGGCTACGCCATCGACCCCTTCTCGGCCGGGCCCTACCGCGGGGAGGTCGTCATGGCCTTCCGCGAGGCGGTGGCCGAGCTCCGCGCCGGCGAGTCGGCGCCGGTCGACGGCGAGGTGACCTGAAGGGGCCGGGCGGTCGGGCGCCGCACGCCCGACCGCCCAGCGCATGCGCTAGAAGGAGTGCACGTAGTTGTTGAACGTGCTGAGCTCCATCTTCATCAGGCCGCCCGTCTTGAGCACGGCGTAGACGATGTCGTTGTCGTCGGGGTCGAGCACGAAGCCGCCGAAGTTGATGGAGTGCCCGTTCGACAGCATGGTGCCGTCGACGCTGCGCGCGCCGGCGTAGACCGAGTTCAGGATGGCCTCGCTGCTGCCGTAGTCCTGGCGGCCCGAGTCCCCGTAGACGGACTCGACGTGGCCGGTGCTCAGGTCGACGATGGAGCCGACGTAGGAGGCGACGGTGCCGACGGCCCAGACGACCTCGCGGGTCGGATCCCAGAACATGTTGGCGTAGCCCATGCCCCCGTAGGTGCCCTTGGCGTAGCTCCACTTGACGCGCTGCCCGGTGGACAGGTCGAAGGAGTAGAGGTCGTCGTTGCTCACGCCGTAGAGCAGGCCGTCGTGGTAGAGCAGGCCGCGGGTCGGGAACTGCAGCTCGAAGCCGCTGCCGATGGGCTCGGGGGCGGGCGCCGGCTCGATGCCGCCGCCCGGGTTGTGCCCGAGGCCGCCCCAGCGCGCCACGAAGGTGCAGGTCGAGCCGTCGGCGCTGACCTTGATGATGCCGTCCCCCTCGCGCGTGCCGCGGAACGACAGGTAGAACGTCCCGTCGGGGCCGACCTCGAAGGCCTGGGAGTTGAGGCCCACCGACTGGTCGATGGTGTCGAGCGCGTTGGGGCGCAGGCACTGCCCGTAGGTGGCGGTGAGGTCGGCGTCGCCGTTCTGGGCCAGCCAGACCAGGGTCCGCACGCCGGTGGTCGGGTCGACCCGGACGATCTCGCGGTCGGCGCTGGTGCCCTCGCCGGTGCCGCCGCCGTAGACGTAGATCATCCCGTCGGCGGCGTAGCGCAGGGTGTTGGCGCCGGTCAGGGGCTGCTCGGTGACGGTGCCGGTGTTGCCGTACTTCGGGCTCATGTAGCCGGAGCCGTACTCCTTCTGGCCGAACTGCGGGTCGGGGTGGAGGCCGGTGATGATGCGGCGGTTGCCGGAGTCGAGCTCCCAGGCCACGACCGTGCCGGAGCCCACGTAGTTGGGGTTGGTCCAGCGGATGAGGCCGTACATCTCGCGCGTCGACGCGTTGACGTCGCCGCTGTACCACGAGGACCCCGAGTTGTTCTGCTGCTTCCAGGCGTTGAAGTCGGGGCCGGTGCCGTAGACGACGGGCCAGGTCTTGGTCTCCATCGGGGTCGCCGTGGCGCAGTTGATGATGGGGCCGGCCGGGTAGCCGCCGTTGTCGGGGTCGGGGTTGTTGGGGTCGCAGAAGCCGTTGCCGGTGCTGTTGCCGGCGGTGCCGCCGTCCGCCCCCGCGCCGTCGCTGACGTAGCGGCAGCGGCAGTCGATCTCGAGCTTGGTCGGGTGGCGCAGCCACTCGGAGTACTGGCCGCAGCCGTGGTTGTAGTAGGGCTTGTCGGACTGAGAGGCGTCGATCGAGCGGTGGCAGAGCGGCGCGCCGCCGTTGAAGCCGTCCTCCTGGAAGCAGACCATCCCGAACCCGCAGTCCTCGACGAAGTCGGTGGGCTCCGGGTGGGCGCTGGCGCAGGTGCGCTCCTTCTCGATGAAGGTCTCGGAGTAGAGGTTGTAGGTGCCGGTCGCGCTGCCGCAGGTCTCGTCTCCGGTCAGCGGGCACGCGCAGTAGGCCTGGCCGTCGTCGCTGGCGACCTCGCACTGGAGGTCTCCGCTGCAGCTCGTCTTGATGGACGTGGGGTTGCCGCACAGGTCCGACTTGTAGACCTTGTTCGGCACGCCCTCCTTGCAGACCGTGTTGGGGCCGACGCCGGTGCAGTCGACCGTGTCCTGGGCCGTGGTGTCCTCGACGGTCGTGGTGTCCTGGGCCGTCGTGGTGTCCTCGGCCGTCGTGGTGTCCTCGGCCACCGTCGTGTCCTCGGCCACCGTCGTGTCCTCGGCCACCGTCGTGTCCTCGGCCACCGTCGTGTCCTCGGCCACCGTCGTGTCCTCGGCGACCGTCGTGTCCTCGGCCACCGACGTGTCCTCGGCCACCGACGTGTCCTCGGCCGTCGCCGTGTCTTCGGCCGTCGCCGTGTCTTCGGCGGTCATCGTGTCTTCGTCGACGCCCGTGTCAGCCGACGAGACGGTGTCCGCAACATCCCCGGTCTGCGTCGTGTCCGCCGCCTCGCCGCCGCCGCTGTCGCAGGCCGCGGTCGAGAGGGCGAGAGAGAGCACCACGGCGCCTGCAAGCGCCGACATACGTATCGTCATGGGCAATTCCGAGTCTCTGGGAGGACTGAGCGTCTGTTCCCTGGGAGTGGGCTGGATGGTCCGCGCTCGCCTCAACATTTTTGCACTGAATCAAATTCTGCGCAACGACGACAAAAAGGCGCCCGATCTCGGCGGATTACTGCCGTCCCAAGGTCCGCCCGACATCTCTCGGGCGACCGCCCCGCGCGCTGCGGGTCCGCTCCGGGCTGCCGTCAGTCGTCGGCAGGCTCGGGGTCCGTTCCCGACGCCGCGGCCAGGGACAGGGCGCCGTGCTGCTCCGCCGCGACGAGGCTGAGCCGGCCCGCGTCTCCCCCCGCGCGCGACTGGATGACGGTGATCGCCTCCCGCGCCGCGCGCTTGAGCTCGGCGTCGACGAACATCCCCTTGGTGTAGTCGAGGAGCGCCTCCACGTCGGCCAGCTCGCCGCAGCGGCCGAGCGCCCCGGCCGCGGCCAGCGCGACCGGGACGTCGCCTGCGAGCTGCGCGACCAGCCGCTCACGGGCCCGGGCGCC
>SBGO01000003.1 GCA_006226565.1 Deltaproteobacteria bacterium | reverse complement strand
CGCTCCTCGGCGGCGCGGTGACGGTGGCGGAGAACGCCCCCGTGGGGCTCTTCGCGGCGATCGACCGGCCGCACCTCGTCGACCTGGCGCCGCTGGGGCTCGCGACCCACGACGGGACGGTGACCGCGCGGCTCCTGCGCGGCGCCGGGGCGCTCGAGGACGTCAGCGGGCAGATCGCCTGCGACGGCGGGAGCTGCCTCATCGCGGCGGCGGGCACGGCGGGGGCGGCCGACGTCGCCGTGACCCTGCCCGGCCAGGACGGGCTGGCCGACAGCGTCGGCGTCGTCCGCTGGATCCCGACCCTGCCGGTGGCGGTCCAGCTCTCGGACGCCGCCCTCGACCCCATCGCCGGCTGGCTCGCGAGTGACTGTACGACCCCGCGCTACCAGGCGGCGCGGGCCAGCGTCATCGCCACCTTCGACAACGGCGACGAGCAGGCCACCGCCTGGCTCGACGTGCCGCTGGCGTCGTCGGACGCGGGCGTCGTCGAGGTCAGCGGCGACCGCGTGACGGCGGTCGCGCCGGGCACGGCGACGGTCCGCGCGGTGGGCCCCGCCGGCCCCATCGGCGAGGCGACGGTGACCGTCGGGACGACCCCGGTGGCGGTGACCGGGCTCGACGTGGCGGTCGCGACCGGCGTCCGGGCGACCGCGCCGAGCTTCGACCTGAGCGACCCGACCCAGGCCGACGCGCTGCGGCCGACCGCCATCGGCGCGGCCGGGCTCCAGGAGCTCGACGCCGAGGGCGCCTCGGGCGTCGTGCTGGCCTGGCTCACGACCGCCGACGGGCAGCGGAGCCTGTCGCCGCTGGCGATGGCGGACGGGCTGAGCGTGGCGAGCGCCGACGAGGCGGTCCTGACGGTCGCCGAGGACGGCGCCGTGACGGCGCTCACCTCGGGCGAGGGGGCGCTCGTGACGGCGACGTTCACGAGCTGCGACGCAGAGCTCGCGACCGGGACGGCGACGGTGGTGGTCGACATCCCCGCGCCGGTGGCGGCGAGCGCCGCGGTCGACGACCCGCGGCTGGCGCTGAGCGGCACGGATCCGGCGGCCGCCGCCGGGCTCCCGACCGAGACCGCGCTGGTCGTGCGGATCGAGGACGCGGCGGGTCACACCCTCGACATGACGGGCGACCCGCGGACGGTCGTCGACGCCGACAGCGGCGACCCCGAGGGCCTCGTCGACGTCGTCGCGGACGGCGGCGGGCTGAAGCTCGTCGCGACCGGCGCCGGCACGGGCGCCGCGCGGATCGACGTGAGCTTCACCCACACGGCGGTCACGGCGAGCGTGACCGTCACGGTCGTCGCCGGCGAGGCGCTGACCCTGGCAAGCCACCCGTGGCCGGCCTTCCCCGGCTCGACGGACCTCGACCAGGCCGTGCTCGAGCGGCTCACGCCGAGCGCCTGGCAGCAGGCGGTCCTCGACCTGGCGCTGGTCCTGACCGACGGCAGCGAGCGCGACGTCACCGCGGCCGGCGCCTTCTCCGCCAGCGCGGGGAACGTGACCCTGGACGGCGCGGTCGTGACCGCCGTCAGCGTCGGCCAGGTCGACGTGACGGGCAGCTTCTCCGGCCTCGAGAGCCCGCCGCTGACCCTCACGGTGAGCGACGAGGACGCCGCGGTGGACGCGGTGAGCGTGACCCTCCCGAGCACCTTCTCCGGCGTCGCCGGCGAGGCGACGACCCCGGTGACGGTGCGGGTGACCTTCGCCGACGGCGCGGTCCTGGCCGACGCCCAGGCGATGAGCGGGCTGGTGACGCTCACCTCGAGCCGGCCCGAGGCCGTCGCGGTGGCGGACGGCGTGGCGACGCTCCACGACAACCACAACCGGCCGGTGGTCGTGACGGCGACCGTCCACGGCGTCGAGGGGTCGGCCGCCACGGCCGCGAACCTCGTGCCGGCGGTCGGCGACGTCGACCTCGGCCAGACCGACGGCGTCGCCCACCCCGACGTGGGCCCGGGCGAGCTCTTCGACATGCCGCTGCGGATCCACACCGGCGGTGCGGCGCTCGGCGCCTTCGACGTCACCATCACCTACGACCCCGACGTCATCACGGCGCTCGGCGGCGTGCCCGGGGCCGGCTGGCCGGGCGGGCAGCTCGAGGTCACCGTCGACGACCCGCCCGGCGTGGTCCACGTCGTCGGCGCCGCGACCCCCGGGACCGCCGCGAGCGGCGCCGCCCTCGAGGTCGTGGTGCTGAAGATGCGCGGCGACAAGGGCGCCAGCCCGACGACGCTGGTCGACGGCTACATCACCAAGCTGCTCTCGAACGACCCGACGCCCGAGGCCATCGGCGCGCCCCTCGCCCCGGGCGAGACGCGGCCCATCGTGGCGGGGCGCGGCGACCTCGACCCCGACTGCGCCGACGGCAGCGCGCCCGAGGATCACCTCGGCAACGCCGACCTCGACTGCGAGCTCTCGGTCGGGGACGTGAGCTTCGTCCTGCATCTGCTGGCCGGGCTCATCGACGAGGCCTCGCTCAGCGCCTTCCAGCGCGCGGCCATGGACGCCGACGGCAACGGCCGCGTCGACGTGGCCGACGCCGTCTTCCTGCTGCGCGTGGTGGCCGGGAAGTTCCGCTTCGTCGCGGTCACGACCCGCGACGCCGTCGGCCTCGACGGGACGCTCGGGGTGGACGTCGCCGTGAAGCTCGCGGACGGCGCGCCGGCCACCGACCGCGTCCGCGTCTACGTCGAGCTCGGCGCCGCGGAGCTCCTCGACGCCACCGTGGCGACCGGCGGGCTCGTCGGCGAGACGGCCGACGGGGCGGTCTACGAGGCGACCACCGCCGGCGACGGCACCTGGTCGCTGGCGCTCACGGGCTTCCCCGCCGGGATGGAGGACATCGGCGTGGTCGTCATCGTCGAGACCCTCGACGGGCACGGCGAGACGGCGCCCGACCGGCGCATCGTCCTCTACGGCTCGCCGTGGTTCAGCGCGATCTCGCCCTTCACCCCGATCGCGAAGGTCGCCGTGGTGGCCGAGTGCGCGGGCGACGACGACTGCGACGACCACGACGCCTGCACCGGCGCGGAGACCTGCGTCGCCGGCCTCTGCGAGCAGGGGATGGCGCTCGACTGCGGCGACGACGGCCCCTGCGTGAGCCGGAGCTGCGACGCGACGGCGGGCTGCGTCGAGACCCCGAAGGCCGGGAGCTGCGACGACCTCGACGCCTGCACCACGGACGACACCTGCGTCAGCGGGGCTTGCGTCGGGACGGCCGTGAGCTGCGACGACGACGACCCGTGCACCGACGACACCTGCGCCGCCGCGGCGGGCTGCGTGCACGTCGGCCGCGACGGCGGCGCCTGCGACGACGACGACGCCTGCACCAGCGGCGACACCTGCGTCGCCGGGAGCTGCGAGGGCACCGCCCTCGACTGCGACGACGACGACCCGTGCACCTTCGACAGCTGCGTGGACGGCGCCTGCCAGCACGACGCGGCGAGCGGCGCCGCCTGCGACGACGGCGACCCGTGCACC
>SBGO01000260.1 GCA_006226565.1 Deltaproteobacteria bacterium | reverse complement strand
CGACGAGGGGGCGGCCACGCGCGAGGCCCTCGAGGAGGAGGAGCGCTCGATGGAGCGGGTGTCGGTGCAGCGCGCCGCGACCGGCGCGTCGACCACCCGCGAGGAGGAGCGGCAGCGCGAGGAGGCGCGGCGGAAGGCCGCCGAGGTGGCGCGCGTGGCCGAGCTCTGGAAGCGCTACGACCGCTACGTCGCGACCGAGCGCTGGTCCGACGCCGAGGAGGTCCTCGACGAGCTCGAGCACATCCCGAGCGAGGTCGCCCGGGTCCGGGCGCTCCGGCCGCAGCTCGCCAAGCGCAAGGCGGCCGCGGAGGCCGAGCGCGCCTCCGGCAAGCAGCAGACGACCAAGCAGCCCACGACGGACTCCACCTACAAGTAGTCGAAGCGCCAATGTCGTTGACCCGACGGGGACCGTGGCGCTTCACTACCCGTCGGAGGTGTGATGCGCTGGTTCTGGCTCTGCGGGGTGACCCTCGCGATCGTTTCCTTCGGCGCCCCCGCCGCGCACGCGGGCGAGCCCGACCACGGCGACGAGCGCTCGGACGAGGACCGCGGCGACGACGGGGCGGGTGACGACGGCGGCAGCACCGTGGAGATCGCGCCGGTCGAGACCGACCCCGACACGGGCAACCTGGATCTCGACGGCGTGGAGCCCGCCCCCGAGAAGACCCTCCCGCCCGACGGGATGGCGCACCGGCCGAACCTGCCGTCGGTCGACCGCGACATGCTCAACCCGCGCCAGGGCGGCGCCGGCCGCGGCAGCGCGACCCTCGAGATCTCCAAGATCGGCGAGGACACCTTCGTCGACCTCGACTTCGTCTACGTCTTCAAGCCGGGCAAGTGGCGCATCGCGCCGCAGCTCCCGATCCGCCTCCGCATCCTCGACGAGCACCCCGAGGACGACGGCCTCATCCGCAACCAGGACTGGGACGAGGTGAGCGACTGGGCGCGCCTCCTCGCGTTCGTCCAGTACGGCTCCTACGACGACCCCTTCTTCTTCCGCTACGGGCAGCTCAACGGCGTCACCATCGGCCACGGCTCGCTCGTCAACCGCTACTTCAACACCGTCGACGTCGACCACTACCAGGGCGGCCTCTTCACGAACTTCGACCTCGGCTTCGGCGGCGGCGAGGTCATGCTCGACAACGTCTTCGATCCCGAGATCCTGGTCGGCCGGGCCTTCGTTCGCCCCTTCAGCCTCTTCGACAGCTGGCCCCGGGCGCTGCGCATGATCAAGCTCGGCGCGACCCTTGGCGGGGACTTCACGGCGCCGCTCTCGGTCTCCACCGCCGACGGCGCCTTCTACGCCCACCCCGACTGGCACCCGGTCGTCCTCGCCGACCAGATCGTGACCCTGTTCTCGACCGACATCGAGGTCCCGGCGGTCAGCACCGCGCACCTCGACGTCGTCCCCTACATGGACTTCGCGACCGTCGACGGCGAGGGCTTCGGCTGGCACCTCGGGACCTACGTCAACGTGCGCTTCACCCCCGAGTCGGTCCTGCACACGCGCCTCGAGTACCGCTTCCAGGGCAAGGGCTACGAGCCGGGCTACGTCTCGGCCTTCTACGAGATCCAGCGCTACTCGCACCTCGGCGGGGACCCGAAGCTCGCGCAGCTCCTCGACGGCGAGATCGGTAAGCGCCACGACGGCTTCTACTTCGAGGGCGACCTCCGCATCGCCGACGCCTTCCGCTTCACGGTCCTGTACTCGACCCGCGGTGGCAAGCGCGGCAACGACCTGATGGCGCGCCTCCGGCTCCGCGACATCGGCCCCGTCAGCGTCACGCTCTTCCTCGGGCGGGTCGGCTTCGACGGGCTCGACAACCTCTTCGCCGCCGACCGCACCGTGTGGGGCACCTCGGTCCGCCTCAACCTGACCGATTGGCTCTTCATCCGCGGCTCCATGGTCAACGAGTGGTGGGTCAAGCACCGGCCCGAGGACGGCACCGGCTACTTCGAGACCGACACCAACTTCAGCTTCGGCGCCGGCCTCATGGTCCGCCTGTGACGCGGCTTCGCCGGCTCGGCCCGCTCCTCGCCGTGGTCCTCGCCGCCGGCTGCGCCGAGGCGAGCGAGGTCGCGGGGCTCCCGCTGGGCGCGGCGTGCGGGCCGCTCGAGGCATGCGCCGAGGGCCTCCTCTGCGTGGACGCGCTCTGTGTCGCGCGCCCGTGGCCGCCGGACGCCGCGAGCCTCGAGGACACCGTGACGCCCATCGACCTCGGCGTCGCGCCCGAGGACACCGTCCTCGCCGACGTCCCCGAGGACGACGTCGGCCCGGTCGACGTCGACGCCGACGCGGGCGACGCCGACGCGGACGCAGACGCCGGCTCCTTCACCCGCGTGCTCGTCGGCGAGCACACCGCGAGCGAGGCGCCCTCCGACGACGCCGTGACCCTGCAGGTCGACCAGGCCGCGGTCGCCGAGCTCGTCTCCCCCGCGGCGGGCCGGCTCGCGACCCTCGAGGTCCTCGCCATCGAGCCCCCGGGCGGGACCTCGTGCGGGGTCTTCCACGTCGTCTACTGGCTCCCCGACGAGGGCGGCGCCTGGCCCGTCGAGCCGGCCTGGTACGGCCCCGCGCTGGCGCTCGTCGGCAGCGACCTCACCCAGGAGATCCTCGTCGCCGAGGGCCCCGAGGTCCCCGTGGGGCCGTTCCGGGTCGGCCTCATCTTCACCGCGGCCTGCCCGGACACGCCGCATCAGCCGCGGATCGTCATCGACGACTCCGGCGTCGTCGCCGGGACCTGGCTGTGGGCGCGGGTCGGCGCCAGCGCGACCTTCGTCAGCGGGGAGACGCTGAGCCTGTCGGGGCGCTGGGCGATGCGGGCGGGGATCGACGTCCCGAGCGAGTGACGAGGGCCGCGGCGTCCGGTCGGATCCGGACCCCCATCGACGCGAGCAGGTCCTTCAGGTAGCGCGCGCGCTCGGCGGCGAGGCGCTCGGGGCACAGCGCCGACGTGATGAGCGCCTGCGCGCGCGGGTCGTCCCAGGCGAGGCGAAGGGCCGGCTGCACCTCCACGAGGCGCAGGATGTGGTGGCCGAAGCGCGTCTCGACCACCGGGGAGACCGCGCCAGGGGCGGGGAGGGCGGCCGCGGCCTCGGCGATGGGGCGGTCGACCCGGTGCAGGTGCCGGTCGACGGGGGCGTCGGGGTGGGCCGGGTCGAAGTGGAATGTGTAGCGCCGTGCGCCGAGGCGCGGCTCGTCGAGGGCGGCGAGGTCGAAGGCCGCGGCGAAGGCGTCGGCGTCGAGGTGATCGGGGAGCTCCTCGCGCAGGCGCTGTGCGGGCTCCGCCGCGGCGTTGAGGCAGGCCGCCACGTCCGGGTCCTGGCAGGCCGCCGCGCTCGCGCAGCAGAGGCGCTGGAGGTCGTCGACGACGTAGGCGGGGGGCGTCTCGAAGCGCCACGGCGTGGCCTCGAAGTAGCGGCGGCGCTCGGCCTCGGGGATGCGCGCGCAGCGGACCGCCGGGTCGAAGACCTGGTCGAGG
>SBGO01000116.1 GCA_006226565.1 Deltaproteobacteria bacterium | reverse complement strand
CAGGGCGCGGCGACCCAGAGCGAGGGCGCGCGGCCCGCGCCGCCCTCGTCCGCCCTGCGCCGCTACCGCGGGGGCAGCATCGTGACCCTCGACGGCGCCAGCGTCGACGTGGCGGCCGTGGAGGGCGCCGTCGTCGAGCTCCCCTACGACGCCTCCGACGTGAGGATGCGCATCGGCGGCTACGACGTCGTGAGCGAGCTCGGGCGCGGCGGCATGGGCGTCGTCTACAAGGCCTACTCCCTGCGCCTGTGCCGCTTCGTCGCGCTGAAGATGATGACCTCGGGGCGCCACGCCTCGGAGGCCGAGCTCGTCCGCTTCCAGAACGAGGCGATGCTCGCCGCGCGCCTCGCCCACCCGAACATCGTGCCGGTCTTCGACTCGGGCGAGCACGAGGGCAACTTCTACTTCGTCATGGCCTTCGTGGAGGGCCGCGGCTTCGGCGACGTCATCGCCGACGGCAGCGACGCGGGGCTCCGGCGCGGCGTCGCGCTGCTCGCCAAGGTCGCCCGCGCCCTCGACTACGCCCACGACAAGGGCATCGTCCACCGCGACATCAAGCCCGACAACATCCTCGTCGACGCCCACGGCGAGCCGCACGTCACCGACTTCGGCATCGCCAAGAACGTCCAGCGCGAGGTCAGCCTCACCAAGCGCGGCGCCATGCTCGGGACCCCGGCCTACATGGCCCCGGAGCAGGCCAACAACATCCTCGACCGGGTGGGGCCGCCGGCCGACGTCTACTCCCTCGGGGCGACGCTCTACCACCACCTCACCGGGCGCCCGCCCTTCGACGGGCCGAGCCCGCTGGCGATCCTCGTCCAGGTCCTCGAGAAGGAGCCCGACTCGCCGCGGCAGGTGGCGAAGAAGGAGCGGAAGCGCGACCTCGACCCCGACCTCGAGGTCATCTGCCTCAAGGCCATGGAGAAGGCCGCCGACCACCGCTACGCCTCGGCCCGCGCGATGGCCGAGGACCTCGAGGCGTGGCTCGGCGACCGTCCCATCGCCGCGCGGCCGGTGGGCTCGGCCGAGCGCCTCCGGAAGCTCGTGCGGCGAAACCGCGCCGCCTTCGTGGCGAGCCTCGCGGTCTTCCTCACCCTCATCTTCATCGCCGTCGGCTTCGGCGTGGTGATGGCCTTCAACATCAGCCGCACCAGCGACTCGCTGCGGGCCAACGACACCCAGGCCGGCATCGACCAGGCGCGCACCCTCGAGCGCGCCATCATCGCCAACATGAAGCAGGGGCGCCCCGACGTCGCCCGCGAGCTCGTCGAGGAGCTGCGGAAGGACGAGACCATCTCGCGGATCGAGGTGGTGCGCCCCAACAAGACCCTCGCCTACCGCGACCGCTCGACCGTCGACGCGATCACGAAGGCCATCCGCGGCCCCGGCTGGGCCGAGCGCATGGCGAGCCGCGAGAACGCGCGCGCCGCGGTGGCGACGGCGGCCGCCGAGGCGATCCCGAGGATCCTGGCGCTGAGCGCCGCCGACACGCCCCCGCAGCGGTTCGAGTACGACGACGCGAAGTGGCGCGACGTGCTGAAGCAGACCGAGCCCGTGACGGTCGTCGAGGACATCGACGGGACGCCCTTCCTGACGGTGCTCAAGCCCATCGCGAACGGGCGTTTCTGCCAGACCTGCCACGGCGACGTCCTGTCGCCCGAGGAGGTCGCCGGCGCCGGGGGCTCGGGCTACGGCGGCTCGGGCTACGGCGGCGGAGGCTACGGCGACGGCTACGGTGACCGCGGGTACGGGGCGACCGCCGGTGCGCCCGCCTGGGACCCGCGCAACGCCATCCGCGCGGTCCTCGTGGTGCGCCGCTCCCAGGCCGCGGTCGAGGCGCAGATCGCCGAGAACACGCGCTCGACCCTGCTCGTCGCGGGCGGCACGGCCGGCGGCTTCATCCTGCTCATCTTCATCTTCGTGAAGCTCTTCGGGCTCCGCCTCCGCCCGCGGCGCTACGGCTGAGCCGCGCGTCGCCCGCGGCGACCTGCACGCCGCGGGCGCCCGCACGGGCCCGGGGGCCTTGCGCTCAGCGTCCGGGCAGCAGCAGGACGAAGCCGTCGTCGGGCACGACGCCGTCGGGCTGGGTCACGTTGGCGTTGCCGTAGAGGTCCCCGGAGGTCGAGCCGGCGATGGCGACGACGCCGTGGGTCGGCTCGACGGCGACGTCTCGGACCTCGTCCTGGGCGCGGCCGAAGAAGCCCCTGCCCTGACGCGGCTCCGCGGCGACCCGCCACGCCCAGCGGCGCTCGCCATTCGGGCTGAAGCGGTAGGCGAGGCCATCCTCGTCGCCGTAGAGGTCCGCGACCCCGCCGACGATGATGTCGCCGTCCGGCGCCACGACCACCCGGGTGCCGCTGTCGCGCTTGTCGGTCCCGACGCGGAGACCCCACAGGCGCTTGCCGCGGGCGTCGAGCTTCTCCAGGCCGAGATCGTCGGCACCCAGCCCCGCGTCGACGCGGCGCCAGCGGTCGCCGTCGGCGAGGTCCTCGGGGAGGAGGCGCAGGCGGTACAGGCTCCCGTCGGGCGCGAACGCGGCGGCGACGACGGTGCTGGGCGTGGCCTCGTAGGCCGCGCCGAGGACCTTGCCGGCGGGGCTGAGGCGCAGGTGGAACTGCTTCCACTTCCAGAGGCGCCGGTGCTTGACGACGTCCCCGTGGGTGCCGCCGAAGAGGTGGATGTTGCCCGCGGGGTCGAGCGCCATCGCTTGGACGTAGTCGTTGTGTGCGTCGTAGGGGCCCGGGTCGGGCACGCCATAGAGGGCGCTCCAGGCGACCTTGCCGTCGGCGCCGAGCTTGCAGACGAAGACGTCGTCACCGTTCGTGGCGCCGTTGACGTGGCCGCCGATGTGGCGGTGGCCGTCGAAGTCCGAGCGCGTGGTGCCGGCGAGGACGACCCCGCCGTCCGGCGTGGCCAGCATCCGCTTGCCGCCGATGGCGTCGGTGCGGGTCCGCGCCTCGTCGAACTCGGTCAGCCAGGCGCGGCGCCCGTCCGGGGCGAAGGCGGCGACGAAGAGGGTCCTCTGTGAGCCCGGCCCGAAGGGCTGGGCCCAGACCCCCTGGACGACCACGAGGTCGGACTGGGGCTGATACGTGATGGTGCTCATCACCGCCCAGTGCCGAGGGGCGTTCTGCCCCGGGGCGTCCTCGCCCCCGCCGAAGCTCTTGACCCAGGCGACTCGGCCCTGGGCGTCGAGGCGCGCGAGGAAGGCGTTGCCGCAGGTGCGGCGGTCGGCGTAGCGGCAGCCGTCGTCGAGGGCCCAGCGGCTGGTCGAGTCGCCGATGACGTAGACGTCGCCCACCTCACCGAAGGCGACGCCGTGGACGCGGTCGTTCCCGGCGCCGCCGACGCGGAGCGCGCGTCCCCAGGAGTGGGAGGTCATCGCGGTGTCCGGGGTGAGGGCGCGCGGGGGAGCCGGCGGTCGGTCGGCGCGGAGCCCCGCGCGCTCGCCGGGCGTGTCGTAGCGTGGGCCGCTCCAGCCCGGCGCG
>SBGO01000181.1 GCA_006226565.1 Deltaproteobacteria bacterium | reverse complement strand
CAGCGTCACCGCCAGCGACGGCCGCCCGCCGCGCAGCTCGAGCGCGACCCCGCGCGGGGCGGGGTCGGTGTGAGCGGTCGCGAGCGCGGTCAGGAGCCAGACGAGGGCGCTCACGGCTCCGGCGCGGGCACCGGCCCGGGCGCCGTGAAGCCGCCGCCGTCGACGTCGACGTAGACCGGGTTGGTGAAGGCGAAGGACGAGCCCTGGTAGACGGGCTGCGACGGCCCGATGCCGCGCGCGACCACGACGTACCAGGTGTCGCGCTCGGGGCTCAGCGTGAAGGTCGTGTCGAGGCGCACGACGCTCCCTTCCGCCGCCGCCGCCGCCGGCCGCGACTCGACGAAGAGGCCGTTGGCGTAGAGCTCGACCTGGGCGACCGGCACCCACGCCGGCGCCTCGGCGACCACCCGCAGGGAGACCGGGCTCGCGCCGTCCACCAGCTCGCCGATCCCCATCCGCGGCTCGCCGTTGGCCGTCACCGTGAGCCAGATCCCGCGGCTCCCGACGGCGTGCTGGGACTTGACCGCGTGCACGACGTCGTCGTCGGTCATCAGCCCCGGGTCGCCGCCGACGCGCAGGTAGGTGCGCGGCCAGCCGCAGCCGTCGCCGGGGTCGTGGCAGTCGGAGTTGGCCACGCCGCAGACGGCGCGCCCGCTGTTGAGGAGCCCGAACCAGTCGGCGAGCACCGGCAGCGACGAGGCGTCGCGGTCGCGCAGCGCCTGCCAGCCCTCGGGGGTGAAGTCGCTCGCGTCGCCGAGGTCCGCGTTCACCTCGATCGCGTCCCAGTCCTCGGGGATGGCGCCCTTCTTGGTCGTCATGGCCCACGGGTCGAGGCCGAGGTTGGCGAAGTAGCCCTTGAGGTTGTTGTCGCGCGGGTGGTTGATCTGCAGCACGCGCTCGCCGTCGAGGGCGCGCAGGCGCGCGAAGAGCTCGGGGATGTCGAGGTCCGCGAAGAGCTTCACGCCGGTGAGCGCGTAGGGATCGGCCGGGTCGAGGGGCAGGGGGTAGGCGTTGAAGTGACCGACGCCGTTGACGCTGACCTCGTCGGAGATGATGGAGTGGATGGCGTCGTCGGCGCCGAAGGCCCGGACGAGGGGCCCGAGGTCGATGACGTTGTCGTGCTCGGAGGTCGCGAAGCAGCCGAGCCCCGCCGCGAGGTTCTCGCGCACCCGGTCGTCGAAGCGCGTCGCGGCGTCGAGGCTGCCGATGGTGTGCTGGTGGAAGTCGCAGGACAGCCAGTCGCCCGTGATCACGCGGCGGGTGAAGGACGGCGTGACGGTCAGGTCGGCGGTCAGGTCGAGGTCCTCGTAGACGACGACGTCGTACTCGGCGCCGTGGGAGACGGCGACGTCGTAGCGGCCGGGGGCGACCTGCACCGCGCCACGCTCGGGGCCGAGCCACGCGAGGATGCGGCCGGCCGTTCGCCCCACGTCGCCGAGGCGCGCGTCGACCACGTCGTCGCCGCGCGGCCGCAGCGCGACCAGCACCGGGAAGCCGCCCATCGTCGGCTGGGGCCCGTCGCCGGTCGCCTCGACCGTCAGGGTGACCGGCGGCGCGAGGACGAGGGGGACCTCCTGGGTGGCGTCGGCGGTGACGGTGACGGCGGTCGGCTCGGTCGGCCGCCGCTCGCCGCCCGAGGCGATGACGTGGTAGTCGCCCGGCGGGACGTGGAGCGACCAGGCGCCGTCCGCGTCGGTCCGGGCCTGGTTGCGGGCGACCTTGGGGACGCCGCTCGACGGGACGGGCAGCGCCGTGACCCGCACGCCGGCCACCGGGGCGCCCGCGGGGTCGCGGACGACGCCCTCGAGCTCGCCGACGCGGGTCCCGAGCAGGGCGTCCATGGGGTCGATGACGCTCGTGAGCGAGCCGTCGCCGACGACGAACAGCCGATCCACGTGGACCTCGCCGCGGGCCGGGACGACGAGGCTCGCCTCGAGGAGGCCGAACGTGCCGGAGTTCTCGGCGACCGGCGCCGTCAGCCCGGCCCCGCTGAGGACGGTGTAGCCGTAGCTGACGCGGTCGCCGCGCGAGGCGAGGTAGTCGACGCCGCCGACGCCGCCGTCGATGCCGAAGCCGACCCCGGGCGCGAAGAGGGTGACGTCCTTGCCGGAGATCATGAAGTCGCCGACGCCGCCGACCTGGACGAGCTCGTCGGTCGGGTTGGCGATGGTCGTGCGCATCCGGAGGAAGGGCTCGTCGGGGCGGACCTCGTAGTCGGTCGCGACGGTGACCGGCGCCGTGCCGGCGATCATGTCGAGGATGTCGATGATCTTCGAGGCCTTCAGCGCGCCGCTCACGCGGACGATGGCGGCCTCGCCGTCGCTCCCGTCGGCGATGACCGTGACGCTGTCGGGGTCGACGATGCGGAAGTCGACGACGGGGAAGAGCTCGCGCAGGACGCTGGCGTCCTCGTCGCCCTCGGCGCGGGCGAGGTCGGCGCCGAGGAGGCTGCCACCGTAGAGGTTGAAGACGGTCGACACCCCCTTGTCCTGGAGCATGAAGCGGACGCGGGAGTTGCCGAGGACGAAGGCGTGGCCGACCTGCCCGAAGGGGACCGGGCCGCCGACGAGGTCGCCCTCGGTCTCGGCGAGGCGGGCGTAGACCGTCGACGGCGGCGTGGCGGTGTCGGTCTCGTCGACGTCGGCGACGTCTTCGGACGCCGTGTCGACCGGGAGGGCGGTGTCGGTCTGCTCGACGGTCGGGTCGGAGCCGCAGGCGGCGAGCAGGAGGACGAGAGAGAGAGCGAGGCGCTGGAGCGTTCGGACACGGATCATGCGGCGCACTATAGCGACATCGGTCAGCCGTCGCGAAGCCCGTGTTGACGCACCCCCTGCGGTTTCAGAGGCGCTGGGACGCGAGCCAGCTCGACCATCGCGCTCCGGCGCCCTGGTCGAGGCGCACGCAGCCGTCGATCGCCTCGATGGCGCCGGCGAGGTTTCGGTCGAGCCCGCTCGGGATCTTCGCGCGCTGCGCCTCGAAGAAGGCGCGCAGCCGCGGCCCCGCGGCGCCGTCGCAGAAGCCCGCGGCCAGCCACGGGAGGCCGGCGCCGGACTCCGGGCCGAGCTTCGCGACCAGCGCGTCGAAGCGCTCGGTGAGCCAGGTCCAGACGGTCTCGGCCGTCTCGCGGTCGTGCCCGATGGCGCCGGTCAGCGTGCGGAAGTCCTGGCTCCGGAGCGTGCCGTCGAGCAGCAGCTCGAGGCTCCGGCGCAGGAGCGGTGGGTCCTCGAAGCGCCCGAGGGCGGCGATGAGGGCCGTCCGCTCGACCGGGTCCCGCGCCACGGGGAGCGCCGCCGCGAGGCGGGACCAGAGCGCCTCCCGCGCCTCCGGGGCGGTCGCCCGCGGGGCGAAGCGGAGGTAGAGGTCGACCGCTTCGGCGCCCGGCCCGCCCACGCCGCCGCCCTCGAGGGCGTCGAGCAGGTGGCCGGCGACCTCGACCGACAAGGCGCGCAGGCGCGCGTCCTCGGCGACGCCGACGAAGAGGCTCAGGG
>SBGO01000716.1 GCA_006226565.1 Deltaproteobacteria bacterium | reverse complement strand
CTGGGACCGCGGCTTCGGCGCGGGCCTCGGCGCGGGCTTCGACGGCGTCGGCGCCATCCTCGTCTCGTGGATGACCGACGGGACGATCGCCGTCGACTTCGCGGTCGGCGTCCTCTTCCCGGTCCTCGACGTGCGCGTGCGCTGGTTCGGCCTACAGGAGCCGCTCACCCCGGTGCTCGGCCTCGGGATGACCACCCCCTTCGGCGACGGCAACCGCGTCGGCGACGGGCTCGACAGCTTCCACAACCTCTACGAGCTGGGCGAGTCCTTCCACGTCGACCTCGGCCTCTCCTGGGCGCCGACCGAGCACCTCGACGTCTTCGCCGGCGTCGCCTTCGTGACGCCGGTCGACCAGGACAACCCCGACACCGTCCTCTTCTTCCCGCAGCTCGCCGCGCAGGTCCTCTGGTACTTCTAGGGCGCTCGCCGCCCTGCCCGGCCGGACGATGCGCGCCGCCGCGAAGCCCGCGCGCGGAGCGCGGACCTCGCGGCGACACTCGCGTCCGCGTCAGTGCGACGTCGGGCGCGAGCCGGAGCGGGAGCCGTCGGAAGGACGCTCGCCGCCGCGCGTGCCGAGGACGGTGATCTCGTCGAGCACGCCCTCGTCGACCTCGACGTCGGCCGCCGGGGCGTCCCGGCGCACGTCCGCGGCCACCGGCGTGACGCGGCTCTTCCCGCGGCGGAGCCGGAAGGCGAAGGCGTCGAGGCGCCGCTCGTCGATGGGGCTGCCGTCGTTGTAGACGTAGAGGAGCGGGATCTCGCGCTTGTGGCGCAGGAGGCCCTCGGAGACGTGCGTCGGGCCGCAGCCCCAGGGCGCGACGACGACGGCGCCGTCACAGACGCGCTCGTTCCAGGCGTGGAGCACGCTCCCGACGGTGAGCGGCGCCTCGCCGGCCGGGAAGCGATCGATGAGCTCCTTGGCGGCGTGGGCCGCGTCGCTGACGATGGCCTCGGGGATCTGCGGGTGGAGCTTGCGGACGCGCGCGTAGAGGCGCTTTCGGAGCCCGGCCTGCATCGCCCGCCCGCCGGCGCCCTTCAGCGGCGGCAGCGGCGAGCCCTCGATGCCGGGCCGGCGCGGGATCGCGAGGTACTCGAGGAAGGTGTGCGACGGCTCGAGCACGACGCGGAGCCCCGCGTGGTTGAGCTTCTTGACGAGGCCGTTGCTGCCGAACTCGTCGGTCCGGAGGTAGATGTCGCCGGTGACGAGCACGGTGCGGTCGGTCGCCGGGTCGGCGCCGCCCACGCGGTCGAACGCGATGGCGAAGGCGTCCACGAGGGCGAGGAGCCGGCGCCACCAGCGGTGCTGCTCGAAGAGCGCCAGGCCGCGGTCCTCGAGCGGCGCCTCGACGTGCGCGACGATGAGGTCCCGGTAGCGCACGTAGAGCGCGTCCACGGCCGCCGGGTCGCTCGGGCGGTACCAGGCCGCGAGCTGGTGCAGGAGGTCCCACGCCACGAGCGCCGAGAAGAGCCGCGTGAGCGAGTGGAGGCCGAACTCCGGCTCGGCGCCGGCGGGCCGCACCGCGACCTTGTCGGCGAGCCCCATGCGCTGCAGGTTCAGCTCGTCCTTCACCGTGAACATACAGTTCTTGCACTGCCCCGCCGGCGTCGCCTCGAGCAGCACCGTGCGCTTGTCGACGCCGTCCGCCTCGAGCCGCGAGCGGAACCCGCCCCAGATGAGCTGATAGGGCAGACACTCCTTGCCCGAGCAGTCGCGCCGGCCGAGGGCCAACGTCTCCTCGTCGCTGGGGCCCGCCACGACCGCGTCGTAGCCCATCGCGCGGTAGAAGCCGGCCAGGATCGGGCCGAAGCCGTCCGACATCGCGTAGACCACCAGGCGCGAGTCCCGCTCCTGGGCGATGGACGCGCGCGGGCGCCGCTCGTAGAGCGCGAGCTGCTCGGGGGGCGCGGGCGCGGCGACCTCGTGGTAGCTGCGCACGGTGTGGATGAACGCCTGGATCCGGGTGACGAAGCCGGCCTTGCCGCCGTGCCCGTCGGTCTCGAGGATGGTGTGCGGGTAGCCGGCCATGAGCGCCGTGAACGACGGCTCGGTCATCGAGGCGGGGCCGCAGCCGAAGGCGGACAGGAGCAGCGGGAAGACCTGCCCGCGCCCGCGCGCCGCGGCCGCCGTCTGGAGCGTCCGCCGCGAGTCGGCCCAGCCCATGCGCGCCATCGCGGGGCGGTCGGCGGGGAGCGGGTAGCAGTCCATCGGGAGCGCCATCACCCCGTTGTCCTGGAGGATCTTCGGGATGCCGCCGTTGATGGCCGGGTCGTGGATGACGTGCAGCGGGCCGCACATGAGGACCGTCGGGAGGTCGTGCTCTTCGGCGAAGCGCAGCGTCTGCTCGCCGATCGCGTGGAGCGCCTCGGCGTGCTGGGCCTGGGCCTCGTCGGCCCTCTTGGCGGCGCGGAGGACGCGCGAGACGGGCGCGCCGAGCTCCTTGGCGGCGCGCCGGAGCTGACTCAGGAAGACGAGGCGCGTGACGCGGCTGCCGAAGGCGATCGGCGGCCGCACGATGCGCGTCTTCGCGCCGCGCGCCGCGAGCGCGTGGTGGACGAGATCGGGCATCCCCTGCTCGACCGGGCAGGTGTTGCCGCCGACGCCATCCTCGTCGGGGAGCTGGAGGACCTTGGGGAAGAAGACGACGTCGAGGTTCTCGACCATCACGCCGTGCGCGACCTTGCCGGGCGAGCACATGTCGGCCGCGAAGGTCTGGGCCTCGCCGAGCGCGAGGGTCTTGCCGTCGGTCGGGATGACGCGGACGCCGAAGCCGAGCTCGCGGACGAAGGTCGCCAGCCACGGCATCACCTCCTGCAGCGCCCCGACCAGCGGGATCCCGATGGTGACGGGGCCGTCGGCGTCGAGCTGCGAGAGGAGCGCGGCGCGCTCGTCGAAGGCGCTCGGGGCGGAGCGGGGGAGCTTCGTGCGCGCGAGCGCCGCCACCTCGAACTTCGGGCAGGCCCCGCCGCTCAGGATCTTGCGGGTCTCGGCGCCGATGCGGACGGTGGTGCGGTCGACGACGCAGTAGGTCGCGCAGTGCGGGTCCTTGCAGCGCATCTCGGCGCGCTCGACGACCTCGGCGTCGAGGACGGCCGAGAGGTCGAAGGCGGGCCCGTCGAGGCCGTGCAGGTCGTCGATGGCGCACAGGCCGATGCCCCAGGCGCCCATGGCCCCGGGGTTGGGCGGGACCACGACCTCGCGGCCGGTCACGGCGGCGAGGGTGCGCGCCAGGGACGGGCTCGTCGCCGGCTTGCCCTGGAAGAAGATGCGGTCGCCGAAGGCGCGCTGGCCGCGGACGCGGTTGATGTAGTTCTGGATGACCGAGTACTCGAAGCCCGCGAAGATGTCGGCGGTCGAGAACCCGTCCGAGAGCGCCTCGCCGGCCGCGCCCGCGACGAAGACCGTGCACATCTGCCCGAGGTCGGGCGGCGCCTGGGCGGCCGACGCGAGCTCGGTGAAGCGCTCGATGCGGTCGACGCCGTAGAGGGCGGCCTGCTCCTCGAGGAACGAGCCGGTGCCGGCGCTGCACGCCTTGTTCATGTCGCTCTCGACGATGCGCCCGCCGACGACCTGGACGAACTTCGCGTCCTGGCCGCCGATCTCGACGATGCTGAGGCTCTTGCCCCCGTCGGGGTCGCAGCGGACGGCGGCGGCGGTGTGGGCGACGATCTCGTTGACGACGACCATCCGGTCCGAGAGCGCCGGCCAGCACGCCTCGAGGACCGAGGCGGCGGCCTCGCGGCCCGAGCCGGTCAGGCCGATGGCGCGCACGTCGGGGGTCGTCTGCTCGAGCAGGCGGCGGACGAGGCGCTGGAGCGCGTCGACCGGGTTGCCGCGGGTGCGGTCGTAGATGTCGAGGACGGGCTCGCCGGTGCGGATGGAGGTGAGCACGGCCTTGCTGCCGGTGCTGCCGAGGTCGAAGCCGAGGACGGTCGGCTCGCGGTCGGCGCCCTCCGGGACGACGACCGGGGGCATCCGGACGACGGCGCTCGCGGCGGCGTCGGGCTTCGGGAAGGCGCGGAAGCGGCGCGTCGCCTCGCGGACGAGGGTCGCGGGCTCGACGGGGTGCTTGGCGGCGCGGCCGCCGCGGGCCGCGAGCTGCTCGGCGGCGAGGCGCATCGCCCCGTGGGCCTCGAGCTGGAGGGCGAGCTCCGGCACGACCACCTCGTCACCCGCGAGGGCGCGGAACGCCTCGACGAAGGTCGAGATGCGCGAGCACCCGCCGACGAGCCACACCGGGCCGGGCACGCGGACGCGCTGGAGGAAGGCGGCGGTGTGGCGCGCGACGCTCTCGAAGTAGCCGCGGAAGAGCTGAGCCGCCGGCTTGCCCTGGTTTCCGAAGTGGGTCATCTCGCTCTTGGCGAAGACCGAGCAGCGGGCGGTGATGGGGATGCTCTCCGCCACCGACGCGGCGAGCTGGTCCGCCTCGTCGATCTCGAGGCCGAAGCGCGCGGCGATCTTCACCATCGTCTCGCCGGTCCCGGAGGAGCAGCGCTCGTTCTCGGCGAAGGTGACGTGCCCGTCGGCGGTGCGGGTCCAGACCGAGAAGCCCCGGGCCCCGACGCGGACGATGTTGAAGGCGCCGGCGGCGGGGGCCGCGGCCTCGACGCACGCGTCCTCGGGGAGCCCGGCCATGATCGGCTCGGTGAGCTCGCGCCCGTGGAGCCCGGTCGCGCCGATGGCGGCGAAGCGATGCGCGCCGCGGTCCTTGTACCACTGCTCGAAGGCCTCGAGCGGCTTGCCGTCGTGGGTGACGGTCTCGGTGCTGAGGACGGTCAGGGCGCCGCTCGGCTCGACGCGGGCGATGGAGAAGCTGGCGGTGGCCTTGCCCAGGTCACAACCGGCAACGTGGACGACGGCTTGGAGGGAGCGAGACATCGGATCAGCCTTTCGCGCCGTGCGCTGTGTTCCGTGCGGGCGCCGCCGGGTGACGGTCGGGTCGGCACCAAACTCAGAATTGGATATCGCGCAGATATCCAGTCGCTATCTGGATGCCCGGGTATCGCCGGAACATTTGCTCGGCAAGGCCACCAAAACGATAAATGCAATTAGTTCTTGAGGTTGGCCCGCGGCGCCGGCCCGCCCCGGCGCCCCAGAAACGCGAGATCACCTCGACCAGGTCTACGTCTTCGCCGATCGGCGAGGCGTCGGCGGGCGTTCTCGCACGCTCGCCGGGGAACGGACGGTCTAGCCGGCGACCGAGCGCCCGCTCGCGGCTGCGTCACAGCGACGCAGGGGTGCGCAAGCGATCACGCACCCCGCGCGCTCGACGTGCGTAGCGACGTGCTCAGAAGCCCAGGTCGTCGACCGAGCGCTCCTCGGTGGGGAGCGGCGAGTAGTGGGCCGCGACGAGGGACCAGCTCGGCACCGGGTGGGAGATCCCCTTGAGCATCAAGGGCTTCCGCTTGGCCGCCTGGACGACGCTGTCGGACGCGGCGTAGGCGGCGTCGCTGATGAGGATCTCGCCCGCGCGGGCCGCGGCGCAGAGGCGGCTCGCCAGGTTCACGGTCGGGCCGACGGCGGTGTAGGCCATCGTCTTCGAGGAGCCCATGTACCCGAGGACGCACTCGCCGACGTCGATGCCGATGCCGGTGTGGATGGGGTGCTTGCCGTCGAGGCGGCGCAGCGTGTTGAAGCGCTGCAGGCTGCGCTGCATCTCGACGGCGCACTGGACGGCCTTCTGCGCCATGGCCGGGTCGGCGACCGGGGCGCCCCAGATGGCCATGAGCGAGTCGCCGATGAACTTGTCGAGGGTGCCGTCGAAGTCGAAGACCACGTCCACGAGCAGCTCGAAGTACTCGTTGAGCATGTTGACGACGTCGCGCGGCGGCAGCTTCTCGGCCAGCTCCGTGAAGCCGCGGATGTCCGAGAACATGACCGTCACCTGGCGGAGCTCGCCGCCCTTGGTGATGGACAGCTCGCCGTTGACGACCCGCTCGACGAGGTTCGGCGAGAGCATCTTCTCGAACTTCTGGCGGGTGACGGCTTCCTTCTCGATGCGCTCGACGAGGCGGCTGTTCTCGATGGCGATGCTCGCCTGCTGGGCGACCGCCTGGAGCATCCCGAGGTCCTTCTCGGTGAAGGCATTGGCGACGAGCAGCGAGTCGAGGTGGATGATGCCGAGGACGGCGTTGTCGCGCGACAGGAGCGGCACGCACATCGTCGAGCGGATGCCCTGGATGATGACGCTCTGGGCCTTGTAGAAGCGGTCGTCCATCTGCGCGTCGCGCGTGAGGACGGCCGTGCGCTCGACGAGGACCTTGTCGAGGATGGTGTTGGAGAGCGCGATGGACTCGGCCGTCTCGGTCTTGCCGCGGACCTTCACGGCGCGCGGGACGAGCTCGCCGTTCTGGCCCTCGGTGAGCAGGATGACGCCGCGGTCCGCCTTGAAGAGCCCGAAGAGGTGGTCGAGGATGCGCGGGAGCAGCACGTCGAGGCGGACGTCGAAGGCGATCTCGCGGTGCAGGCGGCTCGCGAGGCGCAGCTTCTCGTAGTCGCGCTTGAGGGTCTCGGTGCTGGGGATCAGGTCGACCGGGAGGAACTCCTCGGCCGACTCGCGATAGAGCGAGCCGTAGATCGACGACTCGAGGCTGTCGCCGATGGTGACCGTGTGGTCGCTCTGCTTGGTCGCGTCGCGGTTGATGAACACCATGTGGGTGGTGCCGATCTTGACGCGATCGTTGTTCTTGATGCGGACCCGGCCGCGGACGCGCTCGCCGTTGACCCAGGAGCCGTTGCGGCTCTCGAGGTCGCGCAGGAACCAGTCGCCCGCGAGCTGCTCGAGGACGAGGTGCGCCTTCGAGACCAGCGGATCCATGACCTGGATGTCCTGGTCCGGGTGACGGCCGATGCTATTGGTCCGCCCGAGCTCGTACTCGCGGAACCGCCCTCCACCCAACTGGACGATCAGCTTTGGCATGGTCCGATGACTCTAGCCGGAATCGCGACTCGTCACCACCCGACGCGCGTGCGACCCCGTGTGGACGCCGTCGACAGGCCCCGGAGGCGTCGCCGCGGGACGCGGGATCGCGCAGACGTCGGTCAGTCGGCGCCCGTCGCGTCGGCCGGGCTCGCGGCCGGCACCCAGGCCGGGCCGCGCGCGATCACGACCCGCGGGCGGCCGCCGTAGTCCTTGCGCACGCGGACCCCGGTGAAGCCGCGAGCGGCGAGCCAGCCGCCGACCGTCTCCGCCTGGGGGCCGTCGCCGATCTCGAAGAGGACGGCGCCGTCGGGGCGGAGCGCCCCGGGGCGGGTGACCTCGTCGACGAGGACGCGCAGGACGTCGAGGCCGTCGGCGCCGGAGACGAGGGCCTCGAGCGGCTCCCAGTCGCGGACCTCGCGCATGAGCCCGGCGAGATCGCCGGCGCGGATGTACGGCGGGTTCGAGCAGACGACGTCGAAGGGCCCGGCGGCGCTCAAGAGCGGCGTCAGCCCGGCGCCGCGGAGCACCGTGACGCGCTCGCCGACGCCGGCGGCGGCGGCGTTCTGCGGGGCGACCTCGAGCGGCACGTCGGCGATGTCGTCGGCCCAGAGCGCGGCCGCGGGGAGCTCGTGGGCGAGCGCCACCGCGATGGCGCCCGAGCCCGTCCCGACGTCGGCGATGCGCAGGCCCTCGCCCTCGCGCCCGGCGAGCTCGCGGGCGATCGCGACGGCCTCCTCGACGAGCACCTCGGTGTCGGCGCGCGGGACGAGGACCCCGGGGCGCACGACGAAGGAGAGCGACCAGAACTCCTGGTCGCCCAGGATGTACTGGACCGGCTCGCCGGCGGCGCGGCGCTTCACGAGCTCGCGGTAGGTCTGGCGCTCGATCGGATCGAGGGGGCGCTCGAACTGGACGTAGAGCTGGATGCGCGCGAGCCCGAGGACGTGCGCGAGCAGGAGCTCAGCGGTCAGGCGCGGCGAGTCGATCCCGAGCTTCTCGAAGAAGCCGGTGGTCCACTTGAGGATGTCGAGGACCGTCCACGTCTCGCTCACCCGACGAGCCTCCGGAGCGCCTTGGCGCGCGCCGGGAGGTCGTCGAGCCCCTCGACGAAGAGCGCGCCGGCCATGGCGATCGCGTGCGCGCCGGCGGCGCGGCACTCGGCGGCCGTCTCGGCGCGGATCCCGCCGATGGCGACGACGGGCCACGCGCTCGCCTCGCAGGCGGCGCGGAGGCCGGCGAGCCCGACCGTCGGGTCGGCGACCGCCTTGGTGTTCGTCGAGAAGACCGGCCCGTAGCCGATGTAGTCGATGGGCGCGTGGGCGGCCGCGGCGACCTGCTCGAGGTTGTGGGTCGACAGGCCGATGACGACGTCCGGACCGACGACGAGCCGGGCCGCCTCGGGCGGGAGGTCGTCCTGGCCGAGGTGGAGGCCGACGCGCAGCCCCGCCGGGGCCTCGCGGGCGAGGATCGCCGCGAGATCGGCGCGGTCGTTGACGACGAGGAGGCCGTCCCAACCGTCGAGGGCCTGGGCGACCTCGCGCTGGAGCATCAGGCGACGGGCGTCCTCGAGCTCGTCCTTCACGCGCAGCTGAATCGCGCCGACGCCGGCGTTCGAGAGCATGGCGGCGGCGGCGGCGAACAGGTCGGGGAAGAGGACGTTGTCGCTCAGCAGCGCGTAGAGGCCGCTGGGGGCGGCGCCTCGCCGAGCGTCCTGGGGGCTGTTGCGGTCGGTCATCTTGCGTGCTCCAGGGTGCCGCGTGGCGTCGCGCCGTCCGCGTCGGTCAGCTCTCGTCGTCGTCGCGGCCCGGCAACGGGCCGACGTTGCTCGTAGAGCCCAGGTCGTTGAGCATCACGATGGCGTCCTCGCCGTTGTTCGCGTAGTAGCGCGGGCGGACGCCGACGGGGCGGAACCCGGCGTGCTCGTAGAGGGTGATCGCCGCCTGGTTGGAGCGGCGCACCTCGAGGGTGATGAACCGGGCCGACTGGGTCACGGCGAAGTCGCGCAGATAGTCGAGCAGCGCGCGGCCATAGTGGTGGTTGCGCTGCTTGGGGTCGACGGCGACGTTCAGCAGGTGGACCTCGTCGGCGACGCTCCAGTAGACGAGGTAGCCCAGGATGACCGCGGCGCCGTCCTTGCGCAGCACGCGGCAGTGCGACCAGCAGTGACGAAGCTCGGCCTTGAAGACCTCGGGCGGCCAGGGGTCGTTGAACGACTGGCGCTCGATGGCGAGGACCTCGTCAAGGTCGTCCTCGGTCATGTTCTCGATGCGCAACCCGTCTTCCATCTTGGCTTCGGCCGCTCGGAGGCCCGCAATCACAGGTGTGGTCATGTAGGCGCGATGCGGCAGGGCTTGCAAGCCCGGACGTCAAAAACCGTCTCGCACGCGGGCGGATCAGGCGTCCTGCGGTGCGGGGGCCGCCGCCTCCGCGAACGCCAGGATCGCGCCCCAGATGATCTCGCGGCCCTCTCGGGAGGTCGCGGCGAAGGGCACGACGTCATCGGCCGGGACGCCGAGGCCACGGGCGATCGCCGCCACCCGGGTGCGCCGCTGGTTGGCGGCGACCTTGTCGGCCTTGGTGGCGACGACGAGGCAGGGCTGGCCGGTGTCCTGGAACCACGCGAGGAGGTTCCGCTCCTCGTCCCCCGGATCGCGGCGGATGTCGACGAGCAGGAGGTTGAGGACGAGCTGAGGGCGATCCCGGAGGTAGTCGCGGATCGCCGTGCCCCAGGAGGCCTGCATCGCCTTCGGCGTCTTGGCCCAGCCGTAGCCCGGCAGGTCGACGAGCGAGACGATGTCCTGGACGTTGAAGAAGTTGAGCAGCTGGGTGCGCCCGGGGGTCGAGGAGACGCGGGCGAGCTGCTTGCGATTGCAGAGCGTGTTCAGGAGCGTCGACTTGCCGACGTTCGAGCGGCCGCAGAAGCAGACCTCGGGCAGGACCGAGTGCGGCGCCTGGGCGAGCGAGGCTGCGGACTTGACGAAGGCGACGCGGCCCGGGAAGCCGTCGGGGACGTCGGCCGGGCGGATGTTGAGCGGAAAGCGGCTCAATGGGCCCTCCCCTGGTGCAGGACGACGATGACGTCGGGGCGCTTGTCGGTGGCCTTGCGGACGGCGCGGCGGACGCTGGCGGCGACGGCCTCCTCGACCTCCTTGATGGGGGTGCGGGGAGGACAGGCGTGGACGGCGCGCTCGGCGACGACGGCGAGGGCGCCCGGGAGGGTGCCGCCGTCGTCCCACATGGCGCGGGTCTGGACGCGGGCGTCGCCGTTGAGGCGGCCCTCGGGGTCGCGCTGGAGGGTGACGTCGACGAGCACGAGGCCGTTCCAGGCGATGCGGCGGCGCTCCTTGAGGTGGAGGTCGTCGGCGTCGGCGGTGACGGGGCCGTCGTTGTAGAGGGTGTCGAGGAGCTCGATGTCGAGGCGCGCGGTGTCGGCGACGCTGCCGCGGGTCGTGCCGGCGCGGACGCCGAAGCGCTCGCCGTTCTGGAGCACGGTGGTCGCCGGGACGTCGCAGCGCTTGGCGAGCTCGGCGTGGCCGCGGAGGAAGGTGTACTCGCCGTGGATGGGGACGAAGTGGGCCGGCCGGACGAGGCGGAACATGTCGGCGAGCTCGTCCTGGCAGGCGTGCCCCGAGGCGTGGACGTCGGTGTGCCGTCCGGCGACGAGGTCGGCGCCGCGCAGGGAGAGCTGGTTGAACATGTCGTAGACGTCGGCCTCGTTGCCGGGGATGACGCGGGCCGAGTGGATGACGCGGTCGCCGGTGCCGACGACGAGGTGGCGGTGGTCGCCTTCGGCGGCGCGCGCGAGGGCGGCGCGGCGCTCGCCCTGGGAGCCGGTGGTGATGATGAGGACGCGGGAGGGATCGAGGCCCTTGGCGTCTTCGATGTCGATGACGGAGCCGGCGGGGAACGGCGGGCGTCCGCTGGCGACGGCGGCGTCGTAGTAGCGCCAGAGGGAGCGGCCGCAGAAGACGAGCTGGCGGCCGCTGTCGCGCGCGATGCCGGCGATGGCCTGCATGCGGTGGAGGTTGGAGGCGAACTGGGTGACGATCACGCGGCCGGCCCAGCCGTCGACCCAGCGGGGGAGCCCGCGGGCGACGTCGGACTCGGAGCGGGTGCGACCGGGGGAGAGGATGTTGGTCGAGTCGCTCAGGAGGAGCTGGACGCCCTCGTCGCCGAGGCGCTCGAAGGCGGCGTGATCGAAGTGCTCGCCGTCGAGGGGCTCGGCGTCGATCTTCCAGTCGCCGGTGTGGAGGATGGTGCCGTACTCGGAGCGGAGGGCGAGCGCGGAGCAGTCCGGGAGCGAGTGGGTGACGCGGATCGGCTCGACCTCGAAGGGGCCGGCGTCGAAGCGCTCGCCCGGCATGTGGAGGCGCATCCGGCTCGGGGCCCAGAGGCCGTGCTCGGAGAGGCGGTGCTCGATGAGTCGGGTGGTGAAGCGGCTGGCGTAGATGGGGACGGCCGGGTCGAGGACGGGGAGCACCCACGGGAGGGCGCCGATGTGGTCCTCGTGGCCGTGGGTGATGACGATGGCCTCGATCTTGTCGCGCCAGCGCGCGATCGTCGCGGTGTCGGGGAGGATGCGTTCGGCCCCGATGAGGGTGACGGGCGGGAACTGGACGCCGCAGTCGACCATGATCCATCGGTCGCGGGCGCCGACGAGCATGCAGTTCATGCCGATCTTGCCGAGCCCCCCGATGGGAAGGATTTGCAGTGGAAACTCCATGACCGCGATGCCTACCACACGGGACCATGGCCCGGCACAGCCTTTTTCCGCGCCTCGTCACGCGGGGTTGCGCCGCCCTCACCCACCCCTGACGCTTCTTGCTTGACACCGCACCGGGGTACCCCTACAAACCGCCCTCAGAACTTGGTCCGGCTTAGCTCAGTCGGTAGAGCAAGCGGCTGTTAACCGCTAGGTCGTTGGTTCGAGTCCAACAGCCGGAGCCACTAGAAAGGCCTGACCCACCCGGTCGGGCCTTTCTGCTTCACAGGGCCCTGGTCGGCAACGACCGGGGCCTTCGTGTATCTGGCGCTTGCGTGGCGCGGGTGCGCGGGTCGTACCGGGTGGCTCAAGGCGTCTGGCGGGCTTGGAACTGAGAGCGCCGGCTCCGACCGCGACCGCCCGTCTCGACCGTTTTCGGCCCGATTTCTGCTCTCAGGGGCTGAGAACGGGGAGAGAGCGCCCAAGTCCGGTTAACAGCGGGGCTCTTGCGCCGGAAGGGCGTTTAACAGCGCGCCCTCGCGCTGTCCGCGCTGCGAAGGCATGCACGAAAAGCTATGTGTTTCGCAGCCTTCTGCGTGAGGCACGGCATCGATCCCCGTCGCAGCTGCGTACCGGACTCGCTTCGGTCCACCTGTGGCGTGGTCGCGCAGGTTAAGCCAGGTCATGGACCTGCGCCGGCTTGCCTCCACTGGGGCATGTCGCGCAAAGTTCGTGGGGACGGCAAGCTGCTGGCCCGTCCCCGCGGAGTCCCCATGGTTTCCATCTCGGTGACGGCGACGTTCCGCGGCGAGGACGATCTTGGTCTCGACCGTGTGGAGCAGGAGGCCACCTGCCCGCGCTGTCGGCTCCGAACACCGTTCTTCCTCCGCGACGTGCGCCTCGGACGGGTGCTCGTCTGCAAGGGATGCAAGGCAAACCTCCAGCTCAACGACTACCTCGGGAGCTACCAGGAGATGCGGAACCGCCTCCGTCGGCAGATGCGCGAGCTGCTGAAGACCCTCTCTGATCTCGGTAGGTGAACGATGGATGACGTCGCAATCCAACGGACGCGCGCGCAGCTCCAAGCACGAGTGCGCCGTCTGAAGACGGGTCCCGTGACCCTGTTCCCCGAGGCCTGCGGGCAGTTCCTCGCGTGGGTGGACGGCCACCCCTTGCTGCGCGCCGTCCGGGCGACCCTTGCCGAACAGGTGGCCGCCTACCGCCCCCACTTCGAAGTAGCGCTCGACACGGGGCAGCCCCGACCACGGGCCAGGTCTCCCATCGAGGCATCGACTTTGCGAGATGAGAACGCCATCTCACTCGCCGTGCTCGAAGTCGCAGCGGATGCACCGCTCCCCGATCCGTCGGGGTACGGGGAAGACGCTGCGCCGTTGATGAATCTCGCCGTTCTCCGAGTCGGCGAGTACGAGGATGGCTCGCTCGCAGCTTCGGTCGACCGCATCCGCGACACCGCGGTCGAGTCCGTCTACGAGTTCTTCGATGAGGCCCTCGACTCGCGCAACACGGTGTTGGCGCTGCTCGGGAAGTACAAGCACCGCTGCGAGTGGTACCGGCGGCATCGGCTAAGGAAGCTCGTCGACGACGACCCAGAGCGCCGTCACGGCGAGGACGCGTTCGTCTTCGACCTCTACGAGTACCTGCACGACCATGGCGTGGACTTCCGCATTGAATCCAAGACCGCGTCGGGTGAACCAGACTTGGTTCTGGAACAGGGGAGTGGGCAGCGCGTGGTTGTAGACGGGAAGCTCATCCGGCAGGGACAGGGTGGGACGAAGAGCAAGTCCACGCTGGTGAAGGGCTTCCGGCAGGTTCTGGACTACTGCCGCGACAAGCAGGAGCCGGTGGGCTACCTCGCGGTCTTCGTCCTTGACGACCTGCGCTTCGAGTTCGAAAGCGCCGAGACCGACGACGCCTTTCCGTGCCTCCGCCTCGACGGCACGACCGTCTACTACGTCTTCGTCGACCTCGCCGACCACCCCAAGACGGCGAGCGCGCGCCCCAAGCCTCAGGTCGTCCGGGTCGCCCTCGCCGATGTCGTCAACGCTACCGCGGAAGACATCGCAGAAGATGTCGAGGCGTGATCTCGACGGGCTGACAGGATGAAGCCGGCGGCGTCAGGCGTCGCGCCCAACCGCGTTGGCGAGCCGCGCCCAAGTCTCCCTCTGCATCGCCCAGCCGTCCCTCCGTACAACGTCGCGCAGCGCGCGTTCGGCGATGGGCTCGACGCCGTCCACCGCCTCCAGCTCGAGGACGGCCTCCTGGATGTCGGGCGCGAGCAGCACGAGGTCGAGGATCTGCGTCACCCGGGCGCGGGTGAGGTCGAGCCGGCGCGCCAGGTCCGCACGGTCGCGGAACTCACCGCGGGCGATGGCGGCCTCGAAGGCGTGGGCCATCGCCAGCGTCTGCGCGACTCGAGCAGGTCGGCGAACGGGTGCTGGCGCTGGTGGTGGCGGCTCCTCGGTGAACGCCCAAGCCCTGCCTTTGCGAGCCCGGAACAGCTGCCCGGTGAAGATCCGCGTGCCCTCGGTCGCACGATCGGGATGGGCGCGGCTCGCCCCTGCGGACTCCGTGACGCTCAGGTCGTTCATGCCCGTACCTCCGAATGCACCGGCGCGGTCTGGGTGACGCCGGCGTCGTTGCTGTCTTCGTCTCGGACCGCGAGGTCCACGAGGACCGCTGTGACGGCGCCACTCGCTTCATTGACCTCGACCCGGCGCACGAGCGCGTGCACCAGCCGAGCTTGGTTGGCGGTCGTCAGGACGTCCCAGACGGCGTCAAAGTCGGCGAGTGCCTGCGCCACCCACTTCATCTCGAGTTCGGCGTCGTCGAGTTCAGCGTCGTCGAGCCCGGCGAGCGAGCGCTCGACCTCGGCCAGCCGACGCTCGCAGCGATCGAGCTCGTCCCCGACCTCCGCGATCCGCTGGTCGAGGAGCGTCGCGGCCGCCTCGCCATTCGCCTCGCCGATCTTCTCGACCAGGCGACGCCCCTCCGACGACAGCTTCGCAATCCTCGTGGGTAGCGCGCGCCGTTCGGTCTGGAGCTCACCTCGACGACCCGCGACTCGCACCTTGAGCCGCCGCTCGACGTCCGCGGCCAACGAGCCGTCGGTCGCCACCTCGCGGATCCGATCGATGATGAACGCCTCGATCGCGTCGGCCGGTAGCGGCCGCGACGAGCAAGCGCCCCGACCTTCCTTGGTCCGCGCGACGCAGCGGTAGTAGCGGTACTCGGTCTTGCCCTTGCGGGTCGACGCCGTCGTCATCGCGGCCCCGCAAGCGCAGCGGAGGATCCCGCGGAGCAGGTAGGCGGGGTTGCGACCATGGTCCCGCTTGCGTGTGACCCGGCCGTCGAGCTGGCGCTGCACGCGGTCGAAGCGGTCGCGGTCGATGAGCCCGTCGTGTTCGCTCTCGTGCAGCTCGTCGCCGGCCGCCATCAGGCCGGCGTAGACCGGGTTGCGCAGGACGCGCAGCACTGCGTCCTTGCTCCACTTCCTCGCGGCGCGGACGTTGCCGTTCTGGGCGCGGTGGCGCTTCGTCCTCCTGCCCTTGTCGTTGAGGGCGCGGGCGGTGACGAGCGCCGAGCGGTGCTCCTCATAGAGGGCGAAGACCTCGCGCACCAAGACCGCCTCGAGCTCGTTCACGACGAGCTTCTTATCGATGACGTCGTAGCCGAGGGGCACCGGCCCGCCGGTCCACTTCCCCTTCCGGCGCGCGGCGGCGATCTTGTCCCGCGTCCGCTCGCCGATCATCTCGCGCTCGAACTCGGCGAAGCTCATGAGCATGTTGAGCGTGAGCCGTCCCATTGCGTCGGCGGTCGAGAAGTTCTGCGTGACGCTGACGAACGCGGCGCCCGCGCGGTTGAAGCGGTCCATCACACGGGCGAAGTCGAGGAGCGAGCGGGAGAGGCGGTCGACCTTGTAGACCACCACGATGTCGACCTTCCCCGCGTCGATGTCCTCGAGCAACCGCTGGAAGGCGGGCCGCTCGATGTTGGCTCCGGTGAAGCCACCGTCGTCGTAGCGGACGTCCGTCGTCGTCCAGTGCTCCTGGCGCTGGATGTACGCCAGGCACGCCTCCCGTTGGGCATCGAGCGTGTTGAACTCCTGCTCGAGGCCGATCGCGGTCGACTTGCGCGTGTAGATCGCGCACCGCTTCGGCTGCGTGAGCGCTGTGCCGAAGCCCCTCACGTGGTGCCCCCGCCCGGCGTCCGGCGCTTGAGGCCGAAGAACAGGAACCCATTCCAGTTCGTGCCTGTAATGACGCGGGCGACCTTCGAGAGGCTCTTGAAGCGCTGCCCCTCGTACTCGAAGCCGCCGTCGAGGACGGTGACGGTGTGCTCGACGCCGTCGTGCTCGCGTGTGAGGACGGTACCGGGCTCCGGGAGGCGGGGATCACGCGTCGTAGCTGCGGTCGCGTCGGATGCGGTGGCGTGGGCGGTGGGCTCGGTCAGGCGGCGCCGCTTCCTCCACCGCAGCGGCTCGTCCGCCGTGAGCGCTTCGATCTTGCTGCTGGCGCGGTCGGAGAGTCCCCCCTCGGCCAGCTCCTGGATCCGCCAGCCCACCTTCTTCCGGAGGTAGTCCTTGTTGCGCGAGCGGCTCGGCTCACCGAAGACGTCGCGGTACTTCTCACGGAGCTCGTTCACGGTCATCTCGCGCAGCGCCGCCAGCTGCTGCGTGAGGTCGGCGATCTCGCGGCGCGTCTTCGCGCCCTCGCTCTGCTTCCCTGTCATGGGGTGCTCCCTGGTGTCCCGGGGCGCACCGTGCGCCTCGTCGTGGGCGCATGGACGCGTCGTCTCCGCGCGGAGGCAAGTCTCAGAGCGCATGTGTTTCAACAGGTTGCGGTGAGGCCGAGACGTGGCGCGTCGTGGTCGTCCGGGTCTTCCGGCGGCTTCCGCCCTGCCCTTCGAGACCGCGGCGGCTGCAGATCAAGCTCCAGAGGGCCTCGGCGAGGACGTCGGCGACTTCGTCGCGGGCGGAGCGGACGGAATCGGGGTTTCGTGGCGAAGGACCGTTCGAGCTCTGCTGCCCAGGTTGAATCGGGACCATGCCATCCTCCGGCGTTGACGAACTGCCGAGGAAACGCAGGGCCGGGCCCGAGAATGGGACAGCGCGCCGTCGCGCGAAAAAACAAGAGCGTTTCCCGGCTACTGCCTGAACGATGGCGACGCGCTACGGTACATCCGACTGCAGCATCAAGGACGGACGGACACCATGGCGGCAATCGAACTCGGCGACCTCACCACAGACACTGGCCGTTCAGCGGCCGGCAACATCATCGGCGCCTACTTGACGTGGCCAGATGACGACGTGACACGCCACGCCTTCTTGGCGGCGCAAGCTGCATTGGACGTTCGCGCCCTCCACCGAGATTTGGACTTCTCGGCAGAGATCGTCGCCTCCGTTCTTGCGAAGCTCGAGGCGAACGGTGACAGAGCCGCAGCCGAGCGCCTCCGTGAGGAGCTAGCAGAGGCTCGTGCATCGGCTCAGGCACGGTTTGAGGCCCATGGAGGCCCCGTCGCTGTGGCCTTCGCGGACAGCTTGCCAACGATGCTCGCGTTCGCGGAAAAGCGGTCCCGCGACTGGGCCACCGCTGGCACGATCCTGGACATGATCCGGCGGATGGCGTTGCACCACGCCGACCGAGGAGAGGCGAGCGTCAACAAGGCTGTGCACCTCGTCGAGTGGCTCGCCAAGTCCCACAGCGACCTGCACAAGAACGAAAAGGACATTCGAAAGGCGTGGAGTTCGCATGCGCCGGTCGCTCACCTGGCGGCCACGCTCAGCTACATGCTCCATGCGGACATCTTCGCCGCCATGCAGGCTCGATTGCAGGCGCTGCCGGGACCGGGTCCACTGAGTCCCATCCGACTGTTCACCTTTCTTTCCGCGGCAGCCAACTGGCAGCGCTTCATGCTTGAGTTCAGACAGCGACACACGAAGCAGCCCTTGCTGCCTCCTGAGCGAATCCACTTGCTGCCGGCGCCGGGACCGTGGCCGCTCATGGCATGGGAGCCTGGCCCGCTCTCGGACGCCGCGCTGGCGAAGCTCAAGGAGTACCGCGCGCCGAAGCGGTTCTGATCCTGGGGGCATCCTGAACGCGTCCTACGGGACCGCTCGCTGGTGCGTAGCGATGTACCCGTGTCAGGTGAACAGAACTCGAACGCCGTCACGCCCATCATTGCAATGCGCTGTAATTACAGCATTGTTGTCCCGACCAGCTTCGCTGCCAGACTACTCACCACACAGCGGTGACTAGTCACCGGTGCTCGATGAGGAATTTCGTGGGGTCCCACCCGTGCGGATGCTGCGGGGGTAGTTAACAACGCCGCCTTCCATGGCGGCTTGGAGGCCCCATGAGAAGGATCCCACAGGCTCCACCGAGCGTCCGCATCAACAAGGTCCGAGCGGACGAAGCCCCGTGGCGCTGCACGCGCTGCCACGCGCTGCTCGCTCGCAAGCGCGGCAGCCGACTCCACGTCCGGTTCGCGCGCGGCCACGAGTACATCGTCGGGCTGCCGGCGACGACCCGGTGTCGCTTCTGCCAGACGCTGAACGAGTACCCGGCGCCCGCCGCGGAGCCCGCACGCCGCAGCTGAGCGCGGCGCCCCATCGGCGCCGACACACAACTCACCAGAGGCGCGAGACGCCCTGACGAGGCCCCTGAGAGGCGCATGACGCCCGGCCCCAAGGCCGGAAAGTCATGCGCGCTTCCTGGGAGGCTCTGAAGGAGAGCCTCGAGCGTTCGGTCGATCCGTCGAGATCCAAGTCGCGGTTCGATGAGCTGCAGAGACACGACCACCTATCGCGGTTCCAATGCGCGACCGCGCTCGTCACGTACCTCAACGACCCGACGGGCGACCGCGACGAGAAGGACGCCATCTACGCCTCCCTCATCGAGGTGGCGCAGAGCCGCGACCGTCCTCGGGCTGAGCAAGCCCGCACGCTGCTCTGGCTCGGGCTCTGGCCCGGACTCGACGCCATCCACCGGCGTCGCCGACGAGACTTCCCCGGCGAGCCCGAGGCCCTCGTCTCCGAGCTCAGCACCCGCTTCCTCGAAGCGGTCCACAGGATGGACCTCACGCGGGTCAACCGGGTCGCCGCCACGCTCGTCCGCAACGTCTCCCGCGACCTGTGTGACGGCCTCAAACGCCGGTGGGACGAGGACAAGCGTCGCGCCGACATGCCTGACATTGAGGTCGCGACCGAGGATACGACCGGCATCATTCGCCTCGAGCCCGACGAGGACGTGCGGGCGCTCCGCGGGAGACTCGCCGACGTGGTCGGTGACGACGCGGACCTCGTCATCGGCTGCCTCATCTATGACGAGAGCCAGCGCAGCATGGCCGAGCGGCTGGGCGTCTCCCACGAGGCGGCCCGGAAGCGTCTTCAGCGCGCCAAGCGGAAGGTCCAGCAACGGTATCGGCGGACCTCGTGAACGTGTCCCACTCAGCCCCTTGGAGGTCGCGTTTCCTCCCCAGACGAGGGCACACCCCTGAGGAGCACGCTCATGAACGACCCTACCATGTCCCGAGACCCTCTCGCGTCGATGTTCCGCGAGGTCGTCCTCGTGCTGGGCGGCGTCTTCGCCGTCCAGGGCACCGACGACGAGACCATCCGCCGTGTCGCTGCGGGGCTCGAGCGCGCATACCGGCGAGCCCGAGGCGTCCCCCTCGCGACAGCGGCTGGAGTACAGCGGCACCCCGCGATCGTGTCCCTCCTGGACCTCGCGACGCAGTACGAGGACGCAGGATGAGCGCGCTCGGCAACACGCAGTTCAGGGACTTCGTGGAGCTCGTGCGTGAGCGTTCGGACATCGTAGGGGTCATCGGCGCAGATGTTGACTTGCGAGAGTCGGGCTCGACCCTCAAGGGCCTTTCGCCCTTTCACCCTGAGAAGACCCCATCGTTCGTCGTCTGGCCCGAGACCCGGACCTGGCACGACTTCTCCCGGGGCGGCGGGCTTGGCGGCGACGTCTTCGACTACGTCCAGCAGCGCGAGCGAGTCGGTTTCATGCACGCGGTGCACCTCCTCGCTGAGCGCGCGGGGGTCCGCCGGCTGAACGAAGACGATGAGTCGTGGGCGCGCGAGGTCGAGCAGCTGTCCGAGCGACGCGAGGTCGAGCGCCTGCACACCGCCGCGGCGGCGTACTACCACCGCGCGCTCCTGCCTGAGATCCGGGAGACGCACTACCGCCAGCACTACGGCTTCACCGACGAGACCGTCGACGAGCTGCAGCTCGGCTGGGCGGACGGCCGCCTCTTCGAGCACCTGACGACGACCGTCGGGGCGAGTCGCGAGGCCGCGCTCAAGACCGGCCTGTTCGTGGTCACGAGGAGCGGCATCAAGGACCTCTTTCAGAGCCGGCTCGTGTTTCCCTACTGGCGCGGGGGGCGAGTCGTCTACTTCATCGCGCGGCGGACCGAGCGCACGTCGGAGGCGTCGTGGGAGCAGGCGAAGTACAAGAAGCTCCTCACCCACTCCGAGAAGCACAGCTACGTCTCGCCCACGGTGCAGAACGAGTACTTCTACGAGGAGGATGCTGCACGGGGGGCCGACGAGGTTCTCATCACGGAAGGCGTCACCGACTGCATCAGCGCGCGCCAGGCCGGTGTCCGATGCATCTCACCGGTGACGATCCAGTTCCGGATCAAGGACGTGCCACGCCTCCTGAAGCTCACACAGCGCGCGCGGCGGGTCGTCATCTGCAACGACTCCGAGGCGAACGGCTCCGGGGAGGCCGGTGCGAGGGCCACTGCGGCGGCGTTCTGGGACGCCGGGCGAGAGATCTACATCGCGACAATTCCGCGTCCCGAAGACAGGGAGAAGATCGACGTCAACGAGCTGGTCGCGACTGGTAGCCCCGAGGCACTCCAAGAGGTCATGGCGAACGCGCTGCCGTACCCCGAGTACCTCCTCGCCGCCATCCCGCAAGACACACCACCACACGAGCTCGACAGCGAGCTCACGCCGGTCCTCGCTGCGCTCGAGCGTTGCTCTGCGATTCGCACAGGCGCTGTGCTCGACGCGATCACGCAGCGCTTCGGAATCAAGAAGCGCGCCCTCAACGCGAGCCTCAAGGCAGTCAGGGGGCAATCAAGGGGGCAAGCGACGCCTGCTCCATCCGCCCCGGGACAACGACCCAAGATCGTTGTCGGCGACCGGCAGCTGCGAGAGGTCCTGAACGAGACCCGGGATGTCCTGACCGCAGCGAACGCGCGCCGCATCGACGCCGCCGCCAGCGCTCCCTTTGAGAACGTCGCCGCCCCCCTTTTCGTTCACGGCAGGTCCCTCGTCCGCCTCGACCGGCCGACCGATGGCGCCGCGACCGTCGTCGCGGTCACAGAGGACGCGATGCACGGCGTTCTGGCGAGAGAGGCCGACTGGATCGAGCAGAACCAGCATGGCGAACGCGCCGTCCCGCCACCAAAGGACGTCTCGAAGGATCTACTCGCCTACCCACCGGCCGGGCTCGCCACTGTCGACACCGTGCTCACGACGCCCGTGTTTGGCCGCGCCGGTGGGATTCTCTCGGCACCAGGCCTGCATGCGAGTGACCAGCTCTGGCTTGAGACGGACCCCACCCTGTTGTTGGCCGAGGTGTCTGAGAAGCCCTCGGCAGCGGAGATCGACGCAGCCAAGGCCATCTTCGTCGACGACTTGTTCGTGGACTTCCCGTTCGTCAGCCAGGCTGACCGTGCCCACGCCATCGCTGCGGTGCTTCAGACGTTCATGCGACGACTGATCGATGGCCCGACCCCGCTTTACGTCGTGGAGTCTCCGACCGCGGGGACGGGCAAGGGGCTCCTCTGCAACCTCGTCTCCGTCGTCGTCACCGGGACCATCTGCGCGGCTCGCACCCTCCCCTCAGAGGACGATGAGATCCGCAAGATGATCACCTCAGAGCTCGGTCGCGCGCAGCCGATCATCCTTCTCGACAATGCTCGTGAGCATAAGAGGATCGCCGCGCCGTCGCTCGCCGCTGTGCTCACCACCACGAAGTGGACCGATCGGCTCCTCGGACGGACCCGGATGCTGACCCACCCGAACCACGCGCTGTGGATGCTCACCGGGAACAACCCGTCCCTGGCGGTCGACGTTGCGCGACGTTCGATCCCCATTCGGATCGACGCCGCCCGCGATCGCCCATGGATGGGCCGCACCTACAAACACAAGCCCATCACGGGCTGGGCGAAAGAACACCGAAGCGAGCTCGTGCACGCGGCGTTGACGCTCATCCAGGCCTGGATCGCGGCGGGGCGACCGAGGCTGCCGTCGGCGGACCTCGGCTCATTCGAAGAGTGGGCCGTGCAGATGGCGGGCCTCCTCGACGTGTGCGGCATCGATGGCTTCCTCGGCAACCTCGACGATATGTACGCGACCGCCGACATCGAAGGCGACGCGTGGAGACAGTTCACGAGCGCCTGGTGGGAGAGCCACGGCTCGACGCCGGTCACGGTGTCATCCCTGAACACGCTCTGCGAGACGAACGACATGATGGCCAGCGTCCGAGGCGAGGGAGGATCGCGGTCACAGCAGACCCGGCTTGGCAGGGCCCTCCACGACGCGCGTGACCGAGTCTACGGCGTTCTCCGCATCGCTGCGATGCCACGGGACCGCAACAACCGTGCGATCTACGCGCTGCAACCCATCGGTGACGGCGACGACGCGTAGGCGGTGGTCCCGCTGGACTCCGAGCCCTGGCGATGGCGGCGAGCCGCCTCGCACGTTCGTGCCGAACCTGTGCGGAACCTCCCAGCCAAGCCCCGCACACCATCTCGCTGTAATTTCAACGCGTTTGGATCGCGTGCCGAACCTGCGGAACCTCCAACAGGCCCCCCCGCCCCGCAGGTACTTTTTTTTCGCGTATGCGTGCGGCGAAAGAAAAGAAGTTCCCCCGTGCGATCGGTGGCATGGAGGTTCCGCAGGTTCCGCACCTCACCACAACACATCGATATCAATGGAAGTTCACCTGCCGAACCTGGCGCCGAACCTATGCCGAACCTCGACGAGAGGTCAGGAGCAGGATGTGAAAAAAAGCCTGTCCCAGTAGGCCGCTGAGGTCCGCGTTTCCTCGAGTGAAGGCGCATGAGCGCCTCGAGGAGCACACGTGATGGATACCTGGCCACTTGCCCAACCTCGGGGACGACACCTCGCAGAGCCGCCTACCAGGTGGCCACGGGTCCTCCCTGGGGGGGGTGGGGGTCGGGTACCTTGGGCAGCGCGACCCCGCGTTTGTGACGGAGCCGAATCCGGGTTGATCAACCGCGCTCGGTTGATCGGGTTGATCGCTCGGCAGGGCTCGATGGGGCCGGCGTGATGACGGAGTCCACGGCGCTCATCGTCGAGCCGCTGCGTCACCTCGCCGTGCCGCTGCCGGACCTCCACGAAGACCCGGCCAACGCGCGCAAGCACCCCGACGTCAACCTCGACGCCATCAAGGCGAGCCTCGTCCGCTTTGGCCAGCGCAAGCCCATCGTCGTGCGGCGCGCCGGGATGGTGGTCGAGGCGGGAAACGGCACCCTCGCCGCCGCCCGGGCTCTGGGTTGGAGTCACCTCGCCGCGGTCATCGTCGACGACGACGCGACGACCGCGACCGGCTTCGCCATCGCCGACAACCGGACGGCCGAGCTCGCCGAGTGGGACGAGGAGGTCCTCGCCGCGCTCATGAGCTCGCTGCAGGTCGACGGCTTCGACATCGACGACCTCGGGTTCGATGAGGACGCGCTCCGGGACCTGCTCGCCACCGAGTCGACGCCCGCCAGCGAGGTCGTCGAGGACGCCCCCCCTGCCCCACCGGCGGAAGCCTTCACGCAGCCGGGTGACCTCTGGGTTCTTGGCAACCACCGGCTCTTGTGCGGCGACTGCACCTCCGCCGAGGACGTCACGCGCCTCATGGCCGGCGAGCGGGCCGTCCTTTTCGCCACGGATCCGCCGTACCTCGTTGGCTACGACGACCAGGAGTGGGACGACGCAGACGCCGAACGGAACGACGACCTCTGGCTCCGCTTCTGTCGAACGGCGCGCGAGCTCGCCATCCGAGAGGACGCGGCCTGGTACTGTTGGTACGCGTCTGTCCACCACGCGAAGCTCCAGGCGGTCTGGGAGCAGGTCGGCGCGTTCGTCCACCAGCAGATCATCTGGGCGAAGCCATCGGGCGTCCTGACGTACTCCTGGTACACCTGGCAGCACGAGCCCTGCCTCATGGGCTGGGTGCGGCCTCACAAGCCGCGCCGCAACAAGGACACGAAGATGCGCGGGACGGTCTGGAGTCTCGAGCGCGTCCGCGACCTCGAGGATGGCGACCACCCGACGCCGAAGCCGGTTCAGGCGTTCGCCATCCCGATGGAGCAGCACACCCGCCCGGGCGACGTCTGCTACGAGCCGTTCTCCGGCTCGGGCACGCAGATCATCGCCGCTGAGCAGCTCGGGCGCCGCTGCTTCGCGATGGAGCTCGAGCCGCGCTACGTGGACGTCGCGGTGCGGCGCTGGTGCCAGCTCACCGGCGTCGAGGCCGTCCGAGAGAGCGACGGCGCCGTCTTCCCGATGGGCGAGGTCCTGTAGTGGGCATCACGCAGAAGGAGCTGGCGCGTCGCATGGGCGTCACGCCTCAGGCCGTGAACAAGCGGGTGAAGGCGGGACGCCTCAGCGTGCTGGCGGACGGGACGCTCGATCCGGACGTCGTCATGGCGGAGTGGAACGCCGGTCGCGAGCCCGACGGGGCTCCCCGCGTTGAGAGGCCAGCTGCTCCCGAAGCCAGAGCGCAGGCGCTCCCGCCCTCCCCGCCCGTGCGCACGGCGCAAGCCCCGCCCGGCCCGGCGCCCGGCACCTACGCCCAGGCCAAGACCGCCGACACCGTCTACCGCGCGCGCCTGCGCCAGCTCGAGTACGAGACCAAGTCCGGCACCTACTTGAAGACCGAGGACGTCGCCAAGCGCTGGTACGACGTTGCCGCGGCGCTCCGCGCCCGCTTCATGGCGATCCCGAGCCGACTCGCGGCCGAGCTCGCCGCCCTCGACGACGTCCATGAGGTGCGCCTCCGGCTGGACAGCGAGATCCGCACCGCCCTCCAAGAGCTCGCCCGCAATGCCCAGTGACCCGCTCGCGGAGTGTCTGAAGGCATACGCGGCCGGCCTGATGCCGCCGTCGGACATGACCGTCAGCGCTTGGGCGGACAAGCACCGCCTGCTTCCGACGACGTCCGCCGAGCCCGGGCCGTGGCGCACCGAACGGACGCCGTACCTCCGCGAGATCATGGACCGGCTCTCGCCACAGGACCCGTGCGAGGTCGTCGTGATCATGAAGGGCGCGCAGCTCGGGCTGACCTCGGTCGCGGAGAACTGGATGGGACACGCCATCCACCTCGACCCCGGCCCTGCCCTGCTGGTCCAGCCGACCTGGTCCACGGCGCGCGACTACGCCCGGGACCGCATCAACCCGCTCTGCTCCGGGACGCCCGCTCTGCGGGAGCTCGTCGGCGACCAGACGTCGCGACGTGGCGGCACGACGACGACGCGCAAGCAGTTCCCGGGTGGCTTCCTCGTCATAACGGGCGCCAACAGCGCGGCGGAGCTGCGGTCGAAGGCCATCCGCCGGCTCGTGCTCGACGAGGTCGACGGATACCCGGCCGACGTTGATGGCGAGGGCGACCCGGTCGCGCTCGCGCTGAAGCGCACCGCGACGTTCTCGAACCGGAAGGTCCTGATCTTCTCGACGCCGACAGTCCGCGGGGCGTCGCGCATCGAGGCGGAGTTCGTCGGGACGCCCGAGCAGCAGCAGCTCGGCTTCTCGCCGACCGACCAGCGGAAGTACTTCGTCCCGTGTCCGCGCTGCGAGGCGATGCAGACGCTCGAGTGGGAGCACGTCGTGTGGAGCGAGCTCGGCCGCGAGCCGCATGATGCGGCCTACGTCTGCCCACACTGCGAGGGCGTCATCGAGCAGCACGAGAAGGACTGGATGCTGCAGCGTGGTGAGTGGCGGCCGACGACCGAGAGCAACAACCCGAAGGTGACCGGCTACGTCATCTCGGGTCTGTACCGCCCGCACGGCTGGCGGAGTTGGGGCGACATCGCGGCGGACTGGGTCAAGGCCACGCGGACAAAGGACACCGCGCTCCAGCGGGTGCTCGTGAACACTGACCTCGCGGAGACCTGGGACCTGGCCGATGGACACAGCCTCGACCCGAGCTCGCTCGCATGGCGTGTAGAGGACTACGGCAAGACCTGCCCCGCTGGCGTCTGCCTCGTCACGGCAGGCGTCGACGTCCAGGGCGACCGACTCGAGGTCGAGATCGTCGGCTGGGGCGTGGACGAGGAGTCGTGGTCGCTCGACTACCGCGTGATCGCGGGCGACCCGGGCGGGCAAGAGGTCTGGCAGCTGCTCGACGCGCTTCTGCTCGAGCGGCGCCCGCATCCCAACGTGCCGGAGGGTGTGAGCGTCATGGCGACGTGTGTCGACGCTGGGTTCATGACTCAGCGCGTGTGCGAGTTCACGCGCGAGCGCAGGCAGCGGCGGGTCTGGGCCACGAAGGGTGTCCCGAACACCGCGCACTCGCCGCACCCGATCTGGAACAACCGTCCCGGGCGGCCGATGAACGGCAAGTTCGATGTCTATGCCGTCGGGGTCGACACCGCGAAAGAGCTCCTCAACGCGCGGCTCCAGGTCGAGGAGGCGGGGCCGGGCTACTGCCACTTCAGCACGCCGCACAACGATGACGTCTACTTCGCGCAGCTGACGGCCGAACGTCTCCGCACCCGCTACCGCAACGGCCGCGCCGTGCACTTCTGGTGGAAGCCGAACAACCGGCGCAACGAGGCGCTCGACTGCAGGGTCTACGCGACGGCGGCGCTCAAGTCCCTGCTCGCGATGGGGATGCGCCTGTCGCCAATCGAGCCCGAGGCGCCGCACGAGCCAGCTCGCACAAGGGTGCCCGCGCGAGGGTTCGACTTCCGCACGCGGCGGCTCCGGTGACGGCCACGCCCCACCACAACACCTTGTTTTAATACACAATTACCGCAAGCACAGCTTGCTGCCCGCCGATCACAAGAGCGAACGTGACCTCGCAACGGGCACCACGAGGGACACCATGCCAGCAGGCGTCATCGGCACGACCACTACCTACCACGGCGACGAGCACCGCTACCTTCGCGGCTACAAGGTCCGCATCGTCGCAGTCCTCAAGCGCACCGCCGACCCCGACGACTGCCAGCACCTCGATGACGACGAGGATCTCGCACGCGCGGGCGGCGTCACCGCCGACGACCGCGTCGAGGTCCAGCCCTGGCTCGAGCGCGAGGGCCGCTTCAGCTTCGTCACGAGTGACCCGCGGGCCATCGACCTCGCCTGCTTCGCCGCCCTTCGCTGAAACCACCATCCAGGAGACCCACGATGACCCTGGCCGTCCCAGGCCATTCCGACCACGCCGACACCACCGGCCAGCCCGCCCCGGCTTCCTCCGTCCTCGACGCCGAGGCCGGCACCGCCGCCCCGCTGACGAAGCTCTCGGTCGAGGAGCTGCAGGCCCGCTACCTCGCGGAGGTCGGGCGCCCCACCAGGTCCAGCAACGCCCGCTACTTGGTCTGGAAGATCCGCGAGGCCCGCCGCGGGCGGGTGCCGGTCGGGCCAGTCGGTCGCCGCGCGTCCGGTGAGGCGGCGGTCGAGCACAAGGTGCTGCCCCTCCGGCTGCCGACCGACACGGTGGCGGCGCTTGACGAGGTCTGGCGTCGGCACGGACTCAAGAGTCGGATGGACCTGTTCCGGCAGGCGCTCGCGGCGTATCTGACCGGCCTCGGTGAGGAGGACGCCGCAGCGAGCGTGCGCGGCGCCTGATGGGCGCGAGCGAGGACGCGAAGCGCCGGCTCGTTGTGGCGGTCGCTGGCGCTTTTCGGCGGCTTCCGACGGCAGTCGGCGTCACCCGCCTACGTATCTGTGAAGGCGGGGGCGGACGCTGCGCCGCCAACGCTGTCTTACTTTGGGGAGCTGTTCGAGGGGCTTCGACCCGGTCGATCTCCGGCTGGCGCTGGAGGGCGCGCGCGGAGCGAGGCCGTGTTCGAGCTCGTGAGCTTGGGCGCGTTCCCGGCGATGGTGCCGGGCGGCGCGACGGCGGTGATCGGGGAGGTCTATGAGGTCGGGCCGAGGACGCTCGCGGCGCTCGACCGCCTCGAGGGGCACCCGGGCTTCTACGAGCGGCGGCCGATCCGGCTCGAGGACGGCGAGGAGGTCCAGGCCTACTTGCTGTCGGCGGCGCAGGTGCGCGGGCGGCCGCGCATCGCGAGCGGTGACTGGTTGGACCACGGTGACAGGACGGAGGTGTGGCGATGAGGATTCGGATGACGGCGGACGGTCGGGTGCTCGAGGGGACGGCGAAGCAGATCGCGGAGTCGATGCACGCCCTGGCGTTCGGCCAGGAGCGGCGCACGCTGTCGGAGTACATCGACTGGGCGGTGGACCAGGCAGGGCGGATGAACGACGTCGACCTCGAGGTCGACGGGGCGACGGACGACGAGAAGGCCGCGTCCTTCGTCCGCGCGATGCTCGCGTCGGGGCTGGCGGAGAAGCTGTGACCGGCCCCGAGCTGCGTGAGGTCAAGCACTACCTGGTCATCGATCTCGAGGCGACGACGAGCGACGACGGGAGCCTGCCGCGCGACGAGATGGAGACGATCGAGATCGGCGCCGTGCTCGTTCGCGCGAGCACGCTCACGACCGAGGCCGAGTTCCAGACCTTCGTGCGGCCGGTCCGACACCCGACGTTGACAGCGTTCTGCACCGAGCTGACGGGCATCTCGCAGGAGATGCTCGCCGACGCCCCCGCGTTCCCCGAGGCGATGGAGTCGCTTCGCCAGGCGATGCTCGTCGGGCGGTGGGGCGTGGTCTGGGGCTCGTGGGGGCTCTTCGACGACACGCAGCTCCGGCGGGACTGTGCCTTCCACGGCGTCGACTACCCGATGCTGGAGCACATGAACCTGAAGAACGTGTTCTCCGCCGCGCAGGGCCGTCGCAAGCGCTACGGCATGGCGAAGGCGCTTCGCCTCGTCGGCCTTGAGCTCGAGGGCGCTCACCATCGCGCACTTGACGACGCGAGGAACATCGCCAGGCTGCTTCCGTGGATCGTAGGAGGCGAGCGCCTCCCGAACGTGGCCTCACCGAGACAGCGGCGCGCCCCTTAACATCGTCGCGGAGTCGGGCTATGTTGCGGAGTGGCCTGGCCCCGGGCGCCGCGAGGTGAACATGAGCTCCTTCTTTGATCCCGCGTCAATCCTCAAGCGCAAGACGAGCTCCGCGCCCATGTGTGTCCCGCCGCAACAGTCGATGGCCGGGCCGGTGCGACCGGAGCTGCGTGCGATGACGTATGCCGAGGCTTCCGAGCACCTGCAGCCCAACCAGTCGAGGAAGCCGGCGAGCGGGGCGGCAGGGCAGGGGAATGCGAATGCTGCGAAGCCAGCCGCGTCAGGCAAGGACCCGGCTTCGGAGGCAACGAAGCTCGAGGGCATCCGTGACCGCAACCTGCGGCTGCTGGCGCACGTCCTCCAGGGGTTCTCAAGCTCCTACCAGGACGAGCTCGCGTACAAGTCCGGGACGCTGTTCGCGCGCAAGGCGCCGGAGGCCTCCCGGTGGAACAACGTGTTCACCCTCCTGACGAAGGCGAACCACCTGCTCGCCGCAGGGAAGATCCCCGAGGGGCTGCGCGCGCTCCAGAAGGGCATCGAGTTCGGACAGGGGTTCCGGAAGGAGTTCAGCGACTACCTCGGCCACCGTGCGGACAACCTCGCTACCGCCGAGGCCGTCGCGACCGTCGTCCGTGACATCGCCATCGCCGAGCTGGCGATCCTCACCGCCCCAGCGGTCGCGGCCATCGCGGCGCCGGTCCTTGGCACGGCGGGCGGTGCGATCGCGGGGACGTTGGCTGCCGGCACGGCTGCCGGGGCTGTTCAGGCAGGAGGCACCGTGCTCGGAGAGCTGGTGTCCGACGGCAAGGTCGACTGGAAGAAGGTCGCCGCCGGGGGCGCCGAGGGCTTCCGAAAGGGGCTCATCGAGGGCGGCTTCGCGCTGCTCGGGGCGAGCCCTAGTGTGAACAAGCTCGCTCACCTGAGCCCGGGTGCGATCGCGAAGACCTCGAAGAGCTGGCTCCTTCGCGCAGCCGAGCTGGCCCTGAAAGAGGGAGCGAAGGCCGAGGTCATCGGTACGCTCAGGGCTCTGGTCGAGGAGGTCGACGCCTGGGCCTTCGACCCGGCAGCGAAGGAGCGGTGGAAGGCCGACCCAGGCGCGGAGTTCGCCGCTGCGCAGCAGCGGTTCGGAACGAAGATCCTGACGTCGCTCGCGGGCGGCATGATGTCCGGGGCGGTCGACGCCAACGCGCCGCGGCGCTCGCGGCTCGGCAAGTGGGCCGTCAACCATCGCGGAGATCGGCTTCGCGCCGACCCGGGCCTCTTCACGCACTTCAAGACCAAAGCGTCTTCGGTTCTCTCCGAGCTCCCGGGGAACTACGCGGAATCCGTCGCGGAGGCGCTGGCGGACCTCGCCGCGTCAGCCTACGCGGAGAACCGCCCGGTGCGGGCGCGAGAGATCACCGAGGCGCTGGCCGCTGCCGGCGTGACCTCTGTGAGCAAGGCAACGACCGGGCAGCTCGTGGCGCGACTCAACGACAACGCGGCGATCGTCGCGAAGCGATCAAAGAAGCGGTGACCGTGGTGACCACATAGCCCTATTCGGATTTCCCTCGCGGCTGAATTTGAAGCTACCAAGATCTGCAGCACCGAAACCCTATCCACGGCGCTCCAACTCCGGTGGGACGCGCAGAACAGCGTAAGCTGCTGGCGAAACTCGCACCACCACCACCGCGCGCGAAACGAGCGGTGCCAGTGGCCGGGCCCAAGGGAGCGGTGACGGGGTCCGCTGCGTAGGATGACGAATACCAGTCGCCAACCCACTCCGCTACATTGCCTGCCATGTCTTGAACACCATAGGGCGAATCACCGGCGGGGTGGCTCCCAACATGAGCCGTCCGTCCCCCCGGCTCACAGTAGTAGCCCCCATTGTCTATTCTGAAGTTGGAGTAGTCGCAGGTCGGATCTACTTGACCCCACGGGTACTTGCGCATGCCCGTTTTGCAGTCTCCGTCGATCGTCTCGCACCCGCCGCGGGCAGCCCGCTCCCACTCAGCCTCCGTGCAGAGTCGCTGGGTAGCAGGCGCCTTGCCGTCCCACGCGCAGTATTCGGCCGCTTGGCTCCAGGTGACGAAGTTGATCGGATGCCCCTGCCTGATCGCAACGTCATAGTTGCCGTAGTCGCCACCCGTCGTAGAGGGCAGCGAGCAGGCTCCTGCCTCGACGCAAACCTTGTATTCCGCTGCGGTGACCTCCTGACGGTCGATCGTGTAGGTCGGCAGGGTCACTTCGTGTTGGGCGAGTTCGTCGCTGTTGCATTCCGCGTCCAGCGTACTGTTGCAGCCCATCCAGAACGTCCCGGCCGGTATGCGCACCTCACCGGTGGTGGGGTTCTCGCAGTTGCCATCCGGGGTGCATGCGAAGCTTGACGGGCAGGGGACACCAAGTTGGCCACAGGGAGGGAGGCACTCGCCTGCGATACAGGCTCCTTCCGAGCACGGAGCAAAGTCGAGCTTGGCGTTGCCCGGGCCACAGCTGTGGCCGATGCCATCGCACAGAGGCTCTGTGCAGCCGTTCCCGAAGGTCAAGGGGCCACAGTTCGCGGAGCACCAGGACTCGTCTATTCGTTGGCGAAGCTCGCCGAGCGCTGCGCGCAACGTGGCGACCTCTGTGCCGACGTCTCGCCCGTCGACCGTCAGCGTTCCACCGACCTCAGCTTCGCCGTCCCGCAAGATGTCGTAGGTCATTTCGAACGCGTCGACCGTTCCCACCACGCTCCCTGGGGCTCCGCCAGAGTACACGCCATCGATGACCGAGACCGTCCACGTTCCGCTCGGCGAAATCCCCCGAAGGGACGCGAGGTCCCCAGTCACAAGCCCCGTCGGCGGCCAGACGGCGTCCAGGCCGCCGGTCGTTCCAAGACCGCCGTCGTGGAGGGCGAACTGCTGACCGCCGGGCACGGTAAGTACGACCAGGAGTTCGGAGGCGTCCGGGTGAGTGATGGCGACGTGGACCGACAGGGAGCGGAGCGTGCCGCTGTCGTCGATGGTCAGGCTCGCCACGACGCCGGGCGGATAGTTGTCGGGGATGTCCAGAGGGAGGGTGTCGCTCGCGACCGTGGAGGTGAACACATTGGTCAGGACGCCGTTGGAGACAGCCGCGAGGCCGTCATCCGGGAGCGCGACGGGGCCGCCGACGGGCTGCCAGCCGGTGTCGGTGTAGACCATGAGGCTCTGTTTCGCGGTGTCGAACCAGCCCTGGCCGATGGACGGATTGGCCGGGGCGGTCGGGCTCGGGTGGAGCGCCGCGTTGAGCACTACGTGACGGTCGAGGTCCAGGTCGCCGATCAGCGCCTTGCTGCCGTCACGCTGGACGAAGGCGTTGGGGTCGGGCGCGCCGATGAGGTCGAGGTAGTCTCCTGTGGTCGCGACCGTGGCGAGCGACGACGTCGTCGCGTAGACGCTGAGGTCGGGCTTGCCGGCGAGATCGGTGTACTGACCGGTCGTTGCGACCATGGCAACGTCCGCAGTCAGTGCGTAGACGGAGAGGTCCGGGCGGTTGATTAGGTCACTGTAGTTCCCGCTCGTCGCCACTATCGCGAGGGCGTCTGTCGTCACGAAGACTGCGAGGTTCGGCTGGTCCACGAGGTCGTCGTAGGAGCCGGAGAAGCACACGCCCGCGAGGTCGTTCGTGAGCGCATAGCCAGACAGGTTCGGCCGGCCGGTCAGGTCGGCGTAGTCGCCACTTGCGGCGACGGAGGCGAGGCCGCTCGCCTTCGCGTAGACCCCGTCCATTTCGGCCGCGGTCGGAAAGTCCGCCGCGTCTACGCCGCCGAGTCGCTCGGCGTTGTCAGCCTGATACGCAAACCCGACAGAACCCAGACGCTGCCTGCCTTCCAGGGCGATCCAGTCCTGGCCCTGGGGCCGGATACGGAACGCGAAGTACGCACTGTCGAGGCCTTGAAGCGCATCGGCGAGCGGTGCATCGACAGCGTCGAGGACCACTTCGAAGCGTCCTCCTTCCACCGTGACGGCAGCGAATACGATTGGGCCCCAGATCGGCGCCCCCGAATCGGCGGTGGCAAAGGCGGTTGCCTCGACGTCGGTGAGGCCACTAAATGGCGCACCGCCGCCGTCCACGAGATGGCCGGTGTAGGGCACTCCGGGAGGGACGGCGCGCGCATCGGCGCTCGGTGCGAGCGAGAAGAGGAGCAGCAGGAAAAGGGAGATCCAGCGGGACATGCTTCAACCCACGATTCAGGGAAGGGTACGACAGCAGCGGAAGCCTACGTCGCCAGCAGGAGAACCCGGATCCCATCCAAACCGGGATGAAGACCGGAGGGCGTTGGGGGCCGTCTGGAAATCTCCGCCTCGGACTACTCGCAGTGTGCCCGTGGTCGGCCCGATGGGATCCGTGAGGGGGCCGGTGTCAGGGTAGGAGTCTGAGTACCAGTCAGCGACCCACTCGGCCACGTTGCCGAGCATGTCCTCGGCCCCATATGGCGAAGCGCCGCTGGGGTGGCTGCCAACCGCGCTCGTGAAGGAATCGGGCTCGCAACTGGCTGGGATTGAGCCGGACGCGAAGTTCGCCAGATCACAGTCCGGCGCGGTTGGGGGCGTTTCGTCCCCACGATCCCACGGGTGCACGCGCATGGTCTGCGCGCATTCGCCGGACGCCGTTTCGCACCCTCCGCGGGCAGCTTTCTCCCACTCGGCCTCGGAACAAAGTCGCTGAGCACCCGCGGGTTTGCCGGTCCAGGCGCAATAGCTGACTGCCCTATCCCATGTGACCTGGTTGACAGGGTGCTGTTCTTTTCCCGCGACCCCGTACGTCGCTGCCGAGCCCCCTCCTGGTTGAGTGCATACTCCGGCGGACACACACGCGGCGTAGTCTGCAGCGCTCACCTCGAATCGGTCGATCGCGAAAGACGTGAGCACGACTTCATTCTGAGGTGCTTCGTTTGATCCGCAGTTGGCGTCTTGGGCGCTGTTGCAGCCCATCCAGAACACGCCTGCGGGAATCCACGCTTCAGACGCGCTCTCGTTCACGCAGGTTCCGAGTGTGGTGCATCGGAATCCGGTTGCGCACGGGGATCGGAGGAGCCCACATGGCGCAACTCGGGCTCGGAGTAGCTCGACCTCTGCTCGTAGGGCGGCAAGCTCCGCCGCGACGTCCTTGCCGCCGACCGTCAGCGTGCCGGTGACGCCGACCTCGTCGTACCGCAGAACCTCGTACGTGATGGAGAAGTCGGTCAGTTGGCCGGAGATGTCGCCGGGGGCGCCGCCAGAGTAGACGGAGTCCGCGACGGACAACGTCCACATGCCCGTGGGCGAGGTGCCCACGAGCGCGCCGAGGTCACCGGCGACGACCGGAGCGGGAGGCCAGGTGGCGTCGAGACCGCCGCTCGTGCCGGTGCCACCGTCGTGGAGCGTGTACTGCTGGCCGCCCGACGCTGTCAGGACGAGCTTCAACTCGGTGGCATCGGGGTGGGTGATGGCGATGTGGATGGACAGGGACCGGAGCGTGCCGCTGTCGTCGATGGTCAGGCTCGCAGCGACGCCGGGCGGGTAGTTGTCAGGAATGTCGAGGGGGACGTCGCCGCTCACGCCGCCGTCGGTGAAGACGTTGCTCAGCGTGCCGTTGGACACGGTCGAGAGGCCGTCGCTCGGGAGGTTTGCTGTCCCCTCCAGCGCCTTCCAGCCGCCGTCGGTGTAGACTTCCAGGGTCCGCGAGGTGGTGTCGAACCAGCCCTGGCCGACAACAGGTGATGTCGGTGCCGCTGCGCTCGGATGGATCGCGACGTTCCGGACCGCGTGCCCGCCCAGGTTGAGGTCGCCGGTCATCGCGCGGCTCCCATCACGCCAGACCAGCGCATCCGGGTCGGGTGCGCCCAGGAGGTCGAAGTAGCTCCCGGTCATCGCCACCGCGGCCAGCGAGGATACCGGCGCGAGCGCGCTGAGACCGGGCTTCCCGAGCAGATTCGCGTACTGTCCGCTCGTCGCGACGAGCGCGAGGTCGCCGGTCAGCGCGTAAACGGAGAGGTCGGGTCGACTCGAGATGTCGCCGTAGTCGCCGCTCGTCGCCACCGTCGCGAGGGCATCGGAGGTCACGAAGACGGCGAGGTCCGGCTGGTCCACGAGGTCGTCGTAGGAGCCGGAGAAGCAGACGCCTGCGAGGTTGTTGGTCAATGCATAGCCCGTGAGGCTCGGTCGACTCGCGAGGTCGTCGTAGCTGCCGCTCGTCGCCACGGGTGCAAGCGCAGTCAACGTGATGTAGGTCCCAGACAGCTCGGACGACGAGAGGAACTCCGCTCCGTCGATGCCTCTGAGTCGCTCGGAGTCGGCCACCTGGTGCGCGAATCCAACGGAACCCGCGCGTTGCCTGCCCTCCAACGCAATCCAGTCCTGTCCCTCGGGACGAACTCGGAAGGCGAAGTACGCGCTTCCCAGTCCCGCAAATGCGTCACCCAGCGGGGTACTGGCGTCGAGCACGACCTCGAAGCGGCCCGTGTCGATGGGAACGTTCAAGAAAACCACGGGCCCCCAGAGCGCGTCGCCACCAAGTTCGACGTCAAAGAGTGTCGTCTCGACATCCACCGAACCGCCGTACGGTGTCCCCGCGGAACTCTCCAGATAGCCGCCGAACCTGAGTCCGGGTGGTGCAGCATCAGCAACGCTGGGGATAGCGACGAGCGCGCACAGTGCAAGAGACCACCCAACAGCGTGTTTCGTCATTTGTGCTCTTGCTGATTGGCTCATGGGACGATCGTCCGGCAGCACCGGAACCCGACGTCATACGCAGCATAGCTGGGTGGGTGGACCCTCCCCGATGTGCGCATTCCCGAAGCAGGCAGGCCCCAGTGACCCCCTCGGAGGATGTGGTAGGTCCCCGTCCCGGGACCAGTTGGGTTCGTGACTGGGTAGTCTGGATAGACGCCGTACCAGTCTCTCACCCACTCCCAGACGTTTCCTCCCATGTCCTGGGCGCCGTATGGAGAGTCGCCTGCCGGTGAGTAGGTGCCGACAACCGTGGTCTCGCCGACATTGCCTCCGTAATTTGCCAGTTCTGGTGTCGGGTCGTCTTCACCCCACGGGAAAGCTCGCATTCCATCAACGCAATTTCCAGTGATGGTCTCGCAACCACCGCGTGCCGCGCGTTCCCATTCGGCCTCCGTGCAGAGCCGCTGTACCCCCTGCGGCTTCCCGCTCCATGCGCAATAGGTGTCTGCGTGCGCCCAATTCACATAGTTGACCGGATGTTGGGCCTTCGCGGGTTGGCCGTAGGTTGCCAGGGAGCCCGAGTTGGGGGGCTGGCACGCGCCGGCGGCAACGCAGGCTCCGTATTCTTCGGATGTGATTTCGTGCCGGTCGACTGCGTACGAGTCGAGAGTTACCAAGTGCTGAGGCAGGTAGTCCGCATCAGGCTGGCACTGCTCGGTGGCCGCATTGCAGCCCATCCAGAAGTCACCTGCAGGTACCCAGATTTCGCCGGTGGCCGCATTCTCACAGAACTCATCGTTTGTGCATTCAAAGCTCGGCGGGCAGTCCGTGCCCAGCGAGCCGCACACGCACGCACCGTTTGAGCAATGCCCCAGGCTACAGGCCGTTCCATCCGGAACTGGGTCAAAGGCGCACGCCCTTGAGGCCCCGTCACAACGAGCCTCCACGCATTCGTTCGGCGTCGTCTCAGGACCGCAGTTTACCGCGCACCAGGACTCCGCAACGGTCTCCTGAAGCTGAGCCAGCTCCGTCTGCAGCGAGGCGAGCTCGCCAGCGACATCCTCGCCGTTCACGGTCAGGGTGCCGTTGACCGCAACCTCGTCGTCACGGAGGACCTCGTAGGTGACGGAGAAGTCTGTCATCTGGCCGGCGATGTCGCCAGGCGCGCCGCCGGAGTACACGACGTCAGCGACCGACAAGGTCCATGCGCCGGCAGGTGAGGTGCCGACAAGAACCGCGAAGTCGCCGGTGACGAGCGCCGTCGGGGGCCAGGTGGCGTCGAGGCCGCCGCTCGTCCCTGCCCCGCTGTCGTGAAGGACGAACTCCTCGCCGCCTGGCGCGGTGAGCACCAACCTCAGCTCGGTGGCTTCGGGGTGGGTGATGGCGACATGGACGGACAGCGAGCGCAGCGTGCCGCTGTCGTCGATGGTCAGGCTCGCGACGACACCCGGCGGGTAGTTGTCGGGGATGTCAATGGGGACGTCGGTGCTCGTTCCGCCGGCCGTGAACACGTTGGTCAGGGTCCCGTTCGACACGGTCGACAGACCGTCGGGAGGCAGGCTGACGGAGCCGCTGATGCCCTGCCAGCGGGCGTCGGTGTAGACGCGCAGGACCTGGGTCGCCGTGTCGAACCAGAGCTGACCGACGACGGGGTCGGAAGGCGGATCCGCGCTCGGATGCAGCGCCGCGTTCTTCAGCGCGTGGCCGGCAAGGTCGAGGTCCCCGGTCAGTGCCTTGCTACCGTCGCGCCAGACCAGCGCGTCCGGGTCCGGCGCGCCCAAGACGTCGAAGTAGCTCCCGCTCATCGCGACCGTCGCGAGCGACGACAGGGGCGCGTAGACGCTGAGGTCGGGCTTGCCGAGCAGGTCCGCGTACTGCCCGGTCGTGGCGACCACCGATAGGTTCGAGGTCAGCGCGTAGACCGATAGGTCGGGCCGGTTCGTGAGATCCGCATAGCTCCCAGTCGTCGCGACCGCGGCGAGAGCGTCGATCGTTACAAAGACTGACAGATCAGGCTCGCCGACGAGATCATTGTACGAGCCGGAGAAGCAGACGCCGGCGAGGTCGGCGGTCAGCGCGTAGCCTGACAGGTCCGGCCGGTTGGTCAGGTCCGCGTAGTCGCCGCTGGTCGCCACCGCGGCCAGGTCGCTCGCCTTCGCGTAGGTCCCGGCGATCTCGTCCGAGGTCAGGAACTCGGCGGCGTCCACGCCCCCCAGCCGCTCGGCGTTGCCGGCGTGATGGGCGAACGCCACGGAACCCAGGCGCTGCATGCCTTCGAGGGCGATCCAGTCCTCGCCCGCAGGCTTCACGCGGAACGCGAAGTACGCGTCACCCAGGCCCGCCAGAGCCTCACCGAGCGGCGCGCCCGCGTCGTCGAGCACGACCTCGAAGTGGCCGCCCACGGCGGTCACCCCTGCGAGGACCACCGGTCCCCACAGCGCGTCGCCCCCGTCTGCGACGTCGAAGAGCGTCGCCTCTACGTCGAGCGCGCCTTCGTAGGGTGTCCCAGCGGCGTCTTCGAGATAGCCGCTGTAGGGGACGCCGGGCGGGACCGCGAGCGCCGCGCCGGGAGCCCAGCCGACGACGCAGACCAGCGCCACGAAAACCCATCGCCATGTCGTCATCGCTCGCCTCCCCGGACGTCGATGCCTCTGCCGTAGCTCATCGCCGCTGCCCTCACTGCGTGGGTGTGAGTCGCCAGCCGCTCGTGGACACGCTCGAGCCGGTGAACCGCTGGCCGGACCCTGTCGGGACCAGACGCCAGCCGCTCGTGGACACGCTCTCGCCTGTGAAGGTGGGCCACGTCCCCTCACGCACGAGCCACCCACCGACTGTCGTGTCGCCAACCACCGTGTCCTCAACCGTCGTCGTGTCGCCGATCTCGGTGTCGGCCGCCACAGTGTCGAACTCGACTGTATCTGCGACCATCGTGTCCGCCTCGACCGTGTCGGCGGTGTCCGCCTCGACAATGTCGGTGGTGTCCGCCTCGACCGTGTCGGTCGTGTCCACCTCAACCGTGTCGGTTGCCACGACGGTGTCCAGCTCGACCGTGTCCGGTGCGACGGTGTCGTCATCGGAGGTGTCGACCATGGTCGTGTCGGAAATGAAAGTGTCGGGCGAGGTCGTATCCGCCTCGGTCGTGTCGGCGGGGGGCGTCCAGCCTTCGGGGCGGCAGAGCCCGTCGACGCACGAGTATCCAGACCCGCATGCGCCACCTTCGCCGCACGGGTAGACCTTTCCGTTCAGGTCCGGGTTCGTGCAGCTGGCGAGCACCAGCATCACGCCCACGAGGCCCAAGCGTAGAGCCCGCATCTAGAACCTCCCCACGGCGCCGAGCGCCGCCCCGCCCGGGGTCACGCTCGCCGTCGGCACGACTGTCGTTCCTTCGCCCTCGGGTGGCGCGTCCAACGCGAGCCAGACGGCGGAGCCGACCATGACCGCGCTCCCGACGCCGACGAGGATCCACCCGACGAGCTTCTTGTCGTCGCCGCTCGCCTCGAGGGCCAGGGCGCGGTCCCGAGACATGTCGACGAGCTGCCCTTCGGAGTAGCCCTCGGCCTGCGTGATCTCGAGGTGGTCTTGCTCACCTGACCACACCGAGATCGCGCCTCCGATGGAGACGGCGCCGCCTACGCCGAGCGTGACCCAGGGCCAGAACGACGCGCCGTCGTCGGGGGGCTCGACGGGCTTCTCGACCGCCGCCGCGAGCTCCACGACGACGGTGGCGGTGCGGGCGCCCTGCACATCGACGTCCCGGGTCATCGTTGAGAACCCGACGCGGCGCACCGCGACCGTGTGTTTGCCCGGCGCGACGTCGAGAGGCTCGACGGGAGCGGTGCCGACGACCGCGCCGTCGACGAGGACCGTCGCGCCGAACGGTGACACCTGCAGAACCAGGCGCCCGGTGGCGAGCCGGTCGCGAAGGAGGCGCGCCGCTGTGTCCGCCTTGCCGCGCGCTGCCGCGGGGACGGACTCGGCGGCGGCGACGCGCTCGTAGGCTGCCAGCGCCTCCTCGAGCCGGTCGAGCTCTTCGTAGCAGCGCGCGATCGGGTAGAAGATTCCTACCTGTCCGGTCCGCTTCTGGGCTTCCTCGAAGCCTGCGAAGGCCTCCTCGTAACGTCCGTCCTCGAACGCGGCCTTGGCGGCATCGATGACGTCCTGGACGGGGCGCTCGACTGCGGCCGGTGGCGGTGCGTCGGGTGGGGCGGCCGCCCGCGCAAATGGTGGCGTAGCGGCGAGTAGCGCCACGCAGCCCAGGGCGGCCGCGACGAGCCTAGAGGTCATAGGGCACCTCGACGGTGGTGGCGGGCTTCTCCGGCTTCTTCGGGTCCTTCACGACGGTGCCGAGCTTCTTGACGCTTGTGTCGGCCGCCTTGGTGTGCGGAACGGTGGCGGACACCTTGGGACGAGGAGGCCGGGCAGGCGACGTTGAGGTGACCGTGTCCTCGTCGGCCTGAGCGTTCTCGGTGACGCCGGTGTCCGCTTGCTCGACCACATCAGGCTCGACCGCAGCAGTCACCTCTGGCTCACCGGTGCTTGCGTCCGGAGTCGAGCCTGGTGCGGCGTCTTCGACTGCGCTCGCGACCGTCGTAGCAGGCTTCGTCGGTGCGGTCGATGCAGTCTCCGTGTTCGTCACCGAGCTGGGGTCTTCGGCGCCGGTCGTGTTCGCGGCGTTGGTGAAGGCTCGGGGCGAGCCCTTCGGCTCGGGGGCCTTCGCGTCGCCGCTGGCGCTGCCCATGATGGCGAACGCGCTGCCACCGGCGACGAGCACCACCGCCGCGACGGCGAGCCACAGCCGCTTGCGACGCCCACGCAGCTGGGTCGCGGTCGTACGAGATTGCGCGCTGTCGTCGGCGGGTGACGGAGGCGCGACGAGCTCAGGGCCAATCACGGGGATCGCCAAGGTGTGGTCGTCATCGGTGAGGAGCTGACCGCCGCTACCGATTCGGGCGAGCGCGTCCTCGACCTCCGCGGCCGTCTGGGGGCGGTTCTTCGGATCCTTCTCGAGCAGCCAGGCCACAAGCTGGCGAAGCGACATCGGGACGATCTGGTCGCCGATGCGCGCCGGCAGCGGTGGGGGCGCCTCGTTGCAGTGGCGCACGAGCAGGGCGACGGGGGTCGGCGCGTCGAAGGGAACGACGCCCGTCAACATCTCATAGAGCAGGACGCCGACCGCGTAGAGGTCCGTCCGGGCGTCGATGGGGAGCCCCTGGGCCTGCTCAGGAGACATGTAGCGGGGTGTGCCGACCATGAGCCCGGTGTTCGTCAGCCCCGAGCGGTCGCCCTCGGCGTCGCCGACGGGCTTCGCGATGCCGAAGTCCAGCACCTTGACGAAGTCCGGTGCGTTCCGGAGCGAGGTCAGGAAGATGTTGTCGGGCTTGAGGTCGCGGTGGACCATCCCGGCGTTGTGGGCGGCGTCGAGGGCCGCGCAGACCTGGCGGGTGACGTTGATGGCGCGCTCGGGAGAGAGCCGCCCATCCTCGCGCAAGGCGGCGCCGAGGGTGCGGCCCTGTAGGAACTCCATGGCGAGGTAAAGCTGCCCGTCGGACGCACCGAAGTCGTAGACGCGGATGGTGTTGGGGTGGGAGAGCTGGGCGCTCAGGCGCGCCTCGCGGAAGAAGCGCTTGATGGCTGACGGGTGGTTGGCGATGTCCTTCTTCAGGACCTTGAGCGCGACGTCCTGCTGCATCGCGCGGTGGCGGGCGAGGAAGACGGAGCCCATCCCGCCGGCGCCGAGGACGTCCACCACCTCGTAGCGGTCGGCGAAGACGCGGCCGATGAGATCGGGCTGCTCGGCGAGCGTGGTGCTGCCGCCCTCATCAAAGGTAGGGAGGCCGTCGTGCGGGCACGTTCGCTCAGGCCCCCGGTAGCCACAATCGTAACAGACTCGCATCGCGGTCAGCCTCGGAGTTTCTCAGAGGACGGTCGCACGCGGTCCGGACGAACGTCAATCACCACCGGGACCCGCGTCAGGGACCGAGCCTGACGGAACCACGCACACGTCGACGCGTTGGAGGTGGGCGTCCTGGTTCGTGCTTGGAGCACACCCCTTCTGACAGCCATGTGGTGCCCCGTGCTGGAGCCGACTGCCCTTGCCTGAAACGGAGCCGTGACAGGCAGGTCGGATTGAGCGCGGGCGGTTGCCCGTGGTAAGCGGGTTGTGCTGGCGCGGGCTCAAATGGAAGCATCGTGGCGCTGGAAGGCAGGCCGGATCAATGCATGGACTCGGGTTCCTCCATGGTCGTTGCGACCAGAGTCAAGACTCTCGCAGCAGCCAAAGCCGGTCGGCCATGAATCTCACACCAGGGAGGCGGTAGTGCCCCTTCTACCGGGAACGCAGGTCGAGGCGCGGGGGCTGCCCTGGGAAGTTGTCCACGCTGAGCCGGCCGGCGAGCAGCATCGTCTCCGCCTTCGTTGTCTCCAAGGCGACCTCCAGGGCATGGAGGTCGACATCCTCCATCCCTTCGAGCCCATCCGCCCGATTGCCACCGACTTCGATCCGGCTCGCGCCGGACGCCTGCGGCAGTGGCGCCTGTACCACGACGCCTTCCTGCTCGAGCAGGCCCTCGGCCCCTCGGCGCTGCTGGCGGTCCAGCCCGGGCGACTCGACATCGCGCCCTACCAGCTCGTCCCGGTCATGCGTGCGCTCCGCATGAGCCGCCCGCGCCTGCTGCTCGCCGACGGCGTCGGCCTCGGGAAGACCATCGAGGCCGGCCTCATCATGGCCGAACTCATCGCCCGGCGCCGCGCCCACCGCATCCTCATCGTGTCGCCGGCCGGTCCACTGCTCGAACAGTGGCATGGCGAGATGCGCGAGCGCTTCGGTCTGCGCTTCGATCCGATCCGAAGCGCCGGCGAGCTCCAGGAGATGAGGCGCTCGCTCGTCCTGGGTGCCAACCCCTTCGACCACGTCTCGTACTGCCTCACGTCCGTCGACTTCGCGAAGCAGGAGAAGGTGCTGCAGGAGCTCGAACGTACGGTCTGGGACCTCGTCGTCCTCGACGAGGCCCACCACTGCGTGCGGCTCGGCGCAGCCGGCGACTGGGAGGACTCCCGACGCCGACGCCTGGCCGAGGTCCTGGCGCGTCAGACCGACGGCCTGCTGCTGCTCACCGCCACGCCCCACGACGGCTACGACGCGCACTTCGCCTCGGTGGTCGAGCTGCTCGACCCGAGCCTCGTGGACGGGCGCAGCATGCTGCGCGGCGACCGCTACCGGCAGCACGTGGTCCGGCGCCTCAAGGGACACATCAAGGACCCCGCCACCGGGGAGCCCCTGTTCAAAACCCGGCAGGTGACCCCCTGCGCGGTGCCCTTCGATCAGGGCGACCACCCCGCCTTCGCCGCCTTCCAGCAGGCGCTTCTCGCCGCCGTCGCTCCCAGGCTGCGTCAAGCCGTCCGACAACGTCGCTTCGGCGAGGTCCTCGCCTTCGTGGCGCTTCTGAAGCGTTCCGTCTCAACCGTCTCGGCGTGCCGGAACACGCTGCGCGTCATTCGCGACCGGTACCGAGAGCTCGTCACCACTTCCAAGGCCGATACCGAGACGCGCCGCCAGCGCCTCCGCACGCTTCGCGAGTACCAGAGGCGCCTCGAACGCTACGGCGCGCTTTCCTTCGAGGAGGAGCAGGATCGCGCGGCGCTCGAGGCCGAAGACATGGCTGCCGAACTCGCCGCGACGGGCCTCGAAGGCGCCGACGGGGTCGTGGACCGCATCGACGAGCTCCGCCGCGCCCAGCGACGCGAGCGGGATCGCGGAAAGCGCGTCGCGTCCACCGGGGATGCCCTCGACGCGCTGGTCGAGATGGCCGATGCCGCGGTGGCCGAGGACCCGAAGCTGCGCGCCGCCCTCGCCGAGATCTCCGCGATCCGGTGGGCCGAGCCGGACGCGAACGTCCTCGTCTACACCGAGTACACCGACAGCCAGGACGTGCTGGTCGACTTCCTTCGGGCGGCGCGGGACCAAGGCGACCTCAACGGCGAGATCCTCGCCGTGAGCGGACGCCCCGAGCACGCACCGGAGCGCACGACCATCACCGAGCGCTTCGCCACCGAGAGCGGACTCGTACTGGTCAGCACTGACGCGACGGCCGAGGGCCTCAACCTGCACGACCGCTGCCATCACCTCATCCACCTGGAGCTACCCTACAACCCCAACCGCCTCGAGCAGCGCAACGGCCGCATCGACCGCTACGGGCAGCGCCACACACCGCAGGTGCGCTACCTGTACCTGACGGGCACCTTTGAGGAGCGACTGCTCCTGCGCCTGGTCGCCAAGTACGAACGCCAGCGGGCACGCCTCACCTTCGTTCCCAACACGCTCGGCGGCATCACCACCGACGATGCCCAGACCGTGCGCTTGCTCGAGGGCCTCGCCGACGAGGAGCAGTCGCTCTTCGCGCGGCCACCGCACGAGCTGCGCCAGATCGAGGCCGACAACGACGAGGACGTGGGGACGCCCGCCTATCAGGAGCTGCTCGCCGAGGTCGAGCGTGCGATGGCGGGCTACGAGAAGGCGGCGAAGACCAGCGCGTGGCTCGGCGAAGTGGGCCTGAACGCCGAGGCCCACCTGATGGCCGAGGCCGCCCGCGCCCGCGATGAGGGCGAGCGGCTCGGCGCCGTCGAGCTGATGGACTTCGTGTGCAATGCGCTCGAAGCCGACGCAGGGGGCAGCGGTGCGGTACGCCCCGGGTCCGGCGACGACGTCGTGCTCCGGCTGCCACCCGTGTGGACCCACGGCCTGCGCGACATCCCTGGCTACGACTCCGACGAGCGGACGCTGCGCCTCACCACCGACCGGCACCGTACCCGTGACGAGGCCGGGCGACGCCTCGGCTATCTGGGCCGCGCCCACCCTGTCGTGCGGCGGGCTCTCGACCGCGTTCGCAATCTCCGCTTCGGCGAGGCCGATGCATGGCTCGACCGACGTGTCAGCGCCATCGAGGTCAACGCCGACGCGCCGGCGATCCTGTGCACCTTCCTCGGCGTGGTCGACAGCGAACGCGGGCATGAGCTCGAGCGGGTCCTCGCGGTCCGCGTCGACGAGTCCGAAGCATCCGAGGTCTTCAGCGAACCCGATGCCTGGATCGCGCTCATCGAAGGCGGCCGCCCCACGGCCACCCGCGACCTTTGGACGAGCCGTTTCGCATCTTGGGCGCCCGCCGCGCGCGGCGTGGCGCTCGACGCGGCGCGAACGGCCTTCTCTCAGCTCGCCGATTCGGCGCTGAACACGCACCGCAGCCTCATCAGCGCCGAGCAGCGCGAGCTCGACCTCTGGCTTCGCGCCCGCGCCGAGGCCCTCTGCGGTAGGGTCGTCCAGGCCCAGGCCGACCTCTTTGGCGACGCCCCTCGCCTCCCCCGGTGGCAGACCCTCGACGACCCCACCGCGCGGCTGGCGGCCTTCGCCACGGACGGCGCCAACGCTCCGGCAGCACGTCGAGAGGCCGACGGCGTGCTGCGTCTCCACGAGAAGCGCCACAAGGACCTGGCGGCCCGCGCCGACGCCCGCGTGCTCGACCCGCTCCCGCTGGGCCTCCTGATGATGGTCCCGAGCGGCGGGACGGGAGGAACGCGCTGATGGCCTTCGATCTCCGCGACTGCACCTTCTTCGGGCCGGCGCTGCCCGAGCCGTTCGTCAAGTTCCAGCTCGAGGCCGAGCTGACCAAACGCAAGCTGCTGCCGAAGACCACGGGCGACGAGGGGCGCGCGCTCCAGGACCGCTGGGACGTCTACCGTCGCAAACTGCGGGCCCTCGGCGAGCAGGGCGGCGACCGCCGCGTGGCGAGCCACGTCCTCGAGCCCCTCGCCGAGCGCCTGGGCTACGCCGCCTTCGAGTCGCAGGCCGAGGTCATCACCCGCGAGGGCCCCGAGGACGGTGGCTGGCTCTTTACATCGGAGGACGGGCGCAAGCTGCGCGCCTGGTCGGTGGGCCTCGGCACCGACCTCGACGCGCCCAGCCGTCGCGGCCGGGCCTACCGCTTCAGCCCGAGCCGCGTGGCCCAGCGCGTGCTGCTGGCCAGCGGCGAGCGGGTAGGCCTGCTCACCGACGGTGAAGAGCTGCGCCTGCTGCTCTGCGATCCGGCACGGCCCGACAGCCACATCGCCGTGCGCCTCGACCGGTCAGGCGGCTGGCGCGCGGCGCGCGGCGTCCCCGACTCGTATCGGCTGCTGCTCGCGCTGGCCTCGCCCGACGGCGTCGCGGTGGTGCCCGATCTGGCCGAGGCCGCGCGGCTCGCTCAGAGCACCGTCACCAAGAAGCTGCGGCTGCAGGCCCGCCGCGCCATCGAGGGCTTCTTGCAGGAGCTGCTGGATCACCCCGACAACGCCGCCGTCCGCGCCGAGTGGACCGACGCGGGCGAGCTGGCGCGGGCGCTGTGGCGCGAGGGCCTGATCCTCGTCTACCGGCTGCTCTTCGTCTTCAAGCTGGAGTCGTCCGCCGACCCCGCCCGCGCCTTCAGCTTCGCGGCCACCAGCCTGTGGCGAAACACCTACTCGCCCAACACGGCGCTCGCGCGCCTGGTGCGGCGGGTGCTCGACGACGGTGCCGACAGTGGCGGTTTCCTCGAGTCCGGCCTGCGCGCGCTCTGGCGGATGTTCGCCAATGGCATGAGCTCCAGCGAGCTCGAGATCCGGCCCCTGGGCGGCATGCTCTTCGGCCGCGACGCCACCCCGCTGCTCGACCGGCTGACCTGGGGCGAGCGCGGCGTGGCCCGCCTGCTCGACGCGCTCTTGTGGACACCCGGCGACGGCAGGACAGAACGCGAGCGCGTGCACTACGGCGCCCTCGACGTCGAGGATCTTGGCCGCGTCTACGAGGCCCTGCTGGAGCTCGAGCCGGGCATTACCACCGAGGCCATGTGCCGCCTGCGACGGGCCAAACTCGAGGTGGTCGTGCCGGTGTCGCAGGGGTTGCCCTACCGCACCGACCTCGCGCCAACCGACCTGGACGACGACGAAGACAGCGACACGGACGACGCCGACGACGGCGAAGAGGACGAGGCCCCCAAGCGCCGCGGCAAGGCGGCCGCGGGCAGCAAGACCAAGGTCCAGTTCATCGAGGAGATTCCGGCCGGGCGCTTCTTCCTGCGGGTGGGCCTGGGGCGCAAGGCAAGCGGCAGCTACTACACGCCGCACCCGTTCGTGCGCTTCCTGGTGCAGGAGACGCTCGAGCCCCAGCTCGCCGAGCGCAGCCCCAAGGAGGACCCGCACCCCGGCCGCATCCTCGAGCTGAAGGTGTTGGACCCTGCCATGGGTAGCGGCCACTTCCTGGTCGAAGCGTGCCGCTACCTCGGCGAAGCGCTCTACGAGGCCTGCCGTTTGTGCGACGAGCTGGCCGTGCAGGCCGAGGAGCAGGCCGCGAAGGTCGCGGAGGCCGAGCACGAGGCGCTGCTCGCCCACGCCGCCGAGCTACGCAAGCGCGTCGAGGACCTGCCCGATCCCGAGGACGAACTGGTGGCGTACCTGCCGAGTCGCGCGGCCGAAGGCGAAGAGAGCGGCCTGTCGCAGCGGAAGGCCGAGGCCCTGTGCCGGCGCCTGGTGGCGGTGCACTGCCTCTACGGCGTGGACAAGAACCCGCTTGCGGTCGAGCTGGCCAAGCTCTCGCTGTGGCTGGAGAGCTATGCCGAGGGGCTGCCGCTGACCTTCATGGATCACCGGCTCATCCAGGGCGATTCGCTGACCGGGCCCTTCTTCGAGCACCTGCTGGCCTACCCGAAGAGCGGCGAGAAACTCGACGACCTCTTCGCCCAGGGGCTGACCGAGTTGCTCGATGCCACACTGACTGCGGCGTTGGTCCATGTGCGCGATCTGGATGCCAGTGTCGGCAAGGACGTGGCCGACCTGGAGCGGAAGCGCACAGCGAAGGAGAAGCTCGACGCAATGTTGGCCCCGCTAAAGACGCTGGCGGCCGCGTGGAGCGGCGGGGTAATGCTCGGGGACGAGTGCGACGACGCCGGGTACCAGGCGTTAGCACAGGCGGTGGCGCGGGGCGAGGACGCGGGCCGCGCGCTGGCTCCGCGCCCGCGGTTGCTCAGAATGGTCGAGACAGGCCGAGCGTCGCTCGCGTTTCAGCTGGCGTTCCCCGAGGTGTTCCTCGACGGTCGTCCGGGACGCAGCGGATTCGATGCTGTGCTGGGCAACCCGCCTTGGGACAAGCTGCGGATAGAACGACGAGACTTCTTGGCTGCCATCGACCCGGCCTACATGGAAGGCAAGGAGTCAGCGGGGGTCGGCTCAGAGCATCACGTCCTCGAAGAGGTGTTCGACACGCATCCGCTGGCGAGGGAGTACGCGAAGGTAGTCGAGCAGGAGAAGCGCGGAGCTCTCGGCGTCGTGTCCGCGGAGACTCGCGCACAAGAAGTCGCGGCCGCGACGTCGGATCCCGACCTATACCGCCTCTTCATGCTCCGCTCTAGCGCGGTGCTGAGTCCAACGGGGGGGCGCCTCGGCTTCGTGGTCGGTGGTGGCTTGGCGAAAGTCCCGGCCGACCGGCCTCTGCGAATCTGGTTGTTCGAGGCCCTGGCCGTCCAGTGGTTCGTGCACTACTTGAACCTGCGCCAGCTCTTCGGCGGCGCGTCATCCCGTGTCTCGTTCGTATGCTTGGTGGGTGCTCGCGGCGGCAAGCGTGTTTCCGTCCACATGGGGATGGAATGCCAGCGCTTTGAGGACCTACTCGCTGGCGGCGGCGTTTCTTCATTCGAGCCATCCGCGGTTGCATTTGCGCTTTCCGATGACGGCGATCTCACAAAGGTCTTCCACCGTGCGAACACGGGTTTTGAACTCGCCTCGCGGCTCGATGCGTTGCAGGGCATTTGCGACTTGGGAGTCAAGGCGGCTGCCGACATCCATCGCACCAACGACAAAGACGCGTTGAGACGACTTCGCGACATCGTGCCTGGCGCTGATGACGCTCGACGACCCGATGTCATCGGGGTGCTGCTGACACTTGGCGCCGCACCGCTTTACGGCGGCAAGAGTATGCGTGACTACGACCCACTTCCCACGGAGAAATCGGGGAAGTGGGAGCCAGCAGTTGCCGAGGTGGCTCTGCTCGACCATGTCAGGATTGCGCGACTGTATGGAGCACTTTGCCACTATCGGTTCGCGTGGCGTGCAACGTGCGGATTGGTAGCCACGAATGAGCGCTCTGCCCGCGCGGTACTTCTTCCACCTGGCGCGGTGGCAGGCGACTCTCTGCGGGTCGAGCACGAGCCGTCCAATCGTCCTACGGCGAATGTCTGTGTGGCTCTTGCATGTTTCAACTCCTTCGCGTTTGACTTCGCCGCACGGCGAGTCGTCCAGGCGAACCTCAACCTTGGCGTGTTGAGGACGCTGCCTTGGCCAGACCTGGCAGCCATGGCGGGCTCGTTCGCAGCGCGCGCAGCGGTCAGGCTTTCCGCGGTCAATACGCTCTATGCTCCGCTATGGACCGAGCAGTTCGGCGACGCGTGGCGCGAGCCGACGCCGAAGCACACCTGGCCCGTCCTCGAGGGCGACGACGCCCGCTGGGCCGTCCGCGCGGCCATCGACGCAGTAGTGGCCGACGCCTACGGGCTCGACCGGGCGCAGTACGAGCACGTGCTCTCGACGTTCAGTCACAAGAGCTACCCGAAGGCACCGGAACTCTGTCTGTCCGCCTTCGATGAGCTGAAGGCCATCGGCCTCGAGGCCTTCACGAAGAAGCACGACCCCTACTGGGACATCCCGCTCAACGAGTGCCTGCCGAAGCCGGTCATCGACCTGCCCGTCGCGGGCGCGGACGCGCCGACGAACCAGAGTCTCGGTCCGCTTTTCGCCGGCCTCGGCCCGGCCCCCGAGAAGCCGGCGGCGGCTCCGCGCCCCACGCCGCGGCCGGCGCCCCCCTCCGACGACGGCGCCTACGACACCATCGCCCGCCTGCTCGAGGCCCGCGGCCTCATCACCTCGGGCGACGCCCAGCGGGCCACCGGCCTCGATGCCGCCGGCGTGCGCCCACACCTGAAGCGCTTGGTCGACGAGGGCCGCGCCGTGACCGAGGGGCAGGGTCGCGGCACGAAGTACCGGAGGTCCGATGGCTGAGCCGAACACGCCAAGATGGAGAGGAGCCGCTGAATGAAGTCGATGGTGATTCGCACGCTGATCCAGATGGTGGACGACCGCGAGCTCGTCCTGCCGGCGATGCAGCGCCCGTTCGTGTGGCAGGAGGAGCGCATCCTGCGCCTGATGGACAGCCTGATGCGGCTGTTCCCCCTGGGCTCCCTGCTCGTGTGGGACACGGAGGAGGCACAACGCTACCGGCCGTTCACGAAGGACGTCTTCACGGGCGACAAGGCGATCATCAACTTCCCGACGGCGGACGGTCAGCGGCGCCTGAAGTACGTCCTGGACGGCCAGCAGCGGCTGACCTCGATGTACATCGCGCTCCGAGGTTCACTGGACCATCGACGGGCCTACCTCGACGTCCTGAGCGGGTCGTCCGACCACAAGGACCCCGGCGACATGTACTACGACTTCCGGTTTCTGGCGGGCACCGAGGTCACCCAGCTGAACGCCGAGGTCGACGAGCACGGGCAGGTCAAGCACCGGTTCATCCTGTTCGAGGACCTGGCGTCCATCGATCCGACACGCGCGCTCAACTACGCCTTCACGCTCGCGAGCGAGCTGAGCCTGGACGAGGCCCGCCGGACGCGGCTGATGGACACGGTCAACCGGGCAGCGGCCGTCGTCCGCTCTGAGAAGCCGCTGCAGGTCATCGTCATCGACGAGTACGGTCAGACCCATACGCCTATCGAGGAGATCCTCGAGGTGTTCGTCCGGGTGAACTCCGGTGGGCTCGTGCTGCAGAAGTCCGACCTGCTGATGAGCCTGCTGGATCTGTCGTGGAACGACGTGCAGCCGGCGCTGCTGAAGGTCGCGCACGAGGCATCAGCGCTCTCACCGGTCCCGATCGACCGCGACATGGTCCTCAAGTCCACGTTGCTCCTCATCGGAGAAGACTCTCGCTTCGATCGGCTCGTCTCCGACCGCGACCGCGTCCGAGACATCGCGCCGAGGCTCGAAGGTGCGCTCGAGCTACTCGGACCGGCATGGAATCGCTTGGCCGTGCTCCTTCGGGACCGCTGCCGAATCTACTCACCGCGCTTCTTCCGTCGTGCGACCAACACGCTGCTTCCGTTTGTCGTGCATCTGGCGCGCAACCCGGAGCCGAATCAGGCGGAGAACAAGCGGCTGGTCACCGGCTTGTACATCGCGCTGATGGGCGGCGTTTTCTCCGGTGCCGAGGCCCGGATGGGCAGCTTCACCCGGCGACACTGTCATGGACAGGGGCCATTCCCGCTCGAGGCGCTCGCGCGCGAGACGGCCTACCATCGGCCCATCACGACACTGGAACAGCTGCTCAACGCCCACGTGGACCTGGCGCTCAACATTGCTCATGGCGGAATCACGGTCGACGGGAACCCGGACGCGCTGGAGCGGGATCACATCTTCCCCAAGGCGCGGCTTCGCGACGCAGGTGTTTCGGAGGAGCAGATCAACCACTACGCCAACTTCCACTTCCTCCGGGGCAAGGACAACCGCAACAAGACGGACAAGCCGCCCCACAAGTGGTTCGCTGAGCCCGGAGGGGATGCGCCGGCCTACACGGAGCAGGACATGGCCGAGCGACTCCTGTCGTGGGATCTTGTGCAGGAGGGGATGTTTCCGACGCTGATCGAGGAGCGCAGCAGTCGCATCCGAGAGGCGGCGCTGCGGCTCTTCGATCTACCCGCAGCGGAGTTCGACGCTCTCTTCGGGGGAGCATGAGGTGCGAACCGGGTGAACGATGGCTGAGGCTTCGACGATGAACACAGGCCGAGAGGACCAGCAGTTCGACCGCAAGTCGCTGCGGACGGTCTCCGGCAAGACCGCCGACTTCGGCGAGCTGGCGAAGGACTGCGTGTGCTTCGCCAACGGCGCGGGCGGGCACATCGTCATCGGCATCGAAGACGACGCGACGGAGGCTCCGGCCGGCCAGCGAATCCCCGCCGACCTGCTCGACCGCGTCCGCAAGCGGATCGGCGAGCTGACCGTCAACGTCGACCTCGCGGCCGAGGTGCAGCGGGGCGACGGCGGCGGAGAGATCCTCGTGCTCACCGTCGCCCGTGCCGTCGGCGTCGCGTCTACCAGCGATGGCCGCTACTTCCTGCGCGTGGGCGACGATTGCCGGCCCGTGGTGGGCGACGACGTGCTGCGTCTCGTGAACGAGCGCCCCTCGGTGCCCTGGGAGACGATGACCTCGCTCGGCGTCCCCCGCGAACGATGCGATGCACTCAAACGCACGGCGCTGTGCGACCGGCTGCGGGCGTCCGACCGCGTGAAGCCATCTGTGCGCGAGAAGACTGACGACGAGCTGCTTGACCACTATGCTCTTGCCAGCGCCGACACGCTGACGAACCTCGGCGTGCTGCTGTTGGGCACGGCCACCGACCGGGCCCGGCTCGGCACCGCGCCGGTCGTTCAGGCGCTCAAGTACGACGAGCGCGGTGTGAAGATCGACAAGCACGTCTGGGACGACCACGTCCTGTCCCCCGTCGAGCTGGTCGACGCCGTCTGGCAGGGCATCCCGGACTTCCGCGAGGCCTACGAGCTGCCGGATGGATTGCTGCGAATGCGGGTGCCGGCCTACGAAGAGGCAGTGGTCCGCGAGTTGCTGGTCAACGCGCTGGTCCATCGCCCCTACACGCAGCGTGGCGACATCTTCCTGAATCTGCACCCCGCCCACCTCGAGGTGGTGAACGCCGGCCGGCTGCCGCTGGGCGTGACGCCCCGGAATATCCTGCACGCCAGCCGGCGGCGCAACGACGGCCTCGCCCGCGTCTTCCACGACCTGAAGCTGATGGAGCGCGAGGGCAGCGGCTTCGACCTGATGTACGACCGCCTGCTCACCAGCGGGCGGGCCGCGCCGACCGTGGCCGAGGGCGCGGACTCGGTGCACGTGACCGTGCCGCGGCGTGTGGTGCATCCAGGAGTCATCCGGCTCATCGCCGAGGCTGACCAGCGCCACCAGCTCACCCAGCGCGAGCGCATCGCGTTGGGCTTGCTCGGCCAGTCCGAGGGTCTTTCCGCTGTGGAGCTGACGGCTGCACTCGAGCTCCCCGAGCCGAGTGCCCTGCGGCCCTGGACCGCCCGCCTCATTGAGTTGGGGCTCGTCCGCACGACCGGCCGGACGCGGGCGACGCGCTACTTCGTCGAGCCGGTACTGCTGCGTGAAGCGGGGCTCGAGGGGCATACGACCCTCACGCGCATCGAGCCGTACCGGCTCAGGGCGCTCATCGTCGAGGACGTCGGTCGCTATCCTGGCTCGGCGTCCTCGGAGATCCACCGCCGCGTCGGCCCCGAGATCCCGGTTCGCACCTTCCGCCGGGCCTTGAACGAGCTGCTGTCCGACGGCGAGATTCGAGCCGTTGGCGAGCGTCGGTGGCGGCGATATCACCCTGGTTCCGCTATCGGCCACGAGGACGACGATGGCCGATAGGAGGCCCCGCCGGGGGCACAACCCGCTGAACGCCCAATGGTTTTCTATCGGCCACCCGGAGATCGTGTCCGATAGAAGCCCGCAGATGGCCTTTAGAAGCACGGAGCGGACATGCCCCTGAACCCCATCACCGTGGTCGATCAGGTCATCGGCGAGTACAAGAGCTACCTCTCGACCGAGTTCCAGGCCCGCGACCCACAGCTTCGGGCCGCCCTCGAGGCCGCGCTGACCGAGGCCGGCTTCCTGGCGCAGGAACCGTTCTTCCAGGCCCACCGTCCGTTCAAGAGCGGTCGGCCCTGGCGTGAGCTCGGCCTCGACGCCGCCCTCGCGAAAGTGATGGAGCAGCGCAGCGGCTCCCTGACCGCCTACCTTCACCAGAGCGACGCCATCGCCCATCTGCTGGGCGACGAGCCCGGTCCCCTCGTCGTCACCACCGGCACCGGCTCGGGCAAGACCGAGTGCTTCCTGCTGCCGGTCATCCAGAATGCAATCGAGGACTCAGTGCGCTTCCGGCACGCGGGCCTGACGGCGCTGCTGGTCTACCCGATGAACGCCCTCGCCAACGACCAAGAGGAGCGCATCCGACAGTACCTGCAGGCGTCGGGGCACACCCACGTCAAGGTGGCGCGCTACGACCGCTCGACCAAGGAGGACGAGCGCCGCCAGCTCCGTGAGCACCCGCCCCACATCCTGCTGACCAACTACATGATGCTCGAGTACCTGCTCGTGCGACCGGCGGATCGGGACGCGCTCTTCGCGAACCATCGCTGCCGCTTCGTGGTGCTCGACGAGGTCCACACCTATCGCGGTAGCCTGGGGGCCAACATCGCGCTGCTCTTCCGGCGCTTGCGTGCCCACCTGCGCCACGCTCGACAGGACTGGAAGGCCGATGATCGGGCCGACGCGCAGCGGTTCCCGGAGACCCTGCCAGTGGCGACCTCGGCCACGATCAAGAGCGTGGATGAGACAGGGCGGGCCCCCGACGAGGTACGGGCGCTTCGAGACGAGGCGGTCCGCGAGTTCCTGATGAAGCTCACCGGCGTCGACGGGCGGCGCTTCAAGGTGCTCGGCGAGAGCCTTCGCGACCTCGAGGTGCCGGCCGAGGCGCGGTGGCCGAGCGCGCCAGCGGAGGTCGCTCCGCCCGCCATCGGGGACGCCGAGGCTGTCCACGCGGCCCTCGCTGCGCTGGCCGGCGGGGATGTCGCGCGGCCGGTCGACGAGCTCGCGCGCCAGGCCGGAATCCTGTGGACGCTGAACGACCTGCTCGCCCGCCGGCCCATGTCGGTGTCTCAGATCGTGGAGCAGGTGCGCCAGCGCGTGCCCGAGCGGGCGGACAGCGAACATGACCGCTTGCGCGGCGAGATCGAAGCGGCGCTCGTCGTGGGTGCCGCAATGCCGGACGGGACCGCCGGCACGTTGCGACTGCGGGCACATCGCTTCATTCGCGGCGGCTGGCGTTTCACGCGTTGCGTCGATCCGAGCTGCGGGCGCCTGTACCCGATGGGAGAGGAGCAATGCGAGTGCGGGGCAAGCGCCGCGCCGCTCTACCTTTGCCGCTCGTGCGGCGCCGACACCCTACGGTTCGCGGAGGGTGACGCGGGGCCCGAGGGCGAGGCACTTCGACCGAACGCCTCGCGGTCCAACGACGGCGAGTGGCTGCTCTACGACCGCGAGCGCTTCGAGACGGGCGACGACGAGGGGCTGGTTGGCGTCGAGCAGCAGATGCGGAAACGGCCCGTGCTCGAGGGCAGCTTCGACCCCGCCACCTGCTCGTTCTCGGTCGACGAGTCTCTGTATCCGATGCGGGCGGTGCTCGCGCCGGCGCGCAACCGCTGCCTCGTGTGCGGCGGGACCGCCGGGGCGCATGACGTGCTCACGCCGGTATCGCTGGGCACCTCGGCAGCCGTGCGTGTGGTCGCGGAGGGGCTCTGCGAGGGCCTGGCGGTGCAGAACGCGGAGCGGGCCGACCACGACGGCAAGGAGCGGTTGCTGATCTTCTCGGACAGCCGCCAGGACGCCGCACACCAGGCTCGCTTCATTACCTACGCTGGCCGCTACGACCGTATGCGCCGTCGGCTCATCCGAGTGCTGGAAGAGGCCCCCGGCCAGCGGGCCACCATCGCCGAGGTCCTCACGAAGCTCGTCGCGATGGCAGTCGAGCGAGCAGACAACCCCCACACCAGGGGCTTCGACGACGCCGACTTCCTGCCGCGGCACGTGCAGGACCGCGCGCGGGCGTGGGAGGAGGCGCCGCTGCTCGACGACCTGTCGGTCAGCGCGGGCTACCGCGCCTCGCTGCTCAACCTGGGTCTCGTCGGAGTGCGCTACGAGCATCTGGACGCCCACATCGCGAAGAACAGCGCGGGCCTCGCCGGGAAACTGGGTCTGACAACCGGTCAGCTCGCCTACGTCTCACGCTGCCTGCTGGACGAGATGCGCCGGCGAACCGCGCTCTCGCGGCCGATGCTCTGCTACCATCCGGGTAGCCCGAGCTGCCCCGAAGAGTTCCGGGGGCCAGCCGACTGGGAGCGGCGCATCAAGACCCCCGCGGGCTACGCGTGCGACAGCCAGGGAACCCCGCTCGGGTGGCTCGACGATTCGGAGGTGCCCGAGGGCATCTCCAAGCGCAACGCCTGGCGTAGGCCCAGGGCGGGGGGGCGCAGCCCGAGCCTCGAGGCGAAGCTGCGGCATCTGCTCAAGCGGATGGGCGGAGCCGAGCCCGATGACGAGCGGATGGTTGAGCTTCTGGATCTGCTGGCCAGTGGCCCGCGGCTCATCGTGGCTCAACCCCTTCACGGCTACCGCAAGGGCCGCCGGCTGCTCCAGGTCAGCGCCGACGTCGTGAGCCTGGAGCTGGTCAAGCCCGAGGAGCGGATGCGGTGCTCCGTCTGCAACGTGCGTATTCCATGGGCGGCCGCAGGCAGCCCGTGCCCGAGCTGCCACGGCGTGTTGGAGCAGTGGCCGAGGGAGGAGATCGAGCGCAATCGCTATGTCCAGCGCATCCAGAGGAGCGACCTGATGCCGCTCTCCGCGGGCGAGCACACGGCGCAGATCACCGGTGAAGACCGCATCGAGCTCGAGGAGGACTTCAAGGCTCCACCGCCCGGGTTCCGGCCGCCGCCGGGGTGGAGCGGCACGAGCCGGCGCGCCGCGACGAACGTTCTGGCCTGCTCGCCCACCCTGGAGATGGGGATCGACGTGGGGGGCCTCGACGCAGTGGTCATGCGCAACATCCCGCCCCGTCCCGACAACTATGCGCAGCGTGGGGGCCGTGCTGGGCGGCGGTCACGGGTTGGCATCGTGCTCGGCTACGCACGAAGCACACCGCACGATGGGTACTTCTTCGACAAGCCGGCCGAGATGATTGCCGGCGAGGTGCCAGCACCCGGCGTCGGACTGGGCAATCGAGACGTGGTGCTGCGGCACCTGCACGCGCTCGCGTTCGGCGCCGCCGAGCCCGGCCTCGCTGGGCGGATGGCCGAGTACATCAACATCCGCGGCGAGGTCGACCAGGCGAAAGTGGACGAGCTCATCGCCGCGATCGTGGCGCAGTTCCCCCACGCTGTGAACCTGGCACGCGACGCGTGGGGCGACGACGTGCTCGACCCGGCCGGGCTCGGCGAGCCCGACGCCCTTGCCCAGGTACTCGAGGGGCTGCCGGACCGTATCCGGGACCTCTTCGACCGCGTGCGGCGGCAGATTCTCAAGCTGCAGGAGACAATCGACCGCTGGAACGAACTGGGCAAGGGCGACCGCTCGGCCATGCACGCTCAGGACCTGAAGCGGAAGATCCTGGGCTTGCGCGACGACCGCTTCGACGGCGATGCGGACGACCGGGGCAGCGGGCACCCCATGCGCCGGTTCGCCGAGTTCGGCATCCTCCCCGGCTACGAGTTCCCTTCAGCGCCCTGCACGTTGCGACTGTGGGGCGACGAGCACGAAGAGGACCCCATCACGGTGGCGCGACGCTTCGGCATCGCGCAGTACCAGCCGGAGGCACCGGTCCACGCCCGTGGCCACCGCTGGCGCGTCGTGGGTCTGGATCTCGCCTCGCCTTGGAACCCGAAGTCCACCGACCCCGACTGGATCTACGTGCGTTGCAAGGGGTGCGACCTTCGCTACGACGCTCAGACACCGGCGTGCCCACGCTGTGGCTCGGACGACACGGTGGGCGGCGGCCACGGCTACCCGGGCCACGAGTACGGCGGGTTCCTGGCAATTCGAGACGACACACCGGTACTCCAAGAGGAGGACCGGTTCTCGATAGGCTCGCTGGTGACCTGCCACCCACAGCGCGACGGTCGTGTAGTCGCCCGGAGGCGGTTGGCCACCGGCTGGCACGTCGAGCTGCGGGCCGAGGAGACCGTACGGTGGGTGAACGAGTGGAAGCCCCCAAGCGAGGCCGACCTGCGCAATGGGAAGCCGATGCTGCACGACGCCGGGCGCGGCTTCTACCTGTGTCCTGCCTGCGGCAGGTCGCTCTCGGTGCCCGACGACGACAGCGGCAAGAAGGGGCGCAGGAAGGCACGCAAGTCCAGCGGACCCGACGCCTTCGGCCATGCTTCGGGCTGCCAGCGCAGCGGCCAGCCTCCGATCCCGGCAGCGATCACGACCGCTACGCCCGCCTCGACTCTCCGCGTGACCGTTGTCCTGCCGCGCGACTACGACGAGGCCGACTACAAGCGGTGGGGCTACTCGCTGGGCTATGCCCTGCGGACGGGGCTGCGTCAGCTCTACATGCTCGACGGGCCGGAGATCGAGTTCGAGCTCGAACCCCTGTGGGAGGAACGCCGCAAGGACGGTGTACGCAAGCTGGGCGCCCTGACCCTGATCGACGCGGCCGTTGGCGGCAGCGGCTTCCTAGATCGCTGTGTCGACGAGCTGCATCTGGTGGCGCGCCGAACCATAGAACATCTCGACCACCCGAAGTGCGAAAGCGCCTGCTACCGCTGCCTGAAGTCCTACGCCAACCAGCGCCACCACGAGCACTTGTCGTGGCCGCACATCATGCCGGATCTCGAAGGCCTCGCGCTGGCGGCGCCCGAGGTGCTTCGTGGCGAGCTGGGCGACAGCGACGACCCCAAGCCATGGCTCGAGGCCTACGACGCTGGGGTCGGCTCCCCGCTGGAGCTGAAGTTCCTGCGCCTGTTCGAGCGGCACGGCATCAATGTCGAGAAGCAGGTCCCCGTGGGCCCCGAGCTCGACGGCCCGGCCATAAGCCAGGCCGACTTCCGCGTGACCGGCACCACCGTACTCGTCTATGTGGACGGCGCCGCGTTCCATACCGGCAGCCGCCTGCGGCGGGATCGCGCCATCCGCAGGGCACTGCGCGAGGGCGGCGTCGCGTGGCGCGTGGTGGAGCTGACGGCGCGGGATCTGCGAACGCCGGAGCGGACGATGGAGTGGGTCCGACACGGCGGCGGGCCGCTGGACGAGGTGAAGCGCCAGACCCGAAACGAGAAGGCTGTTGCCATCGCAAGATTGCTTCTCGAACGCCTCGATGACAGCGAGGGTCAGCCGCTGACGTTGGGCGACGCCATCGCAGCGGCGGGTCAGTTTGACGCCGACGAGGGAGACGCGCTCCTGGCCATCGAACGACTGGCCCAGACTGGCACCATCAAGCGCGTGTTCCTGGATCTGAAGCGGACTCCACCGGCCCCCATGTCCTGGGAGCAGGCCCTCGATCGTCTCGGAGGCGCCGAGGGCCTCGCTGGTGAAGGATGGCGCGACGGAGCGCGAACGATTGGAGTTCAATGGCTCCGAGGCGAGGGGAGACGCTAATGACGCTGCCCGATGGGATGACGGCCGAGGACTACATCGGCCTGGTGAAAACCTTCATGCCCGACTTCCACCGCGTGGCGTGCGCGCAGACCGAGGACGCCTTCTGCGAAGCCGCCGAGCTCGCGGTTCGGCACTGCCTTCAGAAGCTGGAGGACCGTCGAAAGCTGCTGGCGAAGGCCGGCGAGGTGGAGCTCTCCACCAACCTCGCCGATCTCCTCAGCCAGGGTGGTGTGCCGACGACGGCCGAACCCCACGTCAACGGCCACGTCGACTTGGTCATCAGCCACTTCGTGGCCGGCCGCTTCAGGATGCTCGGCGAATGCAAGCTGGACCGCGGGCCCAAGTATCACTGCGACGGCACCACCCAGGTCCTCGGCTACTGCTCTGGTGCCGAGAAGCGGGCCCTTTGCATCGGGTTCTGCCAGAAGCCGGACGTCGCAGGGCGGGTGAAGGACACACGGCAGCACTTCACCGATCCCGCTGGCTGCCACGATGTAGAAGAGACGAAGGACCACAGCCTACCGTGGTCATTCCTTGGCCGGCACCGACACTCGTCGGGCGCGACCGTCGAGATCCTGCATATCGCCTGCAATCTCTACCAGCCAAGTGATTGATGAGGCGAGCGGTCGGAACCGCGAGGGGGGATAACGAGTGATTCCATCGACGTTCCGCAAGCCCTGCATTTGAGCGACTCGACCTGGCCCGCGCACTTGGCGTCGGCTGAGCACAATCGTCCGCCACGCCGAACAAGCGCATTGTGAGTCGGGACCACGCGATGCAGCGGGACTCACGGCCACCATCGCTCGCCGTGTCGATTGATTTTGAACCGGGGCCGGGGTTTCGCCGGCAATAGGCGTTTGCGTCGAAGGAACGCCGCGTGAATCAGGTGCGTCATGATTGATCGGCCCTTCGTCCAGTCGTGAACCTCCGCGTATTCGCATAGGACGTTGTCCCAGAGGCGTGGCGGAATCGTATGCGGGTCGTAGTCAGTGGCGGACCCTGGGTAGCTTGGGAGCAGGATTCCGAGGAGGCCGGAAGCCTTCTTATACGGCGTGTTGCGTAGACTGGACGCGATCTCCCAGTCGACGTGCTTGCGCTTCCAAGTCTCCGAACCGACCAAGACGACGGTCACTGTGCTGTCGCGCAGGTTGCGCTCCCGAATCGTTCGCCGAATCGTCTCGGGTCTCAATCCTGAGGCTATCTGGCCGTCGTAGACCGCCTTCGGGACAATGACACCGCCCTCGTAGGCGAATCGCTCCTCGAACTCGTGGCGATAGGCCTCGTCGTTCTGGTGGTGGTAGCTGATGAAGACCTTGTGCCGGTAGGTCATGACAGCCCTGCGACTTGTCGAGGCTACTGCCAACCGCTCTGCACATCGGGCCGGTTGTTTCGGAATCGGTCACGGGCCAGTGTTGGCGCCGGGTTGGCGTCACGTCGCAGGTACGCCTCGTGAATCCACTCCTGCAGCTGCTGGCCGGACGAAGGCCACGGCCGCACCTTTGCGAAGCCCGTCGCCACATTGTCCCAGAGACGCGGAGGGATGTTGTTCGGCCAGTAGTAGGCGGTAGCAGGCTGGGTCCACTGTTGGGTTCCAGTCGCCCCCCATGGAATCTGATACGTAGGGAGCAAGATGCCGAGAAGACCACTTCGAGGACTGGCACTTGTAGCGCGGAGGCTACTGTAAATCTCCCAATCGACGTGCTTGCGTCTCCACGTTCCAGCCCCGATCAGCACAACGGTCACCGTCGAGTCCCTCAGGTGTTTCTCGCGAATCAGTTGCGCGATGCGCTCTGTGGACACGGAATCGTCGATATCCCCGATCCCGACGGACCGATCGACGAATCCGTCCACCCGGTCGGCGTAGTAACGGACCAAGTCGTTCTTGTACTGCTGGTCCAGAGCGTGATGGTAGCTGATGAACACCTTGTGGCGCGTGGTCATTGTACTTCCCCTTCCGTGCGCGAGCTATCGCGCATCCGGAGCGCGACATCAGGCTGAGATTGCAGCGCTGTTGTACGCATGTCAACGCGCCAGCCGGCGAGGTTCCACCTGTCGCGGAGTCCCGACGCCTTGGCGAGACATCACCGCGACGTCACCAGGCGAAAGCTCCCATCTCCATAGAGAACGTAGTTGGCCCAGTCGGGCTCGCCGTTCACAGCTAGTTGCTGACGGGCGGAGCGTACCGCAGCGTCGAGCGTCGCGCCTCCCGCAAGTTCGGCGTACACCGACGTTGCGAACGAGGCTGCGGCGTCGTCAGCGACGGGCCACGTGGTGCCGATGTAGGCTTCGACGCCACTTCGGAGGAAGAACTCGGCGAAGGCCCGCGCGGATTCGGCAGCGGTTCGATTTCTGAGGCGCGCGGACTGGCAGCCATTGAAGAACGTGATGCGTGGCGTGATTCGCTCCTGGGCGATATCCACCAGTAGGAGCTTCGTGGGGCCTGTCGGGCTCGAGCACCAGAGCCCGCTGCCGTCCGGCCCTGGGCCGTCGTAGAAAGCGTGGCCGCTGTAGTGGAGGACGTCGAGAGTCGGCTCCGTCAGCGCGGCCAATACGCGTTCCTTCGTGGCCTCCGGTCCGCGCAGCTCGGTGACCCTCACGATGCTCTCGCCCATCGCCAGAAGGGCACGCTTCACGGCGTCGCCCTCAACTTCAGTCGCGGCGAGGTCCTCCGTTGGGTTCACGACGAGGAGAACATTGAGGCTCCCGCTGTGCTGCGGGAGCCGCGTGATGTCCCCAAGACTCAACCCCGTTAGTGCCGGGCGGCGCACGAGGCCCTTCTCGAGGGCGAAGCGATGGTCTGCAACACGGAGCGCCTCGAATGGAAGGGGCGCGCTGTCGAGGTCGTGCTGAACGAGGACGCGGTCCAGCCTGCCGCGTCCGAACAGGTCGTGCCCGGCCTCGTCGAAGAGCGCTTCAGCGAGCTTCTCACCGATTGCATCAAGCTGGCCGAGCGTTGGCGCACGGGGCGCGTCGGACTTCGCGAGGTCGGCGAAGGCGTCCATCGCCAGCGGCCGGACGCACGCGACCGCGGCGGCCGTTCCGGCAGGTGGGAGCAGCGTCGTATGGAGGTGTCCGCCCTCGTAACGCACCGTCACGACCAGATCGCGATCACGCGACGTGGCCGTCTCTTCGAGCGGTGGCGATGGCAGGACACGCGTGCTCAGCGCGACGTTGTCCTGGCTCTCCAACATCTGTCTGAGGTCATCGAATCGGCCTGGATCGAGCTCGAACCATTGGATGACCGTCGAGGTGTGGAGGTCGCGAAAGCCGCGGATCATGCGCTCCGCCGCAATGCTCAGGTCGACTACGGTCCCGCCGAAGGCGACGACTGCGATGCGACGAAACTGGTGGCGGGTCGCGATGTTCGCAACGCCAGCTGCGGCCCGTTCGATGGCCTCAGGGATGGGGGAGAGATCGCCGGCCCCGACGCTGCCAAGATCGGGGATGACGAGCCACTCGGCGTCGATGTCAGGGCTCTCGATGTCGACGATTTGCTCGCGTTGCGCGACGGCGCTGGTGACAAGGTAGGAGAGCATCGCGTCGAGGGAGGCGCCCGCTCCGCCGATGCGAACGTCGTCGAACGCCGCGATAGCGATGGCGTCGGCCTCTTCTGCCTGGGTGATGCTGCCACACACTAGCTCGATCTTGAGCTTGTCCGCATCTTCCTTCGCGACGCAGGCGAGCAGCCCCTTCATGACGAGCTGGGTGATCGCCACTGGATCGCGGGTCCGAAACAGCTCCTCGTTTTCGACGACGGTCAGGCCGTTCCAAGCGAGCGACGCGGCGTCCGACGCGAGGTGCCCCTTGCCGAACGCGCGCACGGCTGCCGACAGTGCGGCCATGTCCGGCGGGAGCCCGAGCCTCACAGTGTCCGGATCCGCCACAACCAGGTCACAGCGCTCCTGGAACTCCGAGTACTCTTCGCCCCCAAAGGTCTCGCGCCGCATGAGCAGTGGGGTTTCGTCCGAGGTCAGCAGCTCGGCCACGAGCGCGGCTGCGCCACCGAAGCCCCCCACCACGTAGAGCGGCTTCCGCTGTTCCAGGGCTCGCCACGCCTCCTCGACCACTCCCGGGAATGGTCCGCCGTAGCCGGGTTCCCTTGAACTCCGCGGACGGTCCTGCCCGGCCAGTGCGACGCGGGCAAAGATGGCCTCGCCCATAACGCGGCGCATGTCGGAGAAGTAGAGCGCGCTGCGATGGGCGCCCGGCTTCTCGTCGGGCCAGCTCAGGCGCGCCAGCTTCGCGAATCTCGGCGTCCAATTCAGAGAGCAGTCGGTGAGCGCAAGGTCTTCGGGAATCTTGTCGGAGGGTATCAGCGCGGCGAGGTAGCTATGAAGGTAGTCAGCACGGTCGACGCCAGACTCATTATAGGCGACGACAAGCTCGGCAAGCAGCTCGTCGAAGCCGCTACTGCGGAAGTCGCCGCCGTACGCAATTGCACCGCCTGCAGCGACTATGCTTCGGGCCAGGTACGTGATCGCGTCATCGATGTGGTCGGACGTGAAGCCGGCGTCGCCGTTGGCCGCGGGGCTGTCGGACAACGAGAGGGCGATCTGCCTCCTGTAGAGGGGGAGCTTCTGCGGCTCCACGGTGTCGCTAGGGGTCAAGCGGCGAAACAGGGTGCGAGGTGTCACGAGGCGAAGGCGTGGTCGGGCCTCACGCAGGACCTGCCGCTCATTGGCGGATAGCTCAGGATCGGGGTGCAGGACGACGCGGGGCCCCTTGGATCGGAGTTTCCCGAACGCGAGATCGAACAACTCCGGCGGACGCGTGAGCACGACGTGCTGGGGAAGGTCGTGCGCCATGCGCTCGGCCTCTTGCTTGAAGTGCGCCGCTTTGAGCCACTCGATGAATGCTTGGAGGACGACCGTTGGCGGACTGTCCCTCCAGGTGAGCGTGGGTCCGTTGCCGCTATACGGATAGCTGCGCGGCTCACCAGCCTTCATAACCTCGACAGTGAGGGTTGGGAGCGCGTTCTCCTTGGCCCACTGGAGCTCGCGCTGGCACCACGAGCGGGCCGCGTACGTGTCGCTGTGAATGGCTACGAAGACCCCCGATTGCGTGGCGGTCGCAAGCTGATGGGCCAGGTCGTGACCGGGTTCGAGGTCCGTCGTATCGAAGAAGGCAAGCCCCGTCGTCGCCGACTTCGCGAAGTCCCGAATCAACGCCGCGACGTCACCTGTGCCCGCCAGGTCCCGCTTCGCGTGAGAGATGAAGAGCCTCAGCGACAGCGCGGGGCCGGCGAGCAAGCGGCAGGCGGCGAGGACGACCTCGATCAGGGTGTTTGTCCAGGTCCCGTCCTGATCGGAGTAGAGGCGCGTCAACACGGACTTCCCGGGGAATTCGGACTCCTCGCTGCGCCAGTTCGCCGAGGCGAATACCGGGACGACGTGGCCAGGACCGAGGTGCTGGTGCCAGGTCTGGACGCTGGCTTTCGCGACCTGCCGGCAGTCCTCGTCTCTGAAGGAACTGGCGCCCAAGACCGGCACGATGAGCAGGTGCGAGGCGACGTCCGTGTCGACGTGAGTTGTATCAGTCGCGATGAGGACCGGGATTCCACCGCCGAACGCCAGGCGATCGGCACGTGGTCGCGTCAGGTGCTCGTAAAGCAGCCCCCCGAGGTCCTGAGCCAGCGGGCGATCACTCGGGTGAAAGTAGACGGTCTGGATGACAAGGGTCGGTCGCGACACCATGAGCTCCCGTGCAGGCGTGATCGACGCACCTTGTAGCGATATCACACGCCCGCGTCATGGCGCACGACAGCGTGTCCGGAAACCGCTCCTAACATGGTGACGGTGGGCTCCCATTCTGCAGCCCGTCGGGCGCTCCCTTTGAGATACTGTGTCGTTCTATGTTCCTTGCTGCCCCCGAGTTGCACCCGTCCCCTGCCCTCGCGTCGAGGCGTTGGTCACGCCGTGCCTTTGCGGAGCCACGAGACGCCCAGGCAGCAATGCCTGGGCGTTTCGCTTTACACGCCCCTCGTCAGCGTCGCTGGCGAGGGGTTTCGTGTTTCTGGTGTTCGTTCGCGAGGTTGCGCTGGTGGCTGGGCGCGGCGTGGGATCTTGGTGGTCCGAGCGTCAGAGCACCGGACCGACGCTGACCGGTCGGTCGACCGGGTTCTCTGGTCCCTCGTGGCCCGAGAGACGCTTGGAGACGCCTCTGAGGCGTTTAGCAGCCCCAGAGCACAAGGTTAGCAAGCTCAGAACGGGACATCCGGCCCTCGCTTTCTTCGTCTCGCCGTCGCGGTCCGTCTTGGGCTCCCGGGGCGCGAATAGTATCCACCTCTGCTCTGAGACCGACCAGTGCGGTCCCGAGACGCGGGCTCAGACGCCTCGAGGTGGGAACCCGGCGGCGAGGCCGGGGTTCTCCTCGATGAGGGCGTCGGCGCCGAGCTCGTCCACGGTCAGGCTCGCAAAGCGCCTGTGCGGGTGCAAGGTGATGGTCCACAGGAGGCGGCGGACCAGGCGGTTCCGCGTGGCGGTGTCGAGCCGCGGCCACTCGGGGGCGAGCAGCCGGAGGAAGGCGCGCGCCCTCGGGTTGTCGGTCCACACGGACTGGGGAAGGCACAGCCGGCTGATGACCTGGCCTTCGACACGATGAGCGGCGACCTGGACGGCGGGACGACAGGCCGGCCGGCCGACTTCACCGCGACAGCGGTAGTAGCGCGGGACGTCGTCGGCGTTCGCGAGGGTGACCCTGGCCGACGCGCTGGTCGTCATGAGGCGGCCGCAGCCGCCGCAGCGGAGGATGCCGCGAAGCATCCAGGGGTCGTTGTCAAGGTTCGGCGCCCGCCCGCGCGAGCTCGGGCTGCGTGTCCGGCGGGCGTCGATGGCGTCAAGGGCTCGCTCAGCGAGCTTGGCGTCGACGATGGCGTCATGGACGCCCTTGACGGTGGCCGCCTGGTGGGAACGGCGGCCAAGGTAGAGCGGGTTTCGCAGGATCTGGAGGACCGCCCTGCCCGTCCACAGGACGCCGCCCTTGCCTGCGTGGACCTTGGTCCGGTGACCTTCGGCGTTCGCCCACGCGGCGATCTGGGCGCCCGACTCGCCAGCAGCGGAGCGCTCAAAGAACTCGCGGACGATGGGTGCTTCGCGCTCGTTGATGACGAGCTGCTTCGTGTTGGGATCGGACGCGTAGCCGAGGGGGACGCGACCGGCCGTGCGGAGACCGCGGGCGCGGGCCCGCCCTCGTGCGTCGCGTTGGCGCTCGCTGACGAGCTCGCGCTCGAACTCGGCGAAGCTGGCGACGACGTTGTTGACGAGGCTGGCGAGCGGTCCGCTGGCGCCCGCGTTCCCGTCGACAATCACCAGGTCGACACCGGCCCGCTTGAACCAGTCCGAGAGGCGGGCCCAGTCCGCCATGCGCCTCGTCAGGCGGTCGAGCCGCGTGACGACGACGACATCGAGCCGCCCTTGTACACAGAGGGAACGCAGGCGTTCGAGGGCCGGCCGCTCGAGGGTAGCGCCCGAGACGCCGAGGTCATCGAAGCGCTCGGGGAGCAGGACCCAGCCCTCGTACTTCATGGCGCTGACGTAGTAGCCGCACCGCTCCCGCTGAACGTCGCAGGACGTGAGGTCCTCGTTGCCATGGGCCACGGACTGCCGCGTGTAGATCGCGCACCGCACCACCGGCCGACCGTCAGCCGCGACGGTCACAGCCACCGCATCGCCGTCGGAGGATCCGGTAGGATCGGTGGTCACGGCTGCATGGTCCTCTATGGGCCTCGGTCGTCCGACCGCGTGACGCGGCTCCCGGCGCCAAGCACCTCATTGCTCATCTATATCGGATACGACGACGCCTCGTCACCGGCCCGAAGCTTTGCGGCCCGCTCCCGAGCTTGACGAAGTCGGGACGAAGCGCGCTACCGTCACGCTCGGGAGGCCGAGATGGGGCGACGAAAGAAGAAGCAGATCCTGCCGCCACGGCGGAAGCGGATGGCGCGGCCCGCCCGCCTACAGTCAGCGCGTCACTGGATCCCGAAGTACCAGGGCAAGAACCTGTGCAGGACCTACGCGACGTGGTTCGGAGTCGACCTCGGGTGCGCCCTGAGGGAGCTCGAGCTGCTCGGAGTCACGCTCGACCCGACGTACGTCGAGAGGCTCCGGACGACGCTCCGAAACCGTCCATCGCGGAAGAAGCCTGCGGAGACCTCGACGAACCAGGACGATGATGGCTACGCGGCCGTGTGGGACGACGAGTTCGCCTGCATCGTGGACTTCACGTCCGCCGACTTCCCCTTCGGGACGACGTGGGACGAGCTCGAGCCCGTCGCTCTCGAAAATGGGGCCGCGGTGACATACACGCTGGACGACGGCGACATCCCTTTCTGACCCCACGAGGAACGACGCCGAGATGAGCATCGCGAGCGAGATCGAACGCTACCTTCGGACTGGCGACACCGACACGCTCGGCACCGCGTGGCCCGGCCGCGACATCATCGAGTGCTCGCGGGCGGCGCACAAGGACCTCAGGGCTGCGCTCGTCGCGGAGGTCCAGAGGCGTGCCAGCTCCCGGCCCCAATCGTATGCGACGCGTGAGCTCGACGTGACGTCCCTCACACGCCGGAAGACCGAGCCGATGATCCGCGGTCTGTTTCCCCGCGCAGAGCAGGACGCCGTGCTCGCCTTGGTCGAGCGGTCCGTCGTCTTCCTGACGGCGTCCAACATCGGTGACGTGTTGTCCGAGACCTCTTGGCACCGGACGGCCTGGAACCTCGCCAACCTCTATCTCGGTGGAATCGGGGCTGAGCTGCTCGCCGAGGACGCGCCACTTCTCGTCGGGCTGAGCCAGGACACGACCTGCTTCGTGACCCCCGCCTACTTCGAGGAGGAGGATCCCTTCGACGACTTCGTGGTCCACGAGGTGGCCCACATCTTCCACAACTGCAAGCGGCGCTCGGTCGGCCTCGCCGAGACCCGTCGCCGTGAGTGGCTCCTCGGCATCGACTTCCGCCAGCGGGAGAACTTCGCCTACGCGTGCGAAGCGTACTCCCGCGTGATCGAGCGCGCGGCCACAGTGCGCGAGCGGATCGCGGTCGCAGCCGAGCTCGGCGACAGCTTCGGGACCGGCGATGATCGAGTCGAGCCCGGCGAGATCGCCAGCCTCGTTCGAGACGCCGCGGCGAAGCGGAACGGCTGGAAGGTCATCCTCGCTCACTGCGCGCCGCCGCCACGGGAACGACGGACGTAGCCCCCCGGCTCGAACGAGGCAGTGGTTGTCCACCTTGCCACCGGCCACCTACGACTGTATGATTTCTCCGGTAGAATTCATACGGAGTTGACGTGAGCGCTGCCATCGAACCCAACCTCGCCCCTGGACGGGCGTACCGAACCCGCGACCTGCGACGATGGGGAGAGAACCCCACGCGGCTCGCCCGGCGGCTGGTCCACGAGGGCAAGCTGCGCATGGCGGCGCATGGGCTCTATTACGCGCCGACGCCCAGCCGTTTCGGTCCGGCCCCCGCCGCGGACGAGGAGCTGCTGCGGGCATTCCTCGACGACGCGCCGTTCCTCGTCACCGGCCCACCGCGCTGGAACGCGCTCGGACTCGGCTCGACGGCCGTCTTCGCCGCGACGCTCGTCTACAACACCAAGCGGACGGGGGAGTTCACGCTCGACGGGCGACGCTTCATCCTGCGCCGCGTCTACTTCCCGGACGCGCCCAAGCCGGAGTGGTTCGTCATCGACCTGCTGCAGCATCACGAGGCAGCAGGCGCTGCCCTGAGCGATCTGCGGGCGGCGTTGGTCGATACGCTGCGCGCCGGACGCTGGGACCGAGGCCGGCTCTTGGCGATGGCCGAAGCCTACGGCACGAAGGAGACGCGGGCGCTCGTCGAGGCGTCCCTCGCAGAGGCCGCTGCCGCGTGACCTTCGTCCACGACGACCGCGACTTCGCACAGCTGCTACGGCTCGTCGCCCGCGAGACTGGCATCGACGCGGCGCTGGTCGAGAAGGACTACTGGGTCACCCACTGCCTGTGGGCGCTGCACCAGACCGGGCTCGAGGTCTGGTTCAAGGGTGGGACGAGCCTCTCGAAAGGCTTCGGCCTCATCGAGCGCTTCTCCGAGGACCTCGACCTGATGATCGAGCGCGGCGCGGTCGTGAGCCTCCCGGAGGTGGCGAGCTGGACGAGCGCGCACAAGGGGCGGGTCGCCCAGCGCCGCGCCTTCTACAACGCCCTCGCCGATGCGTTCGCGATCCCGGGGGTGCCTGCGTCGCTCGACGCCGCGCGGCCAGACAAGTACGCGCGAACGGCGGACTACCTCGGCCACTACCCGGGCGCGCTCGTCAGCGACCTGCCAAGCGCGATGAGCCCGTTCGTGCGCTTCGAGGTCGGGCGTGCGCGGGTCGTGCCGTTCGTCGAGATGGCGATCACGTCCTTCGTGCACGTCTACCTCGAGCGCCAGGGGATGCTGGTCGACTATCTCGACAATCGCCCGAGCGCCGTCCGGTGCGTGCATCCGCTGGTCACGCTGCTCGAGAAGCTCGACGCGATGGCGCGCCGCTACGGGCGCGATCAGATCGAGGCCGACAGCTTCGTCCGCCACTACGAGGACGCCGCCCGCATCGTGCGTGCCGTCGGCGAGCTTCCGGCGATCGAGACAAGCGCGCTCGCACTCGCCGAGGACATGCTGGCGCAAGGCGACATCGCAGCGCTTCCGAGGGCGGACGCCCCGTCACTCGTCCTCGAGGACGACGACAAGCGCGAGCACGTGATGCGCGCCTACGCGAAGATCGCCCCGATGTTCTGGGGACCGCGCATCCCGTTGGAGGAGGCCACCGCGACCATTCGCGCTTGGATTCGTCAGCTCGTGGAGTGACCCGGTCCGCACCGCCGCAGCCGGTTCGTTGCTGAACCTCTCGCACAACGGCACGCAAAGCGTAACTTTCTGCGAGAGCTTCAGCAGGCCGAGCGCAGGATCACGAGCAGCGGGCAACCTTGGAGCTGAAGGGCTCCTCGCGCCGGTTCGTCCCGGCGTTCCGCCCTGCCCCTTCATCCGCAAAGGCGAAACTCGACCCGCCGGTCGACAGATCGAAAGACCCTGCGACAACGCGGGGTTGCGAGACGCAATCACCGCAACCTGGCGGAACCTAAGGCAGATGCTATTTGAGCCACGAGACGCCCATGCAGCAATGCCTGGGCGTTTCTGCGTGGTCCGTCTGGGTGCGGCGGCGCGGTGGCCGGCGTCAGCTCATTCGTACGGGTGCGTCCCACGGATGGGATAGTTGTTTTCCGGATCGCGGATCCATCGTAGCCCCGAGACCAACGTGTTCAGCTCCGGTCGCACGAATGGATTGTTGGAGATGTCAACGACCTGGAGTGTCCCGTGCTCGTTGATGACGAAAAGCCCCGGCTCGGCGAACGGGTGATCCGTCTCCTGCGGCGACCTCGGGTCGGAGACGTAGAGGCCGAGCGCTTTCATCTGCGCCACGGACAGGCCGTGGAAGAGCGGGAACGCCACGTCGAGCGCGTCCCGGTGGCGAGCCAGCTGGTCCTGGCTGTCGCCCGAGACCGCGGCCACTTCGACCCCGATCTCGGCGAGCTCGGCGATGAACGCGCCGAGCTTGTTGAGGTACCGGGTGCACATGGGACAATGCCGACCGCGATAGACGACCACCATCATCCAGTCGCAGCTGCCGAGCGGCTTCGAAAGGTCGCGCACGCCGTCCTCGCCGGACACCTCGAGGGTGGGGAAGCGATGACCCGCCTGTAGCTTGAACGTGGTCATGCGACCTCCTGCTCTGCACAGAGCGCCGGAAAGGCGCCCTCCAGGTGCGCGCGGAATCGCGCCAGGTCGGCTTCGATGTCAGGGTTCTTCATCACGTCGTGAGCCGAGAAGGTCGGCAGCGCCGTCATGCCGAAGAACCTCAAATTCAGATGCATTGGCCAGAGCAGGTCATCCACCGTCCGTTGTCCGAAGAACGCCGCGCCGGGGTTCTCGAACGCGTCACGAGGCGCGTTGAACGTCAGCGAGAGCATGTACCGCGTGTCTGTGAGCGCGCCGCCAAGCCCGTAGAGGTGATCTTGACCGGGGCCGCGGCGGCCGTCGCCGCGGCACAGACGCCCGTCCATCCCGGCAGTGTAGACCTCATCCATGTACTTCTTGAGGGACCACGGCGTTCCCATCCAGTTGATGGGGATCTGCATCACTAGAGCGTCCGCCCACTGGTGCCGCGAGACCTCGGTCTCGACATCCCAGCCCTTCGACACCTCGGTGAGCTCGACCTCGTAGCCACAGCGCTCGAGGTGTTCTCGCGTGAGCGCGACAAAGGTCCCGCTAAGCCGTCCCTTTGCGAAGGGATATGGCTGGTGACCATTGATGATCAGCACGTTCTTCAAGCTCTCCTCCATCGGTTCGTGGGTGCCGTGGGCGCGTTGGTTCGCAGCCGCGGCAAAACGTAGTTGACAGGTTTCAATAGTCAACCAGTATACTTTTCGTAACCTTCATGGAGGGTGCATGGACGCCCGAATCGAGAGTGATGACGGCGGCCGGAAAATCGCCGTTGAGGCATGCACAGAGCCATGCGCGATCGAGAGGGGAATGCGCGTGCTTGGCGGGAAGTGGACCGGGTCAATCCTGTGGCACCTGAAAGACGAGCCCGTAAGGTTCAATGACCTCGCGCGGATGGTCGGTGGGGCGAGCAAGAAGATGATCTCGGAACGCCTGAGGCACCTCGAAACCCATGGCCTGATCGACCGGCGAGTGCTCGAGACGCGGCCGCTTGGGGTCGCCTACCAGATCACAGCCAAAGGAGAGACCGCACTGCGCTTCCTCGATGAGCTGCGTCGGTGGTCGGATGAAGAGCTGGCGCTGATGGACAACGAACTAGCCAAAGACGAAACGACATGACCCAGACGTCAAAGCTCCCGGCGCGCGATGCTGGACGCGAGAGACGCAGCTTGGAAACTCCTCGATGGCCTGGAGGCGAAGGCGGAGGCCGACGACGAGATGCCGCTCGGCGATTCTCGCCCTGAGTTCGCCGCCCCGTGACGAGCACGACACGCCTTTGTTCGTTGCGGCCGTTGAACATCGTGCTCTCCTGGTCAGTCGACGGAGGGCACGGCATTCTCTGGAGTCCTGACAAGCCGAACGGCCCCGAGCCGTCGAAAGCACTACGAGGAACGCGATGAACGACACCCGGGACACGACGCGGGCCCCCGTGAAGGTCGAGAGCCTCGTCAAGAAGCTGCGGGCGCTGCGCGATGCGCTCACGGAGGGCCTCGTCGAGCGCGACGTCGCGGTCCGCCTGGCGCTGCTCGCCGCGCTCGCCGGCGAGCACCTCGTGATGGTTGGGCCGCCAGGGACGGCGAAGAGCCTCGTCGCACGCCGGCTTCATCTGGCCTTCGACGGGTCGACGTACTTCGAGCGACTGCTGACGCGCTTCACGGTCCCCGAGGAGCTCTTCGGGCCCCTGTCCATCAAGGGCCTCGAGGAAGACCGCTACGAGCGCCTGACGGACGCGTATCTCCCGAAGGCCTCCGTCGCGTTCCTCGACGAGATCTTCAAGGCGAACAGCGCCATCCTCAACGCGCTGCTCACGCTCCTGAACGAGCGTGAGTTCGACAACGGCGCCGTTCGAGAGCGGACGCCGCTCGTCGCGGTCATCGGGGCCAGCAACGAGCTTCCCGAAGGCGAGGAGCTCGACGCCCTCTTCGACCGTTTTCTGCTCCGGCTCCACGTCGGGCCGGTGTCCAAGGACGGCTTCCCTGCTCTCCTCGGCCTGAGGGGCCAGGCGACCCTCAACGTGCCGGGCGACCTCCTGCTCAGCCGCCACGAGCTCGAGACGATTCAGGGGGCGGCTGAGGCGGTCGAGGTTCCGGAAGACGTCGTCGCCCTGCTCTGCGACCTCCGCGACTGGTGCGCCGCGGAACAGATCCCGGTCTCGGACCGCCGATGGCGGAAGATCGTGAAGCTTCTCCAAGTCTCGGCTGTGACGAACGGCCGAACGCGGGTCTCTATCTGGGACTGCTGGCTGCTCCAGCACTGCGTGTGGGACGCCCCCGAAGCACGGGAGAAGGCCTACGACTGGTACGCCGCGCGCGTCGGCGCCTCCGCCGCAATGGATCCGTCGCGCCTCACAACTATCGTCGTGTCCTGGGAAGCGCGACTCCAAGCGGACAGGGACAGTCGGTCTCAGATGCGGGACAGCAGCGGTCGTCCCCTCTTCAAGGCGGTGGATGGGAAGCACACGACGCAAACGAAGGGCATGGCACAGGCCCGCCGTGACTCGAAACCGTTGTTCCTCGCTCCGACCGAAGCCTACGAGAACGGGCGGAGCTACAACCGAACAAAGGTCACCGACCGGAAGAACGGTGGCCGTGGGTTCACTCGGAATGAACTCGACACACTCTACGTAAACGATCGCAACTACGGCTTGCAGGAGTTCCCGCACTGGTCCGGACGCGATGCCTACCTCGCGGACCAAAGCAACTGGCTGATGGAGGATATTGGCCTCTTGCCGCTCCTCGAACCGACTCGCCACAAGGGTTTCTACATCGACCAATGCATACGCGAGCTGGATGGGCTCATGTCCGATGTGGATAGCTACAGCGACCGACTGCACGCGCACGTCTATTCACTTGAGGCCGAGATCCGCGAGCACCTCTGGGTCACACCAGAGTTTGTTGGACCAGCGGCGCAAACCCTCGCGCGCACACGACAAGAGGTCGACACGCTGCTGGCGCGCGTCGCCAAGCTTCGCGAGGGCTTCGACGGCCTCCCACGTGAGCAGAATCCAGACGCACGTTCAGCCAACGGCGAACCGAAGACTCTGCAGATCAGGCCGGAGGCGACGCCGTCGCGAGGTCGATGATGGCGGCCGGATTCGAAGCTGGCGCGCTGGAGCGCCGCTACGCCTTCCTCGACGTTTGCCCTCTGCACGTCGTGCCGGCGGTCGTCACGCTCCCCATCGGCACCCTGGAGCAGCGCGTCGAGGGCGTGCGTGCGTGGTACGACGCCCTCCTCGCCGGACGGCTCCCCACGCCCGGGACCTGGCCCGACGCACCACTCGACGTTCCTGTTCGCAAAGCGCTGTCGGACATGGGGCTGGCGCGGTTCTGCAGGGACCAACCCGAACTCGTCGACGCACTGATGGCCGACATCCTGGAGGCATTCGGACGCCAGGACGTCGAGCTTCGCTCCCAGGTCGCCGACCGGCTGCGCGAGCTCGAGGAGGTCGAGCGCGTCCGACACGCGGAGGAAGAGGCCGCGCGAGCGCGACGCGAGAAGCGCGCCGTCCGTGCAGTCCAGCTCGACGACGACGTCATACAACGGCTGCGGGCGGCGGCCGAGCGGGAGATCGCCGCACGCGCCATGGCCGCAGACCCGAAGATGACGGCGACGTGGGGCGAGCGCGCCCGCGCGTGGACCGAGATCGCGGATGTCTTCGGAGATCTCGGACAGATGCTCGGCCGCGGCTGGGACCTGTCGACCGGCGTCCTCAAGCACACGGGATGGCTCGACCTCCTGCGCCTCCGTGACCTCGTCGAGAAGCTCCCCCAGCTCCGCGACATCGTCCGCGCGCTCGGCCGTCTCCACGCCACGGACGACGGGCCATCCGTCGCCGAGACGATCCTCGAGCCGGTGCGCCGCCTCGAAGAGGAACTTCACGAGGTCCCGACACCCCTCGTTCCCGCGGAGACTCGAGGCATCGAGCGCAGCGGCGAGATCGCCCGGATGCTCCCGATCGAGGCGGTGATGCTCGGGCACCAGAAGCTCCGACTCGCCTGGCACGCACGACGGGCGGAGCGCGCCCTGCTGGCATACCGCGTAGAAGGTGTCGAGGTGGTTCGTTCCTGGGTGGCGCGCGAAGACCACGTCGAGGTCGAGCGGAAGCGACCAAGGCCCGAGCGCGGACCAATCATCGCGATCATCGACACATCCGGATCGATGCACGGGCTCCCAGAGCAGGTGGCGAAGGCCATCGTCCTCGAGGCGGCGCGCACCGCGCACGCCGAGAAGCGGCGGTGCTTCCTCTACGCCTACAGCGGACCAGGCCAAGTGCTCGAGCACGAGCTCGACCTGTCGCCGGACGGCGTCGGCCGGCTGCTCTCCTTCCTGGGCTTCTCGTTCGGCGGCGGCAACGACGAAGTCGGCGTCCTGACCAGGGTGCTCTCCCGACTCGAGGAGAGCGCGTGGCGGAAGGCCGACGTCGTCTTCGTCAGCGACGGCGAGTGGCCCGCTCCGACGCAGCTCGTCCGCTCCGTCGAGCTCGCCCGCGAGACAGGCACCCGCTTCCACGGCGTCCAGATCGGCAAGCGCGGTCAAACCGGGCTGCACGCAGTCTGCGAGCCCGTCCACGTGTTCCGGGACTGGGCCGCGGCGGGGGGATGGAGCTAGCTCGGCGAGGGTGCTTTCGGACGGCTCTCGGCCGCGATGCGGGCGCGGAGGCGCACCTCCCGGTCCTGTCCACGCGCCTTCGCGCGCTCGCGCTCGACCGCCCTGTCCCGCGGCGTGGCGCGGGTCTCTAGCTCATCGAGAAGGAGACGCCGCGTGATGGCGGCGATCTCCGCGACAGCCCGGTCGCACGCCGCCTGGTTCGCCGCCGACGGCTTCTGGAGTCCCGACACCTTGCGGACGTACTGGAGCGCCGACGCCCGGATCTCCGCCTCCGTCGCCGGTGGCTCGAAGTTGAACAGCAGCTTGATGTTTCGACACATGGGGTTCTCACCTCACGAGATGCCGAACCGCGCCTTCAGCGCGGCGTTGAGGGTCCGGCCGCCCTACCCTTCGGGATCGCGGTCGCGATAGAAGCTGCCCGGGAGGAAGGACGGCGATGGGGGCGCGTCCAGGCGGCGGACGTCGGCGGCGCAGACCTTGTACTCGGCGGTCTGGGTGACGGGGTCGCCGGCGTCGTTGGTCAGGAGGTTCGCGCGGGCCTCGGCGAAGTGGAAGGGCATCCAAATCGCGCCCCGGCGCACCTGGCGGGACCAGACCGCCCGCACCGTCACCGCGCCACGCCGGGTTCGCACCTCGACCTGGTCGCCGTCGCCGATGCCGCGCCGCTTGGCGTCCGCCGGGTGCAACTCCACCCACGCCTCCTGCTGCTTGGCCGCGAGCCCCGACTCGCGCCGCGTCTGGGTCGCCGCGTTGTAGTGGTACAGCGTGCGCCCCGTCGACAGGACGAGCGGGTAGAGCTCGTCCGCCAGCTCCAGGGATTGCCGGTAGGCCACCGGCACCATCAGCCCCTTGCCCCGCAGGATGCGGCCCTCGTGCAGAAAGCGCGTCCCCGGATGCGTCGGCGTCGGGCACGGCCACTGGAGCCCGCCCTCGCGCGCCAATCGCGCGTGGCTGAGTCCGGCGAACCGCGGCACATCCTTCGCCATCTCGTCGTAGACCTCGGCCGCGCTCGACAGCGCCCAAGCCCCGCCGCTGCGACGGGCCAGCTCGACCAGGATCTCCCAGTCCGCACGCGCCTCTCCCGGGGGCTCGACCGCCTTCCGCACCAGCTGCACGCGCCGCTCGGAGTTCGTGAACGTCCCATCCTTCTCCGCGAACGCCGCCGCCGGCAGGATGACGTCGGCGAAGCGCGCCGTCTCGTTCAGGAAGATGTCCTGGACCACCAGGAACTCCACCCGGTTCAGCCCCTCCTCGAGGCGCGCCACGTTGGGCTCGCTCATCACGATGTCCTCGCCCATGACGAAGAGCCCGCGGATGTCGCTCCCCACGCGCTTCATCATCACGTTCAGGTTCATCCCCGGCGTCGGGCTCAGCGGCACGCCCCACGCCCGCTCGTAGCGCGCCCGCGCCTCCGGGTCGTCCACCCGCTGGTAGCCCGGGAGGAAGATGGGGCTCGCGCCGGCGTCGTTGGCGCCCTGCACGTTGTTCTGCCCGCGCAGCGGGTTCATCCCCGCGCTCGCCCGCCCCAGATGCCCCGTCATGAGCACCAGGTTGGCCAGCGCGTAGACGTTGTCCGTCCCATGCGAGTGCTCGGTGATCCCGAGGGTGTAGTAGATGCCGGCTTTGGGCGTCTGCGCGTACGTCCGCGCGGCCCAGCGGATGTCCTCGGCGGCCACGCCCGTGACGCGCTCGGCCTCCTCGGGCGTGTACGCGGCCACCGCCGCGGCGACGTCCTCGAAGCCCTCGACGTGGGTCTCGACGAAGGCCCGGTCCCAGAGCCCCTCGGTCACGATGACGTGCGCCATCGCGTTTAGGAGCCACACATCCGTCCCGGGCCGGAGCTGCAGGTGCCGCGTCGCGATGGAGGAGAGCCAGATGGCGCGCGGGTCGGCGACGATGAGGGTCGCCCCGCGTCGGACCGCCCGCTTCATCTCCATGGCGATGATGGGGTGGGCCTCGGTGGTGTTGGAGCCGATGACGAAGAGGCAGTCCGCCTCACGGATCTCGCCGATGGAGTTCGTCATCGCGCCGGCGCCGAAGGTGGTGACCAGACCGGCCACCGTCGGAGCGTGTCAAGTGGCGGCACACTGGTGGACGTTGTTGGTGCCGAACACCGCCCGCGCGAGCTTCTGGACCAGGTAGTTCTCCTCGACCGTGCAGCGCGAGGAGCTCACGAAGCCGAGGGCGTCGGCCCCGTGCCGCTCCTTGACGCCGAGGAGCCCTTGGGCGGCGCGGCTGAGCGCGTCGTCCCAGGTCGTCGGGTAGAGCTGCCCGTCCGCCCCCCGCACGAGCGGCGCCGTCAGCCGGTCGGCGTGGTGCAGGAAGTCGTAGGCGAAGCGGCCCTTCACGCAGAGGTTGCCGTCGTTCGTCGTCGTCCCCGGCGCGGGGCTCGTCACCTTGACCACCTGCCCTCGCCCGTCGCGGCCCCCGGGGTCCACGTTCAGGTCGAGCTGGCAGCCGACCCCGCAGAAGTTGCAGGTGGTGCGGACCTTGGCGAGCTCGCGCTCCGCTCGGAGGCCGCGCGTGAGCGGCAGCTTCTCGGCCATCGCCCCGGTCGGGCAGGTGTCGACGCAGCCCCCGCAGAGCTCGCAGCTCGAGTCGAGCAGCCCGATCCCGTCGGCGGTCGAGATCGTCGTGCGGGCGCCGCGCCCGGCCAGGGTGATGGCGCTGACGGCCTCGACCTCGTCGCAGTAGCGCACGCAGCGCTCGCACAGGATGCAGGCCTCGGGGTCGAAGTCGATGTAGGGGTTCGCGTCCTTGGGCCGCCCCGCCCGCAGGCTCGACAGCGCCCCGAGCGCCTCGTCGCGCGCGCCGTAGCGGTCGATCATCGCCAGCAGCTCGTCCGGCCCGCGGCGCTCGGCGGCGGCCCGGTCGCCCGGGTGGTCGGTCGCGTAGAGCCCGAGCAGGCCCTTCCGGTGCCGCTCGACCCGCGCGCTGTCCGTCGTCACGCGCATCCCCGCCGTCGCCTGCGTCGCGCAGGACGGCGCCAGGCGACGCCAGCCCTCGACCTCGACGAGGCACGTCCGGCAGACACCGGCGGGCTCGAGGCGCGGATCGTGACACAGGGTCGGGATGGTGACGCCCACGCGCTTGGCCACGTCCAGCAGCGTCTCGCCCTCGGAGAACGGCACCTCGAGGCCATCGAGGGTCAGGGTGAGCACGCGGGACCGGTTGGGATCGTTCATCGGGCGATCTCCTCGGGGAAGTGTCGCATCAGGCTCGTCAGGGGCAGCGGAGCGGCCACGCCGAGGCCGCAGATGGAGCCCTCTTCGAGCTCCCAGGCCACGTCCGGCACCGGCGCGAGCAGGGCCACGCCGTCCTCTCCCGCCGCCCGCGCGGCGCGCCAGCGTTCGAGGCGGTCCCGGAGCCAGCGGGTGCCAATGCGGCAGGGCGCGCACTGACCGCAGCTCTCGGCTTCGAAGAAGGCCAGCTGGGCGCGCACGGCGGCGACGAGATCGGCGGCGTCGTTCAGGACGACGACCCCCGCCGAGCCGAGCATGGATCCGTGGCCGGCGAGCGTCGCGTAGTCCAGCGGCACGTCCCGGAGCGTCATCGGGAGGAGCCCGGAGCTGGCGCCGCCCGGGCTGAAGGCGCGCGGCGTGCCGAGGTAGCCGCCGGCCGCCTCGACCAGGGCGTCGAGCGTGACGCCGAGGGGCAGCTCGTAGACGCCGGGCCGGCGCACGTGCCCGCTGACGCAGTAGAGCTTGCTCCCGGGCTCGGTCGCGCCGAGGCCGCGAAACCAGTCACCGCCGCGGAGGACGATGGCCGGTACGCAGGCGATGGTCTCGACGTTGTGGACCAGCGTCGGACGGCCCCACAGCCCCCGCTCCGTCGGATAGGGCGGCTTGAGGCGCGGCATCCCGCGGCGCCCCTCGAGGGCCTCGAGCAGCGCCGTCTCCTCGCCGCAGATGTACGCCCCGTGACCCGCGTGGAGGTGGAATCGCAGGTCCGGCAGGAGACCCGCGAAGCGCGCGATCGCCTCCTCGACGGCGCGCCACGGGCCCTCGAAGGCGCCCCGCAGGTAGAGGTAGACGTCGCTCGCCCCGACCACGCGCGCCGCGATGGCGAGACCCTCGACGACCCGGTCGGGCCGGCGCAGCAGGACCTCGCGGTCCTTGAAGGTCCCGGGCTCGCCCTCGTCGGCGTTGAGCACGACGTAGCGCACCGGGTCGGCCTGGTCGCACACCGAGCGCCACTTGACGTGGGCCGGGAAGCCCGCGCCGCCCCTGCCCTGCAGCCCGCTCGCGGCGAGGGCCTGGATGAGCGCTTCGGCCCCCATGGCGTCGACGGCGGCCAGCGCCGCGCCCGAATAGTCCGGGGGGCCGAGGAGGTCGATGGCCTGCTGCTCGGGGTCGCGGGCCGGGCCGACGTGACCGTAGCGGGCGGGCTCCTCGCGGTGCGCCCCGAGCGCGGCCCAGTCGCCGGCGGCGTCGTCGACCTCGTCGAGGGAGACGGCCGGGACCACGGTGCGCTCGCGCAGGACCGCGGGCGCAGCGTCGCAGGCGGCGAGGCAGGAGCACGCGGTGACCGGCAGGCCCGCCTCCTTCGCGCGCGCGAGGACGGCGTCCGCGCCGGCGAGCTGACACGACAGGCCCGTGCAGACGCGCAGCGGCGTGTCCGGCTCGGCGAGCAGGTGGAAGAAGCTCCCGACCCCGTAGACCTCGGCCTCGGCGACGCCGGTCTCGGCGGCCACCGCGCGCGCCACGCCCGGCTTCAGCCCACCGGCCGCCCGGAGGCGGTCGGGG
>SBGO01000175.1 GCA_006226565.1 Deltaproteobacteria bacterium | reverse complement strand
AACGTGGCCAGGACGCTCGCCCGGCGGGCGCGGGTCTCGCCGTCGACGGCGCCGGGGGCTGCCCCGCGGTAGCCGGCGCGGGCCGCCGCGAGCTCGGAGGCGTTCACTTCGGGGCTCATGGGGCCATCGTCGCCTCGCCCCTCGGGGGTGTAAAGGCGGCCGGACTCCCCCTTCCCTCGGGCCCCCGTGGCGTAGGCGTGCCCCAGGTGGAGCGGTGACACCGTGCGCGGCAGCCCGGATCCCGCCGGCGGGCCGCGGAAAACGGCGCGATGGCACGTGCTCCGGGGTTGGCCGGGGTCTTGCTTTGGTGGCGTGCAGATCGCCCCAGACAGGAGTCCCCCGATGCGAACCCTCTCGCTGCTCGCGCTCGTGCCCCTGCTCGCCTCCACCGCCGGCTGTCCGACCCACGTGCTGTCGCCGCCGACGCAGTACCTCCCGCTCGAGAGCGCGCGCCCCCTCGCGGCCGGGCACACCTCGGTCGGCGCCGAGGGCGGCTTCGCCTCCGCCGTCTTCGGGCCCGAGGTGCCCGGCGGCGCGCTCATCCTCCGCCACGGCCTCTCCGACGACCTCGAGCTGCGGGTCGACGGCAGCGCGGCGTGGATCACCGACGACAGCCCCAGCGACGACTTCCGCGGCGTGCTCGCCGGGCGCGTCGGGCTGAAGGGGCTCATCTCGCCCGACTTCCCGCACGCCTCCTGGATCGGCGGCGTCGGCGGCGGCGGGTCGGCGGGAGGCGGCTTCTTCTCCGCCGACACCGGCATCGTCTTCGCCTACGAGAACCCCTACGTCGTGCCGTTCCTGCGGATGACCCTCTTCACGAGCGTGCCCGTGGGCGCCCGCGAGGTCGACCTCTCGCACTACGACGACGGCGACTCCGACGGCCTCACCGGGCCCGCCGTGGTCGAGGCCTTCGACACGCCCCACACCACCCTCGGCGGCCGCGTCGGCTTCGGCGCGCGCATCCCCCTCGACCCGCTCGAGATCAGCGCGGGCTTCTCCTTCGCGAAGCTCATCGACACCCGCGGCGAGGAGATGGGCCTCTTCGGCTTCAGCGTCAGCGTCGCGACGGAGCTCTGAGGCACGCCGCCGCCGCCCCTCCCCCCGGCGCGCGGCGGGCCGGGGGCGCGACGCCCGAACGGCGTCGCGCCCCACGGCGAGCCCGATCACTCCTGCTCGAGGGCGTCGTTCCAGTAGCGCCGATCGATCAGGTACTGCCGCCACGTCAGCGGCATCCCCTTGTCCCACGTGATGGTGACCCCCCGGGCGTCCGGCAGACGCTTGGGGACGACCGGCTCCTTCGCGAGCCGCATCCCGGCCTCCTCCGGGGTGCGGGCGCCCTTCGCCTGGTTGCAGGGGAGGCAGGCGATGACGATGTTCTTCCACGTGGTCCGCCCGCCGCGCGAGCGGGGCATCACGTGGTCGTAGGTCGCGGCGTGCCGCGGCACCGGCCGGCGGCAGTACTGGCACCGCCCGCCGTCGCGCAGGTAGACGTTCTGCCGCGAGAAGCGGACGCTCCGGCGCCGCCACTTGAGGCCGCTCACGAAGCGCAGCACCGACGGCATGGCGTAGACGTAGCGCACCGTGCGCACGTGGCGGTCCTCGTACTCCTCGACGAGCTCCGCCCGGCCGGCGACCAGCAGGGTCATGGCCCGCTGCCAGCTGACGCGCTCGATGGGCTCGTAGGCCGCGCTGAGGATGAGGGTGTCCATCTCCGGTCTCCTGTCCACAAGCTCGGGGGTGTTCGCGGTGGACGCAAGCTCTCGGCCGCGAAGCCCCTCGTCACGGGCGCCCCCTGACGGTGCTCCCAGGCCGCTCCCAGGCGGCGTTTTGCGACCGCGATAGACGGATCTCCCCGGGAGATCGCCGCGAGCGGCCGCGACCCGCACCGGAGCCCGCTCGGCGGACGCACCGATGCGACGCAATATGCCACCTTGGCATATTACCATCCTGCCCGACCGGCGCGGGGCCGGCGGGTCCTTCGTTCAGCGGCGCGCGACCGTCGCGACGGGGCCAAGAAAAAGGGCCGGAACCCTTTCGGATCCCGGCCCTTTCGCCCTCCCGGACGTCGGGAGGGTCAGCGGAACGGGATCGACGCGCGCAGGCTCATCGGATCGAGATGGCCTTCGAGCGCGCAGCGGCGGTCGCCGTGAACACGGCGGACCGGCCCCGACGGGGCCGAGCACGCGGCGTAGAGCCACGTCCAGCTGGGCGCGAAGCGCTTCATCGAGTCGTTCTCCTCAGGGTCCGGGCTCCCCGACGTGGGGAGCATCGGGGGGCACATAGCTCGCCAGCAATTGCCACGTCAACAGGTTTGTCACTTTTCTCTGGACGCGACGCCGGACGCGTCAGGTCCCGAGGCCCCCGCGGATGGCGCGCAGGATGTCGAAGCGGGTGATGACGCCGACCAGCTCGCCGTCGTCGACGACGGGCAGGCGGCGGAAGTTCACCTGCAGGAAGATGCCCGCGGCGTAGTAGATGTCCATCTTGGACGGGACGGTGCGGACCTCGCGGGTCATGAAGTCGGCGACCTTGCCGCGCGGCATGTCGTGGTCGGAGCCCTTGGCGAGGAGCTTGAGGCAGTCGGTCTCGGTCAGGATCCCGACCATCTCGCCGGCGGAGACGACCGGCACGCCGGTGATGCGCTTGGCGAGGAGGAACTCGACGGCCTCGAGGACGTCCATGTCGGGCGACACGGTGTCGACGAAGCGGTCCATGAACTCACGGACGGTGGGCAGCTTGTACATGACGGCTCCAAGCGTGTGGTGTGGCGACGGACGCCACCCTGGGAGGCGCCGGGCGGGCCGGCGCGTCCTCGGGGGTCGGAGGAACGTTGTCTCGTGCTTCGAGCATACGGCCCGCGCCCCCCGGAGTCTACGCGGCGACCAAGAATCACGCCGTGCTGCGACGATTGGACCGCCCCCCGTCGCTCGCCCGTCGGCCGCTCAATCCATCGCGTCCAGCTCGGACTCGAGGGTCTCGGGGGTCACCGGGCCCCGCACCATCGATCGGATGACGCCGCTCGCGTCGATGAAGAAGGTCTCGGGCACGCCGTAGACGCCGTAGGCGGCGGCCGCCGGCCCGCCGACGTCGACGAGCACCGGGTAGCCGCGCCCGCCGTGGCGGTCGAGCCAGGCGTTCAGCTTCGCGCGGGTGTCCTCGAACGCGATCCCGACGACGTTCACGCGGTCGCCGTAGAGCCGCGCCGTGGCGAGCAGCAGCGGGTGGTCGCGCTCGCAGCCCCCGCACCACGTCGAGAAGAAGCTCACGACCGACGGCTTGCCCCTGAGCGACGTGAGGGTGACCTCGCGATCGCCGTCGACCGTCGTCAGCGCGAAGTCCGGCGCCGCGCGGCCGACGAGCGGCGACGGGACGTCGCGGGGATCGCGCTCCGGCCCCGGGGCGAGCAGCACGATCAGCGGGACCGCGACGAGGGGCCCGGCGACGAGCGCCGCCCACGACGCCCACGGGCGCGGCGCGGCGGCGCGCGGGCTCACGGA
>SBGO01000217.1 GCA_006226565.1 Deltaproteobacteria bacterium | reverse complement strand
TCGTCCTGCTCCGCGCGACCGGCGCCGCGGCCCATGTCGCCGCGCTCGAGGCGCACGCGGCGGAGCAGGGCGCCCTCTTCGGGCCGGTCGGGCTCTACCGCGGCAGCGAGCGCGTCCCGTGCCCCGAGGAGGCCGGCGTCTACGCGGCGCTCGGGCTCCACCCGACGGCACCCGAGCGGCGGGAGGAGGGCGTGCCGCTCCTGGCCCTCGGCAAGGCGCGCCCGCGCCTCCTGCGTCGCGAGGATCTGCGTGGTGCGCTGCACAACCACACGACCGCATCGGATGGTGTTCATGGTCTTACGGTGATGCGCGATGCAGCAAGGTTGCTCGGGCTCGGGTGGCTCGGCGTCTCCGAGCACAGCCAGAGCGCGGCCTACGCCGGCGGGCTCGAGCCGGCCGCGCTCGAGCGCCAGCTCGCCGAGATCGCGCGCCTCAACGGGGACGACGCGGGCTGCACGCTGCTGACCGGCGTCGAGAGCGACATCCTCCGCGACGGCGAGCTCGACTACGCCGACGCGCTCCTCGCGCGGCTCGACGTGGTCGTCGCCTCGGTCCACACGCGCTTCCGCCAGACCCCCGAGGAGATGACCCGGCGCATGGTGAACGCCGCGTCGAACCCCTGGGCCGACGTCATCGGCCACCCGACGGGGCGGCTCCTGCTGGGCCGCCCGGCGAGCGAGTACGACGTCGAGGCGCTGATCGACGCCTGCGCCGCGAGCGGCTGCGCCCTGGAGCTCAACGCCAACCCGCAGCGCCTCGACCTCGGCCCGCGCTACCTCGCGATGGCGAAGGAGCGCGGCGTCAAGGTCTCGATCGCCGCCGACGCCCACAGCGCGCCCGCGCTCTCGCACCTCGACTTCGGGGTGACGGTCGCGCGGCGCGCGGGGCTGACCCCCGAGGACGTCCTCAACGGCCTGACGCTCCCGGAGCTGCGGGCCTGGCTCGCTCCGCGCAAGGCGCGCGCCGCCGCCGCGGTCGGCGCGTAGGCGGCGAACGTCACGCGCCGACACGTCGGCGGTTGACCTGCGCGGCCGTCGTGGTCTTCTCCGGGCAGAGCTCAGGAGATCCCATGCACGCCACGTCTCGCTTCGTCGTCGCCGCGCTCCTGTCGGGGGCGGTCCTCGCGTCCGCTCCGGCGCTGAGCGCCGCGCCCACGGCCACCCTGCGTCCCGGCTTCGACCACATCACCGTGCCGGTCCCGCCGACGACCCTCGACGTCTACCCGAGCCAGCTCGGCATCCCCCGCACGTCCAACATGATGGCGTGCAACATGGACAACCGGCTCACGACCAGGGACCCGGTCGTGACCTTCACCGTCGAGGAGCCGACCGCGGCGCTCCTGACGATCGAGGGGGAGGTCGCGGGCCTCCAGTTCACCGGCGTCGCGGTGATGCTGCCGGAGAACCGCATCCTGTGCATCCGGGAGGTCAACCGCTACCAGTCCCAGGTGTGGCCCGCCGGCACCTACGCCATGCACTTCGTGGCGAACGGCAAGCTCACCTACGACGCGCTGCTGCCGGTGGACATCCCGGAGGGCGGGATGCGCGTGGAGTTTCACGAGCTGACCCCGCGGCGGATGGCGCTCGATCTGACGCGCGGGGCCAACCCGGTCCACGTCGCCGGGCTCCGCCACGACCAGCGCGTGAAGGGCTCCGGCAACTTCGGCGTGAGCTGCCCCGAGGGCGGCCAGACCACCGAGGAGCCGGCGCTGGTGGTCGACCTCGCCGCGCCCGTGAAGCGCCTCCGGGTCGCCATCGACGCCGGCAGCGAGGGGGTGATCGTGACCGACGCCAAGGGTCGCAGCGCCTGCTCCAAGCGCGTGTGGCTCGCCCGGGACTACCGCTACGTCGACCTCGAGGACGTCCCGGCGGGGCCGCTCGCCATCCGCACCGCCGGCCCGCTCCAGGGCGGCTCGCGCGAGGAGCAGAGCGGGCGCGACGTCTGGTACGACGAGCCCTTCGGCCGCCCGACCTTCGCGGTCGCGATCGAGGACCTGTCGCGGCCGCGGGACCTCCCCTGGGGCGCCGACGACGCCCCGCCGGTGCTGGCGCTGACCGGCCCGATGCGCGCGCTGTGGCAGGGGGTGGCCCCGGTCGGCAAGGACCGCGCCGTCGCGACCCCCGACGTCGACTCCGTGCGCATCGCCGTCACGAAGAACGAGTACAACCGCGAGCTCGGGAGCTGCCGCGGCTTCACGCGGAGCGAGGTGCCGGCGCTCATCCTCGACGCCAAGCGGCCGATGGCGGACGTCTGGTACCGCGCGGTGTCGAACCGGCCGCTCCGGGTGGTCGTGGCGGGCCCGTTCGGTGAGGACGGGCGCCCCGCCGACGGCTACACCGAGCGCTGCCTGGCCGGCGGGCAGCAGCCGCGCGCCGGCTTCGGCGAGCTCGACATGGCCGAGTACCGCGTCTACCTCGCCCAGCCGAAGGACGCGGAGCCCGATGACGCCGTCCTCGTCGTCGGCACCCTCGACACGCCGGTCGACCGGACCGCCGTCTTCCGCGAGCCGCGGGCGGACCTCGCCGTGGCCGACAAGGCGCTCCTGCCGTACTTCGCCATGCTCCCGATCGACTTCAACAGCTACGTCCAGTGGAGCCTCTTCACGCCGTTCGAGCGGCAGGACCTCGTGGAGAAGGCGCCGCTGTCGCTCTTCGCCTACCCGAAGTTCGACCTCGACAAGGCCTCGGCGAGCTACTGGGGCGTCGACCAGCGCGCCCTCGACGAGGCGGGCGTCCCGGTGACCTACCCCAAGACCGACGAGCCGCTCCTCGTGCTCGACGTCGACGACCGCGGGCGGGCGCACGTGATGACCACCGACGCCGCCATGATGACGATCGAGTCGAAGTACCTCGGCGCCGCGCCGGCGGGGACGCCGCAGGTGCCGACGGAGGTGCGCAACTTCATCCTCTCGTGGAAGGACGTGGTCGGCTGGGCCATCCCGGAGGACGCCAAGGAGGTGGCGCGGGTCGAGAAGGCGCGCGAGAAGGCCGAAGGCTGCTACATGGACTATTGGGACAAGCACCACGGCGGCGTGAGCGGCAACCTCAGCCTGGTCACCTACGTCAACGGGCGCGTGACGAGCGTCCGCGACTACACCGCCATGGTCGACGACGCCGCGACCCGGAAGTGCGGCCTCCGGAAGGTCGACGCGCTGCAGGGGAAAGTGCTGAAGAAGCTCGACCAGCGGCTCCGAAAGCGCGGCGCCGAGCACCTCGCGGAGATCGCCAAGCGCTTCGCCAAGTGAGCGGACGGCGTTCCGTGAGCGCGCGGCTCGGGGTCCCCGCCGGGGACGTCGACGCCGTCGTCGAGCTGCTGGCCGAGACGGAGCTGACCGTCGGCGAGCGCCTGGAGGCGGCCGGAGCCTTCCGGGCCGCCTACGGGCGCCTCTCGGCCCCGCCGGACGTCGCGGAGCTGCTCGCGTGCGCCGTCGCCGCGGCCGAGGACGCCGGGGACGCCGCCCACGCCTTCGGGCTCCGGCTCCAGTACCTCGAGGCGCTCCCAGGCGCCC
>SBGO01000611.1 GCA_006226565.1 Deltaproteobacteria bacterium | reverse complement strand
CACGATCGGGCGCCGCCGCTCGCGACCCCAGAGGCGCGCGACCTCCCACGCGTTGTTCGGGCGCTCCGCCGGGTCCGCGGCCAGCAGGGCCGTGACGACCTCGAGCCACGGGCCGGGCACGCCGTGGGTCTCGAGCCAGCCACGCCGGGCGCGCGCGTCGGTCAGCTCGCCGCGGAGCGCCTCGGGAGGGGGCGGCTGGCCGATCGCCACCTCCGCCATCATCACGCCGAGGGCGTAGAGGTCGGCGCGCTGGTCGAAGCCCCGCCCGGCGAGGCGCTCGGGCGCGACGTAGCTGTAGCTCCCGCGGACCGACGTCACCTCGTCGCCGATGCGGCGCGCGATGCCGAAGTCCAGGACGCGCGCCAGGGGCCCATCGTCCCCGCGGCTCACGAGCACGTTCTCGGGCTTCAGGTCGAGGTGGGCGACGTCGAGGGCGTGGAGGTAGGCGAGCGCGCGCAGCACCTGCTCGAAGACCCGCTCGCGCTCGTCGAGGTCGGCGCCCCGCAGCGCGCGCCAGAGATCGACGCCGTCCACCAGCTCCTGGGTGTAGGCCACGGGGGGATCCCCGCCGCCCGCGTCCTCGGAGGGCCCGAAGGGGCTCGGGTCGAACCAGTCGTAGACGGCCACCAGGTTCGGGTGGCGCAGCCCCGCGAGCAGGCCGAACTCGCGGCGCAGGGCGTCGACGTCGCGCCGCGGCGTCTCCTTGAGCGCCACGACCGCGTCGTCACGGGCGGCATCCCGCACCGCAACGACCCGCCCCTGCCCTCCGGCGCCCAGCGGCCGGAGGATGGTGAAGCGACCCAGCATCCGGCCAAACTAGGGGTTTCCGAGAGGTGTGTAAAGCGACTATACAGAGCTCGCTGCGCTGCCGCACCGTCCGCGGTTCGCCTGGAAGAACGTTTATGGACAATCTGTTGGGGCGCCTGCATGGTGGGCGCCGAAGCCGCCGCACCTGGGGAGGAGTCGTGACGGCCGTTCGCCACCGTTTCGCCATCGTCATCGCCTTCGTCGCCGCGCTCGGGGTCGGAACCTCCGCCGCCGCCGCGGAGTCGCACACCCGCACCCACACCGTGGCGAAGGGCGAGACCCTCGGCGGTATCGCCCAGCGTTTCGGCTGCTCGCCCGACGCGATACGGCGCGCCAACAAGCTCCGCGGCGACCTCATCCGGATCGGCCAGCGCCTCGACATCCCCGACCGCTGCGACGGCGGTGGCAGCGAAGGCAAGAACGAGATCGTCGTGCACACGGTCCTGCCGGGCGACACGCTCGCCGGCATCGCCAAGCGCTACGGCGACGACGTCGACGCCATCGCGCAGCGCAACCGCAAGGTCCTCGGCAAGAAGCGCTTCCTGAAGGTCGGCCAGAAGCTCCGCATCGCGCCGACCAAGCGGGTGCAGCCGCCGCGCAAGGTCCGCTACAAGATCGAGGCCGGCGACACCCTCGGCGCCATCGCGGCCCGGTACGAGCTGACGGTCTCCGACATCAAGCGGATGAACCCGAAGAAGGACCCGCGGCGCCTCCGCATCGGCGACACCATCGACCTCTGGGTCGAGGGGCCCGAGGTGCGGAGCGCGGCGGTCGGTCGCCCGCAGAACGGCGAGCTGGTCAACGCCCAGCAGCTCCCCGCGGGGCGGTCCTGGTACCGCCGTCGCCCGAACCGCTCGTGGGGCACGAACGAGACGATTCAGCTGCTGACGGAGGCCTTCGACGCCGTCCGGAAGAAGCACCCGAACTGTCACGACATGGCGGTCGGCGACATCTCGGCCAAGCACGGCGGCCGCCTCGCCGGTCACAAGTCGCATCAGTCCGGGCGCGACGTCGACCTCGGCTTCTACTTCGCGAAGCAGCCGAAGGCGGGCCCCAAGGCCTTCCTCGACGCCCGCAACCACCCGCTCGACTACGAGGCCACGTGGGAGCTCCTGACCGAGCTGATCGGCCCGTCCGCGGCAAAGAGCCGCGTCGAGTACATGTTCATCGGATACCCGGTGCAGAAGAAGCTGTACGATTGGGCGAAGAAGCACGGCGTGAAGAAGCAGACGCTGGACTGGATGTTCCAGTACCCGCGCGGATCGCGCGCCATGCGTGGCATCATCAGGCACGAGCCCGGACACACCCACCACATCCACGTCCGGTTCAAGTGCCCCAAGGGCGACAACAAGTGCCTGTGACGGACAGGCGCCTTCGGAGGTCATGACGTGCGACGGCTCTCGGCCCTCTCCTTCGCGTTGTTCTTCACCTTCTCCGCCTGCCCCAGCGACAACCTCCCGACGACCGAGGGTGACGTCAGCGGCGGCGTCAGCTGCCGCAGCGACGACGACTGCGCCGGCGTCCAGGTGACGACCTGCAAGCAGGCCACCTGCGACCTCTCGACGCGCCGCTGCGTGATCGGGGCGGTCGCCGACGGGGCGGCGTGCTCGACCGGCGCGCCCTGCGTCGAGAGCCAGACCTGCCTCGCCGGGACCTGCGGCGGCGGGCAGAAGCCGGCCGCCGACTGTGGCGACAAGCAGTGCGGCCAGGACAGCTGCGGCAACAGCTGCGGGACCTGCGACGGCGACGCCGTCTGCACCTCCCAGGGGCGGTGCTCGGTCCCGGTCGACAACTGCCAGGGGCTGACCTTCGAGGGCTGCTGCACCGCGGCCGGCACCACCAAGTGGTGCGACGAGGACGGCAACGTGCAGGAGCTCGACTGCCCGGCCGAGAACGCGGCGTCCGGCGAGCTCGGGCCGCTCTGCGGCTGGATCGAGGACCAGGAGTACTACTACTGCACCTTCGACGCCGCCGACTCGTCGCCGTCGGCCTCGTTCCCCTACCTCTGCCCCGGCGAGGAGTGCCCCGCCGAGCCGTGCGCCGGCCGCGAGTGCGGCCACGTCTGCGGCCAGCTGTGCGGGACCTGCCCCAACGCCGACGACTACTGCACCGCCGACGGCAAGTGCGAGACGAACGCCTGCGGCGACCTCACCTTCGTCGGCTGCTGCGCCGGGAGCTACTCGGTCTACTGCAACGAGAACGAGGTCATCGCGACCGACTGCAGCGGCGGGAGCCCGGGGACCTGCGGCTGGGACACCGAGTACGAGTGGTACGACTGCGGGCTGTCGGGCGAGGACCCGATCGGCATGAACCCGCAGAGCTGCGACGCCTTCGACTTCCCGCGCCCGCCCGAGATCCCCGGCCCCGACGTCGGCCCCGAGCCGGGTCCCGAGCCCGGACCCGAGGCCGTGGCCGAGGAGGTCGTGGTCGAGGAGGTCGACGACGTGAACGGCGCGGAGACCGTCGACAACGACGTCGTCGAGTCGACGGACACCACCGAGACCGACACCGTCGGCGCGGATTGAACCGCCCGTTGGTGCCCGCTGAGCGCCCGCGCTTCGAGGTCCTCGGTGGCGCGGGCCCGCCGCTCGTCTTCGCGCACGCGAACGGCCTGCCGCCGGGGTGCTACCGGCGGCTGCTGACGCCGTTCACGGCCGACCACCGCGTCGTCGGGGCGCTCCACAGGCCGCTCTGGACCGTGGAGCCGGCCCCGCGGGTCGCCCCCTGGGAGCCCTTCGGGGACGACCTGCTCGACACGATCGACGCCGTCTCCCCGGACGCGCCGGTCGTCGGGGTCGGGCACTCGCTCGGCGGCATCGCGACCGCCCTCGCGGCGGCCCGGCGGCCCGAGCGCTTCCGCGCGGTCGTCCTCATCGATCCGGTGCTCATCACGCCCTTCCGGCGCGTGGTCTACAACCACGCGACCTGGCTCCTGGGGCCGAAGCGGGCGCTGCTCAAGGCGACCCGGCGCCGGCGGGACCGCTGGCCCGACCGCGCGGCCGCCTTCGAGAACCTGCGCGACAAGCGCCTCTTCCGCGAGGTCGACGACGCGGGGCTCCGGGACTGCGTCGACGGGATGGTGGAGGACGCGCCGGAGGGCGACGTCCGGCTCCGGTTCCCGCGCATGTGGGAGGTGGCCATCTTCAGCCGCGCGCCGCGCGCCTGGGGGGCGCTGGCCCGGCTGTCGCGCCTGCCCACCCTCGCGATCCGCGCCAGCCGCTCGAACCTCGTGAACGACGGCGTGTGGGCGCACTGGCGAAAGACCTGCCCGACGGCGCGCTTCCTCACCCTCGAGGGCACGCACCTCGTGCCGATCGAGCGGCCCGACGAGGTCGGCGCGGCCATCCGCGCCTTCCTCGACGCCCACGCGTGAGGTGAGGAGGGCGTCCCCCTCCCCTCGCGCTCGGGCTACTTCGCGCGGGCGGCCTCGGTCAGGGTGATCATCTGCTCGAGGGCCTGCCGCGCCTCCTTGCGGAGCGTGTCGCGGTCGGTCGCGTCGAGGCGCTCGCGCCAGCCGCTGACCTCGTCGACCGAGTCGCCGGCGAGGACGCGGTTGAGCGCGGGCGGGGTCCCCTTGCGCAGCAGATCGAGCATCGCCACGAGGTGCGGCGGGTCGTTCCGGGACATCGTCGCGCAGCCGCAGCCCATCGACGGGAAGCGCGGGTCGGGCACGTCGGCCAGGTTCACGACGGTGACGCCGCGCCTGGCGAACTGCTCGATGGCGTTGCGGACGAAGTGCCCCTCGGTGCCGACGGCCACCTTCGCGCCGCTCGGCGCCTTCAGGAGCTCGCCCCAGAGGTAGTTCGTCGAGCCCGAGCCGTCGGCGATCTTGACCACCTCGTGCTCGCACTCGGGGTGGACGAGGACGCGGTAGCCCTGCTCCTTCCAGTACGCCACGTGCTGCGGGCGGAAGTGCGTGTGGACGCCGCAGTACGAGCCCCAGAGGATGAGGCTGGCCTTGTCGAGCTGGGCCAGCTCGGCGGCGTTCATCCCGGCGACGCGGCGCTTCATGCCGTCCCAGCCGCCCGGCCACAGGAGCATGTCCTCGTCGGTGTAGCCGACGGCGCGCCCGCTGTTCTCGCCGAGGTGCCGGTCGGGCACGAAGAAGACCTTTTTCCCCTGGTCCTTGGCCCACTTCATGATGACGCCGGCGTTCGCCGAGGTGCACACCGCCCCGCCGGTGCGCCCCGCGAGCGCCTTGATGCGCCCGCTCGTGTTCATGTAGCAGACGACGAGCAGATCATCGCCGTAGCGCGCGTGCAGCTCGTCGAAGACGGGCAGGACCATGTCCTCCTTGGCGAGCGCCTCCATCGTGCAGCCCGACTTGGGGTTGGTGATCCACACGTCCTGGTGGTCGTGCTTCAGGAGCGCGATCGTCTCGGCCATGAAGTGCACGGCCGACTCGACGAAGACCTTCTTCTCGGGGTGCCGCACGGCCTGCAGCGCGAGCGCGTAGGAGTCGGCGATCTCGCCGCCGTAGCGCTCGACGAGCTTCACGATCTCGCCGCCCATGTAGAAGTGCGCGAGCAGCATCAGCTCGTCGCCGAAGTGGTCGAGCGCCGGGACGATGTAGCGGTCCATCCACGGCAGCACCGTCTCGGGCGTCCGGTCCGGGAGCGCGAGGTACTCCTCGGCGTACGGCTTGAACTCCTCCTGGTACCAGTCGAGCGGCAGGTCGGTCTGGCAGATGGCCATCCCGGGGGTGAGCGCGATGCCGCTCGAGCGCATCGAGCGGTCGATCTCCACGTGCTTGTGGGTCGGTGCGACCATGGCCATGCCTCCGTTCGTCGGGTGCGGCGACCTTAGCGACCCAGGGAGCGCGTGCAAGAAGTAATGGCGTCAGCGTGCGGCGGCCGACGACCGCTGCTATGGTCTCGCCATCTGGCACTGGGCGAGGACGATTCATGACGACGCTTCAGATCATCACCGGGATCCTGGGCTCCGGGAAGACGACGTGCCTGCGGCACCTGCTCGAAGGCCCCGGGGAGATCCAGGCCGGCGTGGTCGTCGGCGAGTACGCCGAGGACGGCTTCGACGGCGGCATGATCGAGGCGAGCGGCGCCATGGTGCGGCAGATCACCGCCACCGGCCGCGGCGACCAGGCGAAGAGCTACCTCGACCCGGTGCGCGCCTTCGTCGAGGAGGGCAAGTTCGGCCGCGTCTTCATCGAGACCAGCGGCGTCACCGAGATCGCCCAGGTCTCCTCGGAGCTGGCGGCGGACCCGGTCATCGCGCGCAGCGCCCGCTTCGCCCCGACGATCGTCGTCATCGACGCCGGCGCGTTCACCGTGCACGACACCCACTTCGCGCCGCAGCTCTGGGCCCAGCTCGACGTCGCCGACGTCGTCGTCATCAACAAGACCGACAAGGCGCCGAGCGCGTCCCTCGACGCCATCAAGCGCCGCATCCAGCAGCGCAACGACGAGGCGCGCATCGTCTACACCTACATGGGGCAGGTCAGCCGCGGGACGGCCATGTCCATCCCCTACGAGGAGTTCACGCCGCGCGCCATCCGCGCGAGCTGGGAGGGGTCCCTCCCCGCCGAGTTCGAGGCGTTCGTCTACCGCACGAGCCGCGTCTGCTACGACCGTCTCATGTTCGGGCACAAGCTCCTGAACCTGCCCGGCGGGCAGATCGCGCGCTTCAAGGGCATCCTCCGCTGCTGGGACGGCGCCCGCTCCATCAACGGCCTGCCCGGCCAGCTCGACTGGGACAGCACGCCGGTGACCGGCGACACGCGCATCGCGTTCATCGGCATCGGGCTCGCCGCGCGCGAGCAGGAGATCTGCGCGCTCCTCGACGCCGAGCTCGAGCGCCAGCGCGACGAGATGCGCGGCAGCGCCTGAGTCGATTCGCGACAGGCTTTCGCGCGCACTCCGGCGGGGTTCGTGCCGCATCGCGGCGCGGACCGGGGTGGCCTTGCGTTGCGTGTGCCGTCTGCGCATGATAGGCGGCGCAACCCGATGCAAACCGTCCGTCACGGAGCATCTCCCCCATGCGGGGCGCCGGAGGCGTCTCGCGAAGAGCGCGCAAACTCTGTCAGGAGACCCTGAAGTGAAGCAGTGGACCCGCACCCTCCTCGTCGGCCTCGCCGGCCTCTCCCTCGTGTTCGCCGCCTGTGGCGACGACGGCAACTCGACCGAAACCGACACGACGACGACCGACACCGTGACCACCGACACCGGTGGGGAGGACACCACGCAGACCGCCGTGACCGATCAGTGCATCGGCACCGACGACCTCGCCCGCATCACGGACACCACCCAGCCTGATCCCACGGACCTCGCGGGCGCCTGCGGGACCCAGGTCTGCCTCTCCCTCGCGCTCCAGGGTGACTTCGCCGGCGCCCAGGCCTGCGCCGAGACCTGCATGAAAGACGGCAACACCGACGCCAGCCTGCCGCCGGCGGGCCTCAGCGACGGCTGCACCACCTGCTACGTCCAGGCCGTCCTCTGCGCCGCGCAGCACTGCCTGAGCGTCTGCGCCAGCGACGCCAGCGCCCAGCCGTGCATCGACTGCCGCGCCGGTGGCAACGACGCGGGCGTCAACTGCACCCAGAACTTCTACGACTGCTCGGGCCTGACCCCGCAATGACACGACGGCACGCCGTACGTGCCGCGCTGACGCTGGCGACGCTCCTCGGGGCGTCGCCGGCGTTCGCCGCCGGCTGGGATACGCCCATCCTGTACTCCGCGGAGCACATGGGGATGGGCGGCGCCGCCATCGGCTACGTGGATGATCCGTCGGCGATCTTCCACAACCCGGCCGGCCTCGTCCGGACCGAGGGGCTGACGCTGATGGTCGACGCGACGGTCATTCTCGGCAGCATCACCTCCTCGCCCGAGGCGGAGCCGATCAACATCGAGTCCGAGCCGATCGTCGCGGTCGCGCCGCTCATCGCCGTGAGCTACAAGTTCACCGACTGGTTCGCGGCCGGGCTGGCGTTCTATCCGGTCGCCTCGGCCGGGGCGACCTACAAGTACACGAAGAGCGGCGCCTCGACGGAGACCGAGAACACCACCAAGGTCGTGTTCCTCGAGATCTCGCCGAGCGTCTCCTTCGCGCTGCCGGGCAACGTCAAGCTCGGCGCCGGCTACCGCATCAGCTCGGTGAGCCTCGACCGGCTCAAGGTCCCCGACCTGCCCCTCGACTTCACCCTCGATGGCTGGAACTTCGCGGGCCTGCGCCTCGGCGCCCAGTGGGACCCCATCCCCGAGCTGCAGGTCGGCGTGGTGTACCGTCACAAGACCGAGACCGAGATCACGGACGACGCGGCGGTCATCCTGTCCCAGGATCCGAAGCGGAAGGCGACCGGGACGCTGGTCCTGCCGTCGAAGCTCGGCGCCGGCGTGCGCGTGAACCTCAACCCCCTCGCCTTCGTGCTGGACTACGAGTACACGCTCCAGAGCCAGGAGGACGAGCTGCTGATCGAGACGGATCCCGCGACGATCCTCGACATCAACAGCGTGTTCCGCTGGATGGACACCCACACGGTGCGCTTCGGCGTCGAGTACGGCATCGCCGACACCTACTTCCTCCGTGGCGGGTTCATGTTCGACAGCCAGGCGACCCACGAGAAGTGGCCGAGCGCCTTCGGGACCCCGCCGGGGCCGAGCTACACGGGCACCCTGGGCTTCGGCTACAAGCCGGACGCGCCGTGGGACCTGAACGTCGCCTTCGCGTACCGCACCGGCTCGGCGACGGTGACGCAGGACGACATCAACGAGGGGCTCACCGAGCACCCGTGCCAGGCGTGCTCGAAGGCCGGCGACTACGCGCTGTCCATGATGGGCGCCTACGTCGACTTCACGTACTCGTTCCACTGAGCGAGCGCGCGTCGTCGCGAAGACCCAGGGGACCCGGTGACGGGTCCCCTTTTTCGTGCGCGGTTTTCGGCTATGCTCCGGCCCTCACGGAGGAGCGCGGATGCCCGGATTCGACGACGAAGACATCCTGCTCGGCGAGCTGCTGGGCGACACCGACCTCGAGCTCGAGGCTCGCTTTCAGGAGCTCGAGGAGCGGGCGGAGCTCGACGAGGCGCACGTGCGGATGCGGGCGGCCGAGCGCCAGGCCCGCGGCACGGCCGAGCCCGCCGCGCCGGCCGACGATCCGCTGAAGGACCTCAAGGCGGCCTTCGGGGCCAAGCCGGCGGCGGAGACGAAGCAGTACCTGCTCGTCCTCTGCCCGAGCGCCGACTGCGGCCGAAAGAACCGGGTGGAGCGCGCCCAGGCGTTGACCGCCGAGCCGCGCTGCGGGGCCTGCGGCGCGCCGCTGGTGTTCGAGCGATGAGCGTGGCGGGCAGCGGCGTCGTCCCGGCGGGCGACCTCCTGATGCGCCCCTTCGAGGAGCACATCGTCACGCGCGGCTACGAGACGGACTACACCGGCACCGTCCCGATGCCGATCATCTTCCGCTTCTTCGAGCACAAGCGCTGGCTGATGATGCGCGACCCGCGCCTCGGCCTCGTCGACCTCGTCCACGAGGGGCACTTCTTCGTCGTCCGCGAGCAGACCATCGAGGTGCTGCGCCACCTCGGCCAGGGCGTCGCGCTGACCATCCGGACCCGCTTCGACCAGGCCGGCCGGTCCACCGCGGGCGTCTATCACGAGCTGCTGCGCGAGTCGGACGGGGCGCTCGTCGCCCGGGCGCACGTCGTCGGCGTCTGGATCGGCCCCAACCGGCGCATGGTGCGCCTGCCCGACCGCCTCCGCGAGATCGCGCGCGCCCAGGCCGCCGAGCTCGAGGCCCACCCGCCGACGCTCCACCGCCCCGCGGCCCAGCCGCGCAAGGAGGGCGTGGCGACCTCCTTCTTCGACCCGCCCGAGGTGGTCCACCCCGGGCTCGGGCTCGACGTCAGCCCGCCGACGGCCGCGGTCCCCGAGCACGTCCACGAAATCGTCGTGCCGCCGCGCGAGCTCGACATCTTCAGCCACGTCAACGCCGCGACCTGGCTCTCGTACTGCGACGACGCGCGTCAGGCCGGGGCCGCCGCCGGCGTCTTCCCGGAGGCGCTCGGGGCGGGCGGCTACAACGCTCGCTCCACCATCCTCTACCGGCGGGAGGCCGTCGTCGGCGACCGCCTGGCGGTCCACGCCTGGCGTCTGCCCGACAGCGAGCGGGCCCTGGGGTTCGCCATCCTCAGGCACGACGATCCGGACCCGCTCTGCCTCGCCCGGATCGACACCGAGCCCGGCGCCGGCTCGATCTCGCGCCCGCGGAGCCGCGACTGACGCGCGCCTCCTGCGCCTATGCTTGTCGCCCCGGGGTCGCGCAGACTACTCTGTCGAGGAGCTCGGACCGGGGTCGCCCGATAGCAGTCAGACGGGATTCGTAGCCATGTCTCACATCCTCAGGATGCCAGGTGTCCCCGACGGGGCGCGGGATATGCTCAAGCGCCTACTCGACGAGGACCTGATCCCTGTCGAGTCGCTCCCGCACATCGTCGAGTCCTATCGCCGGGTCATCCACGAGGCGTACCGGCGCACTCGGCGCGTGAACCTCGATCTCGGCAACAAGATCGCCGACGCGCTGCAGTCTCTGCTGCGCTCGATCAACGAGAAGACCGGCGAGCAGAACCTCCGGATCATCCAGGCGGCGGTCCGCTTCTTCGTGATCCAGGACGACGGCATGGGCGGGCACGACCTCGCGAGCGCCGACGGCCTCGACGACGACGCGGCCATCGTCAACGCCGTGCTGCGCTACTTCGGCCGCGACGACCTGATGATCCCGGGCGTCGACGTGCGGCGCGCGGCGCCGGCGATGCGCGCGGGGCGGACCGCGCTGCGGGGCGGCCGGTAGTGGTGACGCCCGAGCACGACCCGTTCGAGCACACCGCCCGGCTCCTCATCGCGTGCCCGGATCGGTCGGGCATCGTCGCGGCGGTGACGGGCTTCCTCTACAACCACGGCGCGAACATCACGACGCTCCACGAGTACTCGACCGAGCGCACGGGCGGCCGCTTCTTCATGCGGGTCGAGTTCACGACGCCCAACCTCGATCTCAGCGGCGAGGCGCTCAAGGACGCCTTCGGGCGCGTGCTCGCCGAGCGCTACGAGATGGACTGGAGCGTCTCCTTCGCCCGGCACAAGAAGCGCACGGTGATCCTGGCGTCGAAGCAGGACCACGCGCTCCTCGAGCTGCTCTGGCGGCACAAGCGGGGCGAGCTGCACGCCGACATCACCGCCGTCATCTCGAACCACCGGACCTGCGAGGCCAGCGTCCGCGAGCTCGGGATCCCGTTCCACCACGTGCCGAGCGTCAAGGGCGACAAGGCGGCGTCGGAGGCGCGCATCGTCGAGCTCCTCGGCGAGGACACGGAGCTGGTGGTGCTCGCGCGCTACATGCAGATCCTGAGCGAGGACTTCGTCCGTCGCTACCCGAACCGGATCATCAACATCCACCACTCGTTCCTGCCGGCGTTCATCGGGGCCCGCCCGTACCATCAGGCCCACGACCGCGGCGTGAAGCTCATCGGGGCGACCGCCCACTACGTGACCGCCGAGCTCGACGCCGGCCCGATCATCGAGCAGGACGTGACGCGGGTGAGCCACAAGCACGACGCCGCCGAGCTCGTCCGCATGGGGCGCAGCATCGAGCGCGAGGTCCTCGCCCGCGCCGTCGCCTGGCACCTCGAGGACCGCGTCCTCGTCCACGGCAACAAGACCGTCGTCTTCGACTGAACCCCGATCACACCACCAGGCGCTTGATCCCGGTGCGGAGCAGTGGAACGTGGAAGTTCAATAGCAGCCCCACAGTGAGCCCACTGAGGCGCAGGTAGGAGATGAGCTGGGCCGTGTGGATGGGTTGCAGGGCTTTGACGGCCTTGACCTCAACGATTACGGCGCCATCCACGAGCAGGTCGAGTCGGTACGCGTGGTCGAGGGCAACGCCCTTGTAGACGAGCGGCATTGTGACCTCTGTTCGGACATCCAGCCCGAGCTGCCGAAGCTCATGCGTCAGACACACGGCGTAGGCTCGCTCGAGCAGCCCTGGGCCCACATGCCGGTGCACCTCGATCGCTGCTCCGATGATCTTGCTGCACAGGACTTCCTGGACGAGATCGGTCGTCACTATCCACCTCGGAGTCTGAACGGGTCTGTTGGGTCAGGAACCACGGAGGACACGGAGGACACGGAGGCGCATGTCGCGGACACCCGTGTGACCCGCAACACCGTCATGTCTTCTCCGCCTATGTCGGCGACACCTGGCTACGTTCCGCTCTATCTCCCCACGGCGGGCTTGGGTGGACGAAGCTGAGCGAACACGGAGGTGATTCCTCCGTGTTCTCCGTGTCCTCCGTGGTGTATCGGGTCCGCCGTCGACGCCAACGACAGTCAGCCGAGGCGGTCGACCCGGTCGCGGGCGATGGCGCGGGACGCGAGGTCGCCGAGGGCGTGCACGCCCATGAGGAGCCGGGCGAAGCGCGGGTCCCGGGTCTGGCCGAGCGCGAAGCGGCGGTAGATCTGCTGCGCCACGACGGCGAGCTTGAAGAGCCCGTAGACGAGGTAGAAGACCGGGTCGCCCACCGACCGGCCGGTGCGCGCCGCGTACTCGTCGACGAGCTGGGCGCGGCTCCAGGCGCCGGGGACGTTGGTCGGACAGAAGGCAAACGCCTGGATGTGCGGCGGATCCGTCGCCTCGACCCAGTAGCCGAGGGTCGTCCCGAGGTCCATCAGCGGGTCCCCGATGGTCGCCATCTCCCAGTCGAGGAGGCCCACGACCCGCGCAGGGTCCTGCGCGTCGAGCACCACGTTGTCGTGCTTGAGGTCGTTGTGGACGAGGGTCGCGCCGCTGTCGGCCGGCACGTGCTCGGCGAGCCAGCGCGCCGCGGCCTCGAGGGTTGGCACCTCGTCGGTGCGAGCCGCCTCGTAGCGGCGGGTCCAGCCGTCGACCTGCCGGGCGACGTAGCCTTCGCCCTTGTACATCCCGCCGAGCCCGGCGCCGCGCCAGTCGATCGCGTGGACCTCGGCCAGCGTGTCGGCGATGGCGGCAGAGAGGCGCGACACGCCGTCGGGAGAGCCGTCGACGCCCTCGGGGACGCGCTTGCGCACGATGACCCCGCGGAGCCGCTCCATCAGGTAGAACTGGGCGCCGAGGACCCCAGCGTCGTCGCAGAACGCCAGCGGCCGCGGCACCTTGGGCCAGACCGGGTGGAGCGCCGACAGGAGCCGATGCTCGCGCCCCATGTCGTGGGCCGAGGCCGCCTTCGTCCCGAACGGCGGCCGCCGGAGCACCACCTCCCGCTCGCCGATGGTGAGGAGGTAGGTCAGGTTCGAGTGGCCCGCCGGGAACTGCGACAGCGTGATGTCGCCCGACAGCTCGGGGACGACCCCGTCGAGCCAGCGCCGGAGGGCCCCGAGGTCGAGCCCTTCGCCGTCCCGGACGGGGGCAGCGGCGTCGATCGCGGCCTCGGGCCCGCTCAACGGGACACCTTCAGCCCGTAGCCCTTGAGCATCCGCCGCGCGATGACCTCCTTGTGGACCTCGTCCGGGCCGTCGTAGATGCGCGCCGCGCGCTCGTGGCGGAACCAGAAGGACAGGAGCGTGTCGTCGGTCACGCCGAGGCCGCCGTGGACCTGGATGGCGCGGTCGAGCACCTCCTGCAGCATCCCCGCCACGTAGAACTTGATCATCGAGACCTCGTCCCGGGCGGCCTTCGGCCCGACGGCGTCGATCATCCACGCCGCGTGCAGCACCATCAGCCGCGCCGCGTGGATGGCGGTGCGGCTCTCGGCGATCCAGGTCTGGACCGTCTGCCGCGTGCCGAGCGGTCGCCCCGGGGCGATCTCGCGCTCGACCGCGCGCCGGCACATCAGGTCGAGGGCGCGCTCGGCGATACCGATCCAGCGCATCGTGTGGTGGATGCGGCCGGGGCCGAGGCGCGCCTGCGCGATGGCGAAGCCGGCCCCCTCGGCGCCGAGGAGGTTCGCGCGCGGGACGCGGCAGTTCTCGTACGCGACTTCGGCGTGGCTCAGCCACCCCTCGCCCGTCTCGCCCATCACGGGGATGTTGCGGATGAAGCGGAAGCCCGGCGTGTCGAGCGGCACGATGATCTGGCTGGCGCGCTGGTGCGGGCTCGGCGCGTCGGGGTTGGTCACCGCCATGCAGATGGCGAAGGCCGCCCCGTCGGCCGACGAGGTGAACCACTTGCGGCCGTTGATGACGTAGTCGTCGCCGTCTCGGACGGCGGTCGTGTCCATCATGACCGGGTTCGAGCCCGCGAGCTGGGGCTCGGTCATCGAGAAGCAGCTCCGGATGTCGCCGGCGACGAGCGGCAGGAGCCACCGCGCCTTCTGCTCCGGCGTCCCGAAGTGGTGGAGGATCTCCATGTTGCCGATGTCGGGCGCCTGCACGTTGAAGGCGTAGTGTCCGAGCGGCGTGGTCCCGAGGAGCTCGCTCAGGTGCGCGAAGTCGGTCAACGACAGCCCCATCCCGCCGGCCTCGACGGGCAGCGCCGGGGCCCACAGGCCCGCCTCGCGCACGGCCTCCCGCGCGCGCTCGAGGTCCGGAGCGACGGCGTTGAACCCCTCCGCCATGAGGCGCCCCTCGAGGGGGACGACGTGCGCGTCGAGCAGCGCGCGGGCGCGGGTGACGAGGTCCTCGACGCGAGCGGAGCGGGCAAAGTCCATGGAGGCCTCCAGAGGCGACTGGCGTGTCGCCCGAGGTTCCCCCTGCCCTCGCGAAGATGCAACCCGCGCCGGGGTGCTCAGCGCAGGGTGACGAGCTCCGGCGCGTCGTCGAGGTGCGGGATGGCGTTGAAGGCGAAGAGCGACATCCGCGAGGGGCCGTAGATGAGCTCGGTGAACGCCGCGTTGCGCACGATCCAGCTCAGCTCGAGCACCTTCTCGTTCGTCAGCCCCAGCACGCGCCCGACCGCCGCGGCCACGACGCCCCCCGAGGTGAACACGAGGGTCGTCTCGCCGTTGGTGCGGCCCTCGACCATCCGGTCGATGGCCCCGTCCACCTGGTCGCGGAACCCGTCGAAGGGCGTCACCTCGGGCACGTCGAGCTCGCCGCGCACCCACCGGCGCGAGACGTGCTGGAAGAGCCGCTCCATGTGCCGCCGCCGCGTCGGCTCGTCGCCGACCTGGATCGCCGCGCTCTCGGCCTGGACGACCGGGTCGTGGGCGTGGATCCGCGGCAGCGCGACGTCCATCATCGTCAGGGCGTCGTACTCGGCCAGGCCCTCGTCGTCGACGCGGTGCTCGACGCTCCCGCCGGCCTCGCCGAGGCCCTCGATGAACGCCTCGTAGGAGCGCCGCTGGCGGACCAGCGGGCCCACGAAGGCCCGGTCGACGGGGCGTGCCCGCTGCCCCCAGTAGCGCCCGAGGGCGGCCATCTGTCGCGCGCCGAGGGCGGAGAGCTGGTCGTACTCCGCCTCGTAGGTGCCCGCTTGTCCGTGCCGCACGAAGACCAGTGTCGCCAATGCGCTCTCTCTCGCTCTGCTACTGGAGGACGGTGTCCGCGAACATCGTCACCAGCTGCACGATGCCGGCGGCCAGGCCGAGGACGGCGCCGGCGATGATGAGCTTCCACTCATCCTGCTTGAAGGCCGGGCGCAGCACGTTCTCGAAGTCCTCGGCGTCCATCACGGCCATCCGCTCGACGAGCTTCTGGCGGATGTCCTCCGACTTGTCGGTGAAGGCGTAGATCATGCCGCCCTCACGGTACATCTCGCCCTCGACCTCGGCGAGCAGATCCTGCTGGAGCTGCGCGACCAGGTCCGGCTTCATCATCATCGCGGCCATCGGGTTCGACCTGTAGCGGTCGATGAGCGCCTCCGCCTTCTCGCGGACCAGCGACATCATCGCCTCGCGCGAGTGCTCCTTGGAGAACTCCTGGTAGAGGTTCGACGCCGTGAAGACGCGGCGGCTGACGATCTCGGAGAACTCCTTCGCGATGGCCTTCTGCCGCTTGTGGAAGAGGCCCTGAACGGTGAACGGGCCGTACTTCCTGGGGGTGCGCGGCTCGAAGATGAGCTTGAGCGCGACCCAGTTGGTCACGTAGCCGACGAGGAAGCCGAAGACCGGGAGGACCCAGACGGCCGGGTAGAGGAGCCAGACGGCGAACTGGACGAGCCCGAAGAGGAAGCCGAAGTAGAAGCCCGACACCTCGATGAAGGCGAACTCCTTGGCGCCGACCGTCAGGAAGACGCGGTTCATCAGCTCCTTGTCGGCGAGCACGGCGTCGGTGACGACCTGCTCGACGTCGAGCATCTCCTCGATGTGCTCGGCGGCGTGCTCCATCACGTCGGCGCTCATCTTCATCACCTCGCTCTCGGCGAGGGCGAAGACCTGCTCCTTGATCTGCGGCGACAGCGCGTTCCACATCTGCGGGAAGTGCTCGGAGGCCTTCTCGGCGATGGTCTTGCGGGTCAGCTCACGGATCCGCTGGCCGTGCTCGTCGACGAAGGACGTCGGGTTGAAGTCCTCGAAGAGCTCGGGGACCTTCAGGAGCTGCGACGTGACCAGCTTCAGCCCGGTGTTCGCGAGGCGCAGCGCGTTCGCCGGGACGATGCCCTGCCACCCGAGGAACGGCTTGATGCCGACGAACTCGATCGGGTGGAACATCATCTTGACCGCGAGCACGTTCGTGAACCAGCCCACGACCCCGGCGATCACCGGGATCGTCAAGGTCAAGTAGTCGAAGCCCTTGTCCGTCATATGCGTGAACCGTAGCCTGGCCAGCGTCGAGGGGGAACGCAGAGAAAAGCCGATCGCGGTCATATTGTCCACCATCGCATCCCCTCGGCGAGGGGGAGCCATGGGAGCGCAGGTGCACGTCGAGCGGAGCGGGCGGGTCGCGACGGTGATCCTGGACCGGCCCGAGACGCGCAACGCGATCGATCGACCCACGGCGGAGGCGCTCGCGGCCGCGTTCCGCGCGCTCGACAGCGACGACGACGTGGGCGCGATGGTGCTCTGGGGCCGCGGCGGACACTTCTGCGCCGGCGCGGATCTCAAGGCCATCACGGCCGGCCGCCCCAACCGCGTCGCGCCCGACGGAGACGGCCCGCTCGGGCCGACCCGCATGGTCCTCCAAAAGCCCGTGATCGCGGCCGTTTCGGGCTACGCTGTCGCCGGGGGGCTGGAGCTGGCGCTGTGGTGCGACCTCCGGGTCGCCGAGGAGAGCGCGGTCTTCGGCGTATTCTGTCGGCGCTGGGGCGTGCCCCTCATCGACGGCGGGACCGTCCGGCTCCCCCGGCTGATCGGGCAGTCCCGGGCCCTCGACATGATCCTCACCGGCCGGCCGGTAGGCGCGCCCGAGGCGCTGTCGTGGGGGCTCGCCAACCGGGTCGTGCCCGACGGCACCGCGCGCGAGGCGGCCGAGGCGCTCGCCGCGGACATCGCCGCGCTGCCGCCCATCTGCATGCGCCACGACCGCGCGTCGCTCCTCGGTCAGTGGAGCCTCTCGGAGGCCGACGCGCTGGCCGCCGAGCACGCCCTCGGGCGCAAGACCCTGGCCGCCGGCGAGATGTTCCGGGGCGCGCGCCGCTTCACCGAGGGCGCCGGTCGCCACGGAAAATCGGCGGACGAAGACGCGGGGTGACACTTCGGGGTGGGCGCGGTGTTGGACCGTGGTCCACCCGTCACGGAGGCCCCCTTGGTCACATCCCGCCCTGCCCGCCTCGTCTCGCGCGCCCTCGTCGCCGCGCTGGCCCTGACCCTCCTCGCCCCCGCGGCCGCCGCCTCACCGCGGGCCGCCTACAACCCCGACGACCCCGACGACCCGTACGTGCCCCACCTCTTCGGTCCGCCGCCCGCCGTCGCGGCCGTCGAGGAGGAGGAGAAGGCCTTCGACCACGACTTCGGGATCTCGGCCTACTACTCGCGCTGGGCGGGCAGCTACGACGCCGGCGGCGTGGGCTTCCGCATCCGCTGGGAGCCGCTCGATCTGTTCGGGGTGGAGGTCTTCAGCGAGCTCCTCGACGTCACCGTCTCCCACGGGACCCGCATCAACCTCCCCTCGGGCTTCAACCTCTACGTGCCGCTCGAGTTGGTGAGCGGCTTCCGCGTGCGCGCCCTGGCCGGGCTCTGCAGCATGATCACCTTCGACACGGCGGAGGGCGGGAGCGACTCCCAGGACGTGCAGTTCGGCGTCCACGTCGGCGTCGGCGCCGAGGTGGCGCTCTCGAGCCAGCTGTCGCTCTTCCTCGACGCCACCTACCAGGGCTACTGGGGGCACGCCCGCGCCCTGGACGCGTGGACGGCCGCGGTGGAGGACGAGCTCAGCCGCATGGACAACGTCCAGGTGGGCCTCGGCCTCCAGTTCCACCTCTGAGGGCCCGCCATGCGCCTCCTGGTCCTCTCCTGTCTGGGGTTCGTCGCCTGCGACGCCGCCTACCCCGAGGCGGCCCCGGTCGACCCGTCGAGCGAGTCCTGCGGCGCCTGCCACACGCGTGAGTACGCCGCCTGGAGCGAGTCGCCCCACGGCCGCTCCAGCGACTCGCCCGTCTTCCGCGCGCTCGTCGCCGAGGTGCGCACGACCTGGGGCGACGCCACCGCGAAGCGCTGCGAGGGGTGCCACGCGCCCGGACACGACGGGAGCGACCGGATCGGCTGCGTGACCTGCCATCAGGCCCTCGGCAACCGCGGCGCGCGGGACGCCCTGCTCATCGTCGACCCGAGCGCCCCCATCGCCGCTCCGCACCCTCCTACGGGCCCCACGCCGCACGCGACGCGCCCCGGGAGCTTCCTGGCGAGCGCAGAGCTCTGCGCCACCTGCCACGTCCTGACCGGGCCCGAGCACTTCGTCGAGTCGACCTGGGACGAGTTCCTCGCCTCGCCGGCCGCGGCGGCTGGGCTGACCTGCCAGTCGTGCCACCTGCCGCGCAGCGACGGGCGCGCCGACCACGGCCTCGTCAGCGTGACCCCGCCCTGGGGCCGCGGCGAGCCGCTCCTCACCGAGCGCCGGGAGGCCGCCGCCGCGCTGGTCGGGGCCGCGCTCGACCTGACCCTCGCGCAGACCGACGACGGCGTCGTGGTGCGGCTGGCGAACGCCCGCGGCGGACACAGCGTCCCCACCGGCGCGACCCTCGTCCGCGAGCTCTGGGTCGAGGTGCGCGGGCCGCACGCCGCCGTCGCTCGCGCCCTGTCGGTGGTCGCCACCATGACCGCCGACGGCGTCACGGTGCCGCTCCCCACCGAGGCCGACACGGTCGTGGTGGGCGCGCTCGCCCCGGGCGAGGCCGTGGAGCGCGCCCTCGCCCTGACGCCGCCGGTGGAGGCGACCCTCTACCTGCGGCCGGTCCGCGCCGACATGGCCGAGGCGCTCGGGTTCGACCCGGACACCCCGGAGCTGGCTCCCATCGTGGTCAGCCGCGTCACGCTCGCGCCCTGAGTCGGGCGTCGCGCC
>SBGO01000218.1 GCA_006226565.1 Deltaproteobacteria bacterium | reverse complement strand
TCTCTGCTCTTCGGAGGGGACGGCGCCTCGACGCCGACGCCGCCCACGCGGGGTGACGCCTTCGTCGCCGCCGGGGACGGCGGGCCGACCGACGACGTCGCCGGGGGCGGCGTGGTCGCCGCCGCGGACAGCGTCGAGCCCGACACGAGCGCGCCCGACGCGGCGGTCGCCAGCGACGACGCCGAGGCCGCCGAGGACGGCGCCACCCTGGCGAGCGCGGACGCGGGCGAGGTCGACACCGAGGCGCCGGCCGAGGACACCGTCGCGGCCGTCGTCGAGGACACGGTCACGGCCGCCGAGGACACGGTCACGGCCGCCGAGGACACGGCCGCGCCGGCCGAGGACACCCGCGTCGAGGAAGAGGACACCGTCGCGGGGGCCGCGGAGGACACGGTCGAGCCGGAGGCCGACACGGCCGGCGCGGCGCCGTCGATCTTCGTCCCGACGGATTGGCGGAAGCTGCGCTGCCCGGGCGGGATGGCGAAGATCCGGCGCAAGATCTCGGTGACGCTCGCCAGCGGCCAGAAGGTCAGCGACTGGGAGGTCACCTGCATCGACCGCTACGAGGCGCCCGGCGTCGGGCAGCCCCCGACGACCGACATCGACTTCTCGAGCGCGAAGGCGGCCTGCCAGAACGCCGGCAAGCGCCTGTGCTCGCGGGCCGAGTGGCGCCGCGCCTGCGGCTCCAAGTACCCCTACGGCAAGACCTACGATCCCGACGCCTGCAACTCGGTCGGCAGCGACGGGATGCCGCGGCCGGTGCTCGTGACGGGCACGAAGGTGCGGTGCAAGAGCGGCTGGGGCACCTTCGACATGGTCGGCAACGTCGCGGAGTGGACCTCGGACGGCACGGTGAACGGCGGCGGGGCCTACAAGCACGGCGAGAACGGCACCTGCTACCAGTCGAGCCGCCGCGCCGGCGGTCACCCGTACGTGGGCTACCGCTGCTGCGCGGACGCGAAGTAGGGGGCGGGCCCCGGCCCGTCCCGACGCCTCCGCCTCACTTGTCCCCGGTCCGTCGCCGGGCCATCATCGCCGCATGATCGATCGCGACGACCTCCCCAGCGTCTCGGCGGTGCTGCTCGCCGAGCAGGACCTCGCCGAGGCCATCCGCCGCCTCGACCACGCGCTCCGCGAGCGCCGCTACAAGCGCTGGGATCAGCCGCTCCCGCGCGGCTATCCGGCCGCGCCGCTCGAGTGGATCGGCTTCCTCGTCGCCCCGCTCCCGGCCGCCCGCGCGGTGGCCTTCGTCCCGCACGACCCGGGCGCGGTCTTCGACCTCGCGACCTGGCTGAGCGCCGCCTGGCCGGACGAGCTGCTGGTGGCGTGGCGCCGCTTCCGCGGAGGCGAGCCGGTGGCGAAGTTCCTCGTCGGCGGGGCGCCGCGCTGGAAGGACGGCGACGATCCCGACCACGAGGTCGCGTGGCACGTGCCGCGCCTGCCGCCGGCGGAGCTCCGCGTCCCGCCCAGGAAGCACCTGCCGGACTCGGCCGTCGCGGTCGAGGAGCTCCTCGAGGGGGTCGTCGAGGCGTTCCCGCGGGATCTCCGCCCGCCCGCGGGCTGCGCCCTGGTGAGCTACCTCGAGCGTCGGAGCCCGCTGGCCTGAAGCTGTCGGCGCGGGAGCCTGCGCAGCGGACGCGCGGTGAGACGCGGGGACCTCTGTATCCAGCGCCCGCCGAGCCCGCGACGCGAGCGTTCGTCAAGGCGAACCGGTCGCGTGGTCGAATCCATTGATTGCGGCCGTGCCGGGTCTTAGCGTAGGGGCCGCTTCTCGGAGGTTTCGTATGACGATGCGCCGGTTCCCGGTCGCGGCCTTGACCACTCTGACGCTCCTCGCCTGCGGCGGCGGCGGGACGACCGGCACGACGGCGGACACCGCCGCGCCCGACGTCGAGGACGTCGCGGAGGACGTCGCCGAAGACGCGGTCTCCGAGGACGCCGCGGACACGCTGACGGTCGCCGACACCGCCCAGGACACGGGCGGCTCCACGACCGACCCCAGCGTCGTCACCCTGATCGACCAGCAGACGGTGACCCTGACCGCCGGCGAGTCGGCGCCGATCACCGTCACGGTCCCCGAGGGCGTCACCTCGGTCACCGTCAGCGTCCTCGGCGACAACGACGGGATGTACGGGCTCGCGTCCTGGACCGGCCCCGACGACACCGTGCTCGTCACCGACGGCTGGCTCGACGGGGACGGCGCCATGCAGGGGCTCTGCCTCGACTGCCCGAACCGCGTCGCGCTGTCCGAGGGCGACTTCGCGGCCATCGCGCCGAACAACCCGGTCCCGACGCTCCTGCCGGGGACCCACACCTTCGTCGCCTTCGGGATGCTGCCGAAGGAGGTCTCCCAGAACTTCCAGGGACCCTGCGGCGACGACGAGTGCACCATCCTCGACCAGTTCCAGTGCCCGAAGGACTGCGCGGCGACGCCCGTCGAAGGGGACGTGCTCGTGAGCGTCCACGCCAAGGTGGCGCCGACCGAGACCGCGCCGGTGAGCGGCGTGCTCAACCTGAACCTGCACTTCACCGGCGCCAAGGGCTGGTCGGCCGCGACCGCCCCCGACGACGAGGAGCTCCAGGACATCCTCGACAAGGTCCGCGCCATCTACGCGCAGGACTCGGTCCAGATCCGGATCGGCGAGATCACCTACCGCGACATCGACCCGTCCTTCCACATCATCGAGACGGTGCAGGGCCCCAACAGCGACCTCATGCAGCTCTTCGCGCAGTCCGAGGGGGCGCCGGAGAACGCGGTGAACCTCTTCTTCGTCGACGAGATCTCCGCCGGCCAGTTCGGCGGCGCGGGGGTCATCCTCGGCGTCGCCGGCGGCATCCCCGGGCCGCCGCTGGTCGCCGGCAGCTGGCGCAGCGGCGTCGCCATCTCGGTCCAGGAGGTCGAGGGCGCCCCGGCCGGCATCGACACCACCGTCGCGCACGAGACCGGGCACTTCCTCGGCCTCTTCCACACCAGCGAGCAGGACTTCGGCTTCGGCGCCCAGATCCACGACCCGCTCCCCGACACCCCGCAGAACGACGAGACCTACCTGATGTTCTACACCGGGGCCGGCGACACGCTGTCCGAGTGGCAGGGCCGGGTCATGCGCTCCAACCCCGTCATCCGCTACGAAAGCGAGGACATGCCCTGATGGCCGCCAGCACCTTCGACCTCTCCCGGGCCCGCGGCGTGCTCGCCAAGGCCGTGCTCCTCGCCCTCGCCCTGGTGCTCGCCGCGCCGGCCGCGAGCGCCGCGCCCTCCAGGGCGGACGACGCCGCGAGCCGTCGCTTCGAGGTGATGCTGCGCTCGATCGACGTCGCGCCCACCCGCCTCGACCTCGAGCGCGCCTGGCCCGACGCCCGCGCGCGGCTCCTGGCCGCCGCGCGCGACGCCAGCCGGGACGACTGGTCGCGCGTCCGGGCGACCAGCATCCTCTCGCTCTACCCCGACGCCGAGGTCCGCAAGACGCTGCTGACGCTCGCCGGAGACGCCCGGCGGGACGTCCGCAAG
>SBGO01000376.1 GCA_006226565.1 Deltaproteobacteria bacterium | reverse complement strand
GCCCTCGCTCAGGGTGAGCGTCACCTCGACCGGGCCGGCGTCGGCGGCCCCCTGGTCGACCACGGTCACGGTCGCGCTCGCCGCTGCGTCCACCGTGGCGGTGGCGAGGCCGCTCGCCGTGACCGCGAGGTCCACGCCCGGGCGCGGCACGAAGGCGCAGGCGAGGAGCTGCGGCGCGTCGACGCTCCAGCCCCCGAGGTCGCTGGTCCCGAAGTCCCAGAGCGAGAAGCGGACCAGGATCTCCTGGCCACGGAAGCTCGTCAGGTCGACCGCCGCCTGGCTCAGCGCCGGGGCGCCGGCGGAGGTCCCGGTGAAGCCCGACGCCTGATACGGGTGCGCGTAGAGGGGCCCGTCGTAGGCGCCGGCGAGGAAGAAGCCCGGTTCGGGGTCCCAGCTCGCGCCGCCGTCGACCGACACCTCGACCGTCCCGCCGTCATAGTAGGGCGCGAAGTCCCCGTAGGCGTGGCGGAACGCGAGGGCGACCTGGCTGGCTGCGGCCGGGATCGTCACCGGGGCGCCGAGCACCAACGCGCGGCCCTCGAAGCGGGCGACGTTGGGCGCGAACCAGCGGTGGGCGGCCGGGTCGGCGGGATCGGCGACCAGGGCCCAGGCGTCGGCGACCGCCTCGGGCACCCAGACGCCGCCGCCCGCCTCGGTGTCGTCGCCCGCCAGGGTCAGGAGCGACTCGCCGGGGGCGCAGGCGAGGCCCCAGGACACGGTCGTGGGCTCGCTGGCGTGGTCGTTGTCGGGGTTCGGGTCGAAGTCGAGGGTCGCGACGTCCGCGGCGAGGGTGTGGGTGCCGCTGGGCGCCGTGCCGGAGACGTCGATGCGGACGGCCTCGCCCGGGTCGAGGAGGTCCAGGTCGCAGCGCGGCGGCTGGGCCGTGACGTCGCAGCTCCCCGCGGTCGTGACCAGGCGCGGCGCGGTGAGGCCCGGCGGCAGGGTGAAGCGCGCGGTGACGCCGCCCGCGGGCTGCGGGCCGAGGTTGGTGACGGTCGCCGTCCAGCCGAGGGTCGCGCCGGCCGCGACCGGATCACCGCGGTCGGTCAACGTCACGGCCACGTCCGACGGGTCGACGTCGATGGCCACGCGCACCACGGTGTCCCCGTCCTGGCGGTGGGCGACGGGATCGTAGGCGTCGGCCGGGACGCCGACGGCGAAGCCCTCGACGGTCCAGCGGCCGACCTGGGTCGGGGTGACGACGAGGGTGACCGTGACGGCGTCGCCCACGCCGAGGGTCGGCAGCGGGCAGTCGACGTTCGGCCGCACGACGGTGCAGGTCCCGGCGTCGCAGTCGACGATGGGGTCGGCGACGACGCAGCTCGCGCCGCTCCAGAGGACGTCGTCGATCCGGAGCGGGCCGGGCACGAGCACCTGGAAGCCGATGTCGCGCGCCGCCCGTGGGCCGAGGTCGTCGAGGCGCAGGGTGACGGTCACCGGCGCGCCGACGCCGGCCGGGGTGGGGGCGCTCTCGCCGCTCGCGAGCAGATCGTAGACCGCGTCGCGCGGGCGCAGGGAGACGCCGGCGCGGTTGTCCGCCGGCGTCGCGTCGGGGAGCGCCGCGCCGGCCACGAAGGTGACCGCGCTCGGCTCGACGATCGCCTCGGCGAGGCCGACCAACCAGACCGAGACGGGGACGGCGTCGAAGGCGGCGACGGCCCCGAGGTCGCAGGCGAGCTGGCCGTCGGCGACGTCACAGGTCCCGACGCCGGGCTCGGCGAAGAGCACGGCGACCTCGTCGGGCAGCTCGGCGGTCAGCGTGACGCCGGCGGTCTCGGACCAGGCGCCGTTGGTGACGGCGAGGTCGACCCGGACCGGCTCTCCCAGGGCGACGACGCCTTCGGTGCCGACGGCGCCCGCGGCCAGCGCCGCGGTGAGGCCCAGGTCGGGGAGCTCGACGCCGACCGTGGCCTCGGCGCTGTCGTTGCCGGGCAGCGGGTCGTCGGTCGTCGTGGCGACGGCGGCGGCGACGGTCGCGGCGCCGGCGACCTGGGGGACGACGTAGACATAGACCGGGACCTCGCCGTCGGCGGCGACGTCCCCGAGGTCGCAGCGCACGACGCCGTCGGCGTGGGCGCACGCCCCGGCGCCCGCGTAGTGGCTGTCATAGGCGAGAGTCGGCGGCAGCGTGATGCTGAGCTGGACGGCGTTGGCCGTGGCCGGGCCGTGGTTCACGGCGGCGGCGGTCACGACCTCGTAGCTGCCGAGGGTCGTCGCCTGCGGCGCGACGAGCGTGGCCGCGAGGTCGGTCGCGGGCGCGCCGACCCGAACGAAGCGTGAGAGCTCGTGGGTGGTGCCGTCGGGGCCGGTCGCGCTCACAGAGAGGTAGGCGCCGGCCGGGGCTTCGGCCGCCAGCACGGCGTGGAAGGTGGCCTGGCCGAAGTCGTCGCTGGTGACGGTCGCCTCGCCGAGCCAAGCCGCGGCCTCGCCGAAGCCGCTCGGGTCGGGGACGGCGTTGGCGTAGACGTCGAGGAGGTAGGCGGTCTGCCCGTAGCCGCCGTCGAGGCGGCCGTCGACCGTGGTCTGCCCTGCGTCGGCCGTCGCCGCGGTGGGGGTCACCCGCACGACGCCCCAGCCGGTGTCGGGCCCCTCCAGGCCGCGGTCGAGGGCGAGCCCGCCATTGCCGGTGACGGTGTTCTTGCGGACCGTCACCCCGACGCCGCCCGGGACCCGCACGCCGGCGCCGGCGTGGCCCGTGATGGTGTTGGCGTCGGCGGGATCGGCGCCACCCAGGGTGAGGCCGAAGTCGACGGCGCCGCCGAGGTCGACGCGCACGCCGGGGCCGCCGCTGCCTTCGAGGACGTTTCGTTCGAGGAGAGAGCCGGTCGGGGGCTGGGCGTCGGTAGGGTACGCCTCGACCAGCACGGCGCCCGCGCTGGCGTCGGTCACGACGTTGTCCGCGACGGTCGTGGCGGGCGCGCCCCGGACGGCGATCCCCCAGGCGGCACCGGCCTCGACGCGGTTTCCGCCGACGACCGTCCCCTGGGCGCGGACGACGGCGATGGCCGCCGGGCCGGGCTCGTCGTTCGCCAGGTCGGGGGTGCCGAGGGCCCGCGCGCCGGCGCCGGCGAAGGTGTTGTCGGCGATGGTGTTGCTGGTCGGAACCGGCCCGTCGGGCGGGCTCCACGGCGGCGTGGCGAGGTCGTAGAACTGGCGGAGCAGGACGCCGTAGGACGTGGCGATCCCGAGCGGCGCCCCGCCGGCGTCGAGGCCGAAGGTGTTGCCGCTCACGCTGTTTCCGTCCCCGGCCGCGGTCATGTCGACGCCGACCAGGGCGTCGCCGAAAGTGTTGTCCGCGATGGTGTTGCCGAGGCTCGCCGCGGCGTTCGAGTGGGTGAAGCGGACGCCGCGGGAGAGCCCGCCTCCGGCGACGAGCGCGCGCCCGTCGGGGTCGAGGCCGAGCCGATTGGCGCGGACCTCGGCCGCGACGGCGCCCTCGAGCCTGACGCCGTCCGAGGCCGCGACGATGGCGTTGCCGCGCACGACGACCCCGCTGGCCCCGTCGGCGACGCGCAGGGCATAGG
>SBGO01000559.1 GCA_006226565.1 Deltaproteobacteria bacterium | reverse complement strand
GCGACGCGGGCCGAGCTCGAGGCGGCGCGGGCCGAGCTCGAGTCGGCGGCGGCGAGCCTCGGGGCGCACGAGGCGGGGCTCGAGGAGCAGTCGGGCGAGCTCGAAGCGACCCGGGACCAGCTGCGCGCGGCCCAGGGCCGAATCGCCGAGCTGACCGACCTGATCGCCTCGTACCAGGCGCTGGAGCGGGCGATCCCGACGCTCATCGCCCGCGCCGAGGCGCACAGCCGCGGGCTCCAGGAGACGCTGGAGGCGGCCAACGCGCGCATCGCGGAGCTCGAGCAGCACCTCGGCGCGCACGCGTCCGCGCGCGCGACGCTCGAGGAGGCGGCCGTCGCCCTGACGATGGTGATGGACCAGCTCGGGGCGACCCCCGCGGCCAGCGAGCCGCTGACCGCCGAGGCGACGCCCGACCTCCAGGCGGTGCTCGACGAGGCGCGGACGGCGCTCGTCGACGGCGCGGAGGCGAGCGAGGGCGGCCACGACGCCGATCCCGAGGCCCTCAACGCCCAGGGCGACGCCGAGAACGCCCAGGAGGCCTAGCCCCGATGCCGATCAGGCAGGCCACAAGTCGCTGAACCGGCACGTCTTCTTTACCACGAAGAGCACGGCGCTCACGGAGGGGGGAGCGGGTCGCGCCCAGTTTCGGCTCGAGCGGCCACACATCCTCCGTGCCCTCCGTGGCCTCCGTGGTGGAAAGATGTGTTCGATCTCAGAGGGTTATCCCAAAGTGACCGGTATTGGGCCTAGCCCCTCCGCGGAGCCTCCGCTCCGGCCGGACGTCGTCTCGACCGCGGGAGCGCGGGCGGGACGACCCGGCGGAGTCGTCCCGCGCGGACGACCGCCGCGCTACGCCGCGTCGCCGGCGCTCCTGGCCACGAGCCGCTCGTGGATGAGGCGGAGCCCCTCGAGGGTGAGGAAGGGCTCGACCGACTCGATGTACTGCGACTCCTCGGTGACGAGGGCCGCGAGGCCGCCGGTCGACACGACGTGGAAGTCGACGCCGGGGTGCTCGTCGAGGATGCGCGAGACGATGCCGTCCACGAGGCCGATGTAGCCGTAGACCGTGCCGGCCTGGATGGCGGAGATGGTGTTGAAGCCCATGATCGACGCGGGCTTCTTGATCTCCACCTTCGGGAGCCGCGCGGCGCGCCCGATCAGCGCCTCGAGCGCGACGCCGAGGCCCGGCGCGATGACGCCGCCGGTGTAGACGCCGGGGTCGAGCACCACGTCGAAGGTCGTCGCGGTCCCGAAGTCCACGACGATGCACGGGCGCTTGTGGTGGTGGTAGGCGGCGACGGCGTTGACGACGCGGTCGGCGCCGACCTCGGCCGGGTTGTCGTAGCGCACCTCGATGCCGGTGTCGGTGTCGCTCGTGACGAAGACCGGCGACACGTCGAAGTAGCGCCGGCAGCCGCGGCGGATGGGGTGGGCCATCGGCGGCACGACGTTGGAGACGATGGCGGCCTCGACGTCGCGCTTGTCGATGCCGCGGGCCGCGAAGAGGGAGAGGTAGAGGACGCCCAGCTCGTCGGTGGTCGTCATCGGGTTGGTGGCGACGCGCCAGTGGTCGACCAGCTCCGTGCCGTCGTAGAGGCCGAGGACGGTGTTGGTGTTGCCGACGTCGATCACGAGAAGCATGGAGGCTCCGAGGGGGGATCGGGGAGGTGCTCGACGACGCCGGAGCGGACGGGCTCGACGTCGTCGCGGTCATCGAAGCGGACGAGGAGCGCGCCGTCGGGGGCGACGCCGCAGACGACGCCGGTCGCGCCGCCGGGGCTGACGCGGACGCGGCGGCCGAGCGACACGCAGCGCGTGAGGTAGCCGGTCGTCTCGGGGACGCCGCGGTGGTCGAACGCGACGCACGCCACGTGGAGGGCGGCGGCGAGCGTCTCCTCGAGGACCGCGAGGTCGAAGCTGCGCCCGGTGGCGACGCGCAGGCTCGTCGCGATGGCGTCGAGGGGCGGCGCGTAGGCCTCCGCCGGCGCGTTGACGTTGAGCCCGATGCCGACGATGACGGCCACGCCGCCCCCGGCGTCGAGGTGCAGCTCGGTCAGGATCCCGGCCAGCTTGCGGCCCCCCAGCACGAGGTCGTTGGGCCACTTGAGGCCGACCTCGACGCCCAGATCGTCGAGGATCCGGGCGACGGCCAGGGCCAGGTCGAGGGTCAGCCCGGCGAGCTCGGCGGCCGGTCGCGTGGGCCGGTGCAGGAGCGACAGATAGACGTTGCCGGCGTCGGGGCTGTGCCAGTCGCGGCCGAGGCGGCCGCGCCCCTGCGTCTGGGCCCGCGCGCACACCGCGGTGCCGCTCGGCGCGCCGGCGCGCGCCAGCGCCAGCACCTCGTCGTTGGTCGAGCCGACCTCGGCGCGGCGGTGAAGGGTGACGGACAACTCAGAGCTTCATCGAGAGGTCCGCCGCCACCGCCGAGTGGGTCAGCGCGCCGACGGACAGGAGGTCCACCCCGGTCTCGGCCACCTCCCGGAGGCGCGCGAGGCCCAGGTTGCCGCTGGCCTCGGTGAGGATCGGGAGGCCCGTGGCCCGCACCCGCCGCACCGCCTCGGCCATCGCCTCGGTCGTCATGTTGTCGAGCAGGATGACGTCGGCGCGGGCGGCGATCGCCAGCTCCAGCTCGTCGAGGTTCTTGACCTCGACCTCGATCTTGAGGAGGTGCGGGCTGGCGGCGCGCGCGCGCTCGATGGCGGCCGTCACGCCGCCGCAGGCCGCGATGTGGTTGTCCTTGATGAGGACGCCCGAGTCGAGGCCGAAGCGGTGGTTGGAGCCGCCGCCCATCGCCACGGCGTACTTCTGCATCACGCGCATCCCGGGCGTGGTCTTGCGGGTGTCGCAGACCTTCGCGCCGGTCCCGGCGACCGCGTCGACGAAGCGCCGGGTCAGGGTCGCCACGCCCGAGAGGCGCTGCAGGATGTTGAGCGCGGTGCGCTCGCCGACGAGGAGGCTCCGCGTCGCGCCGTGCACCTCGGCGACCACGATGCCGGGCTCGACCAGCGTCCCGTCGGGGACGTGCACGGTGACGGTGACCGCGGGGTCGACCCGCGCGAAGACCCGCGCGAAGAACGGCATCCCGGCGAGCACCAGGCGCTCCTTGACGAGGACGCGCCCGACGCCGGTCGACTCGGCGGGGATCGTCGCCAGGGTCGTGCGATCCCCGGTCCCGACGTCCTCCTCGAGGGCGAGATCGATGAGCCGGTCGACCTGGGGCTGGTAGAACCCGAAAGCGCTGAGATCCATGGGGTCTCCTGGGCTTTGGCGCGGGGCCCGCGCCGGGGGTCCCCTCTTAGCGCAATCCCGCCCGCGCGTCAGCCGTCGTGAGCATCGTCACCACGCGACGGCGACGTAGCCATCGGTCAGGTTGGTGCGCGGCGCCGTCTCGGGGAGCTCGAGCGCGCTCGCGCGCACCCAGTCGCCGCTCGCGAACCGCGCCAGGGCCTCCTCGGCGCCCGCCGTCGGCGTCGCGTGACCGACGACCGCCCCGCGCGCGCCGGCGCCATCGCGACCGTCGCTCCCGG
>SBGO01000190.1 GCA_006226565.1 Deltaproteobacteria bacterium | reverse complement strand
AGCCGCCAGCCTCGGAGCCTGCCGAGGTGGAGCCCGCGGTCGCGGATCCCCCCGTCGCGGCCCCGCCGGTCGTCGCGCCGCCGATGACGGTCGAGCGGCGCGAGGACGCGCCGCGGGTCCAGGACCCCGGGGTCGAGGCGCGGCCGTGGGCGCTGCTCGTCCACGCGGGCTTCAGCATCGCGCTCCTCGACGACACGCCGATCGGCGACCAGCTCGTCTCGGCCGGCTACGGCACCTTCTCCTTCGGCCCGTCGTTCGCCGTCGCGATCCAGCGCTACGTGCTCGACTGGCTCGTCGTCGGCGGGGCGCTCGATCTCCGCTACGTCGAGACCGACACCGCGGGGAGCGATCCCTACTCGGGCACCATCCCGCCCAACCGGAGCTCCGAGCTGTGGCGGCTCGGCGCGTCGGTGTACGTGCAGCCGACGGTGTGCCTTGAGTACGGGAGCTGCAAGCACGAGGGCTTCTGGATGGGGCTCCAGGTCGGCGCCGCCTTCGGCCCGACCTGGTGGGCGCTGCGCGACGAGGTCGACCTCGGCTGGCACGCGCGGCTCGAGGCGGCGATCGTGTGGCAGGGTGGGATCGACGACGTGATCATCGGCTTCCGCCTGCTGCACGCGATGGTGTGGCAGTCGGGGATGGGGCCGCGGGACCTGGGGACCCCGTTCACGTGGCTCCCCACGGCCGACGTTCAGCTGGGGTATCGATGGTGAGGCGCGCGCTGATCGGGGCTCTGGGGCTGTTCACGCTCGGGTTGAGCGGCTGCCCCTGTGACAGTGGCTACCCGGACCTGTTCTACGACGGGCTGCAGGAGGTCTGCAGCGGGGTCCCGTGCGGCTGGACCGTGGCGGCCGGGGACGTCGCCTCGGTCGCGACCTTCCACTCGGGCGAGCGCGGGCTCCAGCTGGCCGTGGGCGGCGACGTCTCGCGGGCGCTGCCCGAGCTGCGCGTGCCCGGCGACGGGATGATCTCGCTGCTGGTCGACTGCGACGCCCAGACGACCCTGGTCGTCGAGGTCGACGGCGCGAGCGTGGTCCCGGCCGGGACGAGCGACGAGTCGGTCGACGTGACCCTGGTCGCGCGGCGCGAGCCGGAGCCTGGAGAGGGCCTCGGCGGCGTCATCCCGCGCCTGGACCTGCCGCTCACCGATCCGACGATCGAAGGCGAGCCGCCGACCATCGACGCGGTGCGCCTGAGGGTCTACGTCGAGGGGCCCGGCGCGTGCGTCATCGACGAGATCCACATCGTCAGCGGGACGATGGTCCAGTGCTTCGGCTGAGGTGGGCGCTGGCGGGCGCGCTGCTGCTGGCCCTGGGCTGCGGCGGGGACGAGGCGAGCGAGGCGGACGCCGCCGACACGGCCCAGGACACGGCCGACGGAGACGTCGCGGCGGTCGTGTGCGCCGACCGGGACCCGCTGCGGCGGGCGCTCTTCGGCGATCTGCACGTCCACACCGCGCTGTCGCTCGACGCGAACCTCGAGGGGACGCGCCTGCGGCCGCTCGACGCCTACCGCTTCGCCAAGGGCGAGGAGGTGGGGCTGCCGCCCTACGACGCGGCCGGGGTGGCGGGGCGGACGCTGCGCCTCGCGCGGCCCCTGGACTTCGCGGCGGTGACCGACCACGCCGAGTTCCTCGGCACGGTGTCGGCGTGCGCGACGCCGGGGAGCCCGCCCTACGACGACGCGCAGTGCGAGCTCATCCGCGACGACCCCGACACCGCCTTCGTCGCCGTCAACGTCTACCTCGCCTTCGAGGGCGAGGACGTGCGCTACCCCGAGCTGTGTGGCGACGACGGCTGCCGGGCGGCGGGGGAGGGCGCCTGGGAGGAGATCCGCGCGGCGGCCGAGGCGGCGCAGGACCCGAGCGAGGCCTGCACCTTCACCAGCTTCGTCGGCTACGAGTGGAGCGCCAATCCACGCACCTCGAACATGCACCGAAACGTGATCTTCGCCGACGACCGCGTCCCGGCGTGGCCGACCGGCTACTTCGACGAGCCGCTGCCCGAGGGGCTCTGGCGGGCGCTGCGCGAGGGCTGCCTGGAGGCCGGCACGGGGTGCGACGCGCTGGCGATCCCGCACAACTCCAACCTCTCCACCGGGCGCATGTTCTCGGGGTTCGACGGCGCCGGGCGGCCGATCGACGCGGCCTACGCCGAGGAGCAGGCGCGGATCGAGCCGCTCGTCGAGATCACCCAGCACAAGGGGGCGTCGGAGTGCTGGCCCGGGAGCCCCGTCTCCGACGAGGCGTGCGGCTTCGAGCGGCTCCCGTACAACACCCTCGGGGGCGCGAACCTCGACGTGGCCGCCGAGCCGACGGCGCAGGACTTCGTGCGCGACGCGCTCGTCGCCGGCCTCGGCTACGCCGACGCGCTCGGCGTGAACCCGTGGGCCTTCGGCGTCATCGGGTCCACCGATACCCACCTCGGGACGCCCGGGGCGGTGGCCGAGGCGGGCTATCCCGGCCACGCTGGCGCGGGGACGGCCGCGCGTGACGGGCTGCCTCCGGGGCTGACTGACGCCGTCGCCTTCAACCCGGGCGGGCTCATGGGCGTGTGGGCGGAGGAGAACAGCCGCGCGGCGATCTTCGAGGCGATGAAGCGCAAGGAGACCTGGGGGACGAGCGGCCCCCGCATCCAGGTGCGCTTCTTCGGCGGCTGGGACCTCCCGGCCGATCTCTGCGACGGCTTTACGCTGGTCGAGACCGGCTACGCCCAGGGCGTGCCGATGGGTGGGACCCTCGCCGCGGCGCCCGCGGCGGCGAGCGCCCCGTCCTTCGCCGTGGCGGCGGTGGCGGATCCGGCCGGAGACGCGGCGCGCCTCGACCGCGTGCAGATCGTCAAGGGCTGGCGCGAAGGGGACACGCCCAAGGTGGCGGTCTACGACGTGGCGACGACGCCGACGCCGGGCACCGTGGACGAGGACACCTGCGCCACCTCGGGCGGCGGCAGCGGAGAGCTGTGTGCCGTCTGGACGGACCCCGCGTGGGAGGCCGGCCAGCGCGCGTTCTACTACGTCCGCGTGCTGCAGACGCCGACCTGCCGCTGGTCGACCCTGCAGTGCAACGCCCACGGCGTCGACTGCGACGTCCCGGCGACCATCGGCGAGGGCCTCGAGGGGTGCTGCGACGACCGCTTCGAGCGCGTCGTGCGCGAGCGGGCGTGGAGCTCGCCCATCTGGTACGCCCCTTGAGCCCGCCGTCTCCGGGCCGCGCGCTGGCGCACTTCGCGCTGGCGGCGGTGGTGTTTCTGGGCGGCGACCGGCTCCTGTCCGCGTCCGCCGGGGTCGAGCGGCCGCGGGTCGTGGTGCGGGTGCCCGCGGACGCCGACGCGGAGGCGGTGCGCCAGGCGGTGGACGAGGCGGTGCTGGTCGACGTCGGCCAGGCGCTCGGTTGGCCGGCGACCGACCCCTTCATCCGCGCCCGGCTGGCGGAGGGGCTGCGCTTCGCGCGGCCGGAGCTGGCCGAGCGGCCCGACGAGGAGCTGGTCGCGACGGCGCTCGCGCTGGGGATGGCGGAGCGCGACCCGGTCGTGA
>SBGO01000585.1 GCA_006226565.1 Deltaproteobacteria bacterium | reverse complement strand
ATCTCGGGCGCCACCTTCGCGGTCGCCGACGCCGAGGCGCTGCCCTTCGAGGCGGGCGCCTTCGACGTCGTCGTGAGCAACTCCGTGCTCCACTGGCTCCACGACCCCGAGCTCGGCCGGACCCCGGCGAAGGCCGTGGCGGAGCTCGCGCGCGTCCTGCGGCCGGGCGGCTGGCTCGCCCTGAGCGTCGCGGCCACCGGCACCGCGCGTCGCTTCCAGCGGGCCTATCACGGCGTCCTCGCCGAGCTCGCCGCCGACGGGGTCGCCCTCGGCCGGGTGCGCCGCGATCCGATCGGCACCATGGCGCTCCACGAGGTCGTCGAGCCCTGCCTCGCCGCCGGGCTCGACGTCGTCAGCGCGAGCCTGAGCTTCGAGCCGGTGCGCTACCCCGACCCGGCCGGCTACGCCGCCGACGTCGCCGCCTACGGCCGCGGCGTGTACCTCGCGCCGGTCCCGCCGGCGCGCCACGACCAGGCGTGGGACCGCGTCGCCGCGGCCTTCGCCGCTGCGGAGGGCCCGGGGCCCTACCTGCACGACCAGTACATGAGCTACGTCATCGCCCGCCGCTGAGCCCGCCCCGCATGGATCTCTCCCGCCTCAAAGCCCTCTTCCCGGTCGACCGCCACGCCGACATCGACGACCTCTACGTGCGCTACACGGAGCGGCACGACGCGAGCGGCGAGATCACCGGCTTCGTCCGCTACCTCGGGACCAAGCAGGTGCTGTCGAGCCGCACGATGCGCGACCTCCTGACCCTGGCGGACGTCAACGTGGCGGCGCTGCCGGGGGACGGGCGCGCCTTCCACGCCCTCCAGCGCGAGCGGTCGCGCTACCAGCGCCTCGGGCCGCTCGGCGCCGGGGCGATGGGCGAGGTGCTGATCGCCGCCGACCGGGACCTGCACCGGACGGTCGCGGTCAAGCGCATCCACCCGCAGCACGTGGACAAGGCGGCGCTGGCGCGGCGGTTCTACACCGAGGCGCAGATCACCGCGCAGCTCGACCACCCCAACATCGTCCCGGTCTACAGCTTCGAGGCGGGCAAGAAGGGCGGCCTGTCCTACGCGATGAAGCTGGTGCGGGGCGAGACGCTGACCGAGTTCCTCGCCGAGACGCGCCGCCAGATCCAGGAGCAGGGCCGCCCCGACGAGGCGCACGCGCTGCCCGCGCGGCTCGAGCTCTTCCTCGCGACCTGCGCCGCGCTCGCCTACGCGCACTCGCGCGGGGTCATCCATCGCGACCTCAAGCCCGACAACATCATGGTCGGCGCCTACGACGAGGTGCTCGTGATGGACTGGGGCATCGCGCGCGCCTCCGACGGGCCCGCCGACGAGGCCCTCGGCGAGCTCGACGACGACCGCGCCCACGCCACCCAGGCCGGCGCCATCCTCGGGACGCCGCAGTACATGGCGCCGGAGCAGGCGCGCGGCGAGAACGACCGCCTCGGCCCGGCCTCGGACCAGTACGCCCTCGGCCTCATCCTGTACGAGGTCATCGCGCTCCACCCGGCCATCCCGCACGGCGAGCTGCTGGCGACCATCGTGCGGGCGGCGGAGGGCAAGAAGGAGCCGATGCGGCCGGTCCCCAAGCGGACCCGGGTGCCGCGGGACCTGATGGCGATCGTGGACCGGGCGACCGCCGAGGCGCCCGAGGGCCGCTACGCCGACGTCGGCGAGCTGGCGGCCGACGTCCGCCGCTTCCTCAACAACGAGGAGACCACGGCGCGGCGCGACGGGCCGCTCCAGAAGGCCTCGCGCTGGATCGCCCATCACCGCGCCAAGGCGCTCACCATCGGCTTCGCGCTGGTCCTGCTCGGGCTCGGGCTCGGGGCCTTCTTCTACTTCCGCGGGCAGGCGGCCCTCGACCACCAGCGCATCGTGCAGGAGCACAAGAAGGACGCGCTCCTGCAGCTCGCCGGGACGGTGAGCCGCCGCGCGCGCGAGGTGGACGGCGCCTTCGACCGCTACGAGGAGCTCCTGACCGGGATGGTGTACGCGGCGGAGCTCGCGCTGAACGAGCCGGCGCCGGCGGCGCAGCCGGTGTGGCTCTGCAACCGCTTCTCGCAGCCGGGCGGGGCGCCGCCGGATCTCGCGCCGTCGCAGGTCTACGACAAGGCCATCAGCGTCCGCGAGCTGTGCCTGGAGCTGGCGCCCGGGGTGTCGGAGGCGTCGGTGGCGTCGCGGCTGCCGCAGATCCAGAGCCTCAGCTTCGCCTTCTTCCGCTCGAAGCTCGAGAGCCACGCCGGCGACGCCCTCGACCTGCCCCGCGCGCGGCAGGAGGCGCTCATCCGCGACGAGGGCGTGCCCGCCGCGTACACGTACATGGGCACCGAGGAGGGCATCCTCGCGACCTACCCGGGCCGCGACACCAAGCGCAGCGACTACGACCCGCGCAAGCGCCCGTGGTACGCGCCGGCGGCGAAGAAGCGCGGCCCGGTCTGGATCGCGACCGACTCGCTCTCGGATCTGAGCGGCCTCCTGCTCACGTGCGCCATGGCGGTGCGCAGCCCCCAGGACGACCTGCTCGCCGTGGCGGCCATCGACCTCGAGTTCGTGCGGATCATCGACGCCTTCCTCGAGCAGCCCGACATCGCGGTGCCCGTCGAGACCTACTTCCTCACCGGCAAGGGCGAGGTGATCGTGCAGTCGTCGCTGCGCGACATCGCCGGGCGCGTGAAGGACTACGAGCCCAAGCCCTTCCCCCACGAGGAGCTGCTCGCCCGCTTCGCCGCCGAGCCGGCCGGCTACGCCTTCGCGGAGGGCGAGGGCGGCGCCCGCCGGGTCGTCGTGTGGGACCGCATCAGCACGACCCACTGGACCTACGTCGTCGAGGGCGACGAGACCGCGCTCCTCGGCGCCGAGTGAGGACCGCGGGAGCGGGCGCGGAGGCGAGTGCGGGAGCGGGCGCGGAGGCGGGAGCGGGCGCGGAGGCGAGCGCGGGAGCGGAGTCGAGGGAGGGCACGGGGCCCACGGACTGCGGGCGTCCCCCCCGCTTGGAGGCGTGAACCGAGAGATGGTGTGCCTCTCAGCGTCGGCGGCCCCAGCGGGCAGGGCCTGTAGAGGAGGGAGTGCGTGCGTGGAGCTCCTGAGGGTCGCCGCGTGCTCGCCCCCCGCAAGGCCGAGCCCATCCTCGCCGTCCTCGCCGTGCTCGCTGCGCTGCGCGCGGCTCCGGGCGGCTCCGGTGGGTGGCTCCTTCGTCGCCAGCCTTGCGGGGGGCTGCGCGCGCGGCTGGGGGACGGAGTCCACCGCGGCGCAGGGTCGACGTTGGACGACACCCCGTTTCCCGGAGGCTTCTCCAATGTTCACCCAACGGTCAGCCGGGTGAAGTCAGGAGGCTGACCGAAAAGTGTGAAGTAAGGGGGTCTGACCCCCTCACTTCACACTTTTCGCGACGGTCGTGTCCGGGGCGGCGGCTGCCGGTTGGCCGCGAAGTGAGGTACCATCGCGACATGGACAGCGCACAATCGCATTTCGTCGACGCCGAGGTCGCCCACGACGGGCAGCGCTACCGCTTCACCCAGGCCGAGGGCGATCGGCTGGTGAGCCGCGGCAGCTACTGGCACGGGCCCGCGTCGCCGTCCTCGTGGCTCGCGGTCGCCACCTTCCACGCCGTGCGCGGTAAACACCGGAGTCTGCCGCAGGCCGCGGCGCTCGCGCTGGCGGCGGCGAGCCTGGGGATCACCCCGGCCGCGCTCGAGAGCGCCATCACCTGGCACGAGAACTACATGCGCTGGCACGACGGCGACCCGGACTACCACGTGCTCGAGCCCGAAGAGGACACGCCCGCATAGCGCGCGCCGCGCGCCCCGAAGCCTCGGCCGCGGCGCGCTTTGCGAATCGCGCAAGTCGTCGAAGAACAAGGCGTCTCCGGTTGTCCGGCGCCGCGCGGCCGTGCTACGGTCGATGGCAAACCCGGCGCCCCCGTGTCCCCGCGGCGCCGTATTGGAGCGTCAAATGTCTGCGTCTGCTCGTATGGGCCTCGGCCTCGCGCTCGTGCTCTCGACCCTCTCGCTCAGCCTGGGAGAGGCCGCCGCGCGCCCCCACTATGCCGTTCAGAAGGCGTCCGGCTTTCAGCTGGCTGGCAATTTCGGGGCAAACTTCTGCGTGGGAGATGGCAACGACGACTGCGCGGACATCGGGCCGTCCGTCTACGGGATGGTCGCGCCCGGCTGGCGCTTCACCGAGCGGGTGAGCCTCAGCCTGGACTTCCAGCTCGGCCTGCTCTCGAACGACAGCAACAGCGACGTCACCCTCTCGACCTTCAGCGTCATGCCGACCGTGCGCGGGCACTTCCGGTCCGGCAACGGCGAGTTCATCCTCGGCGGCGGGCTCGGCTACGACTCGTTCACGGGGAGCTCCGGGGGCGACAGCGCGAGCTGGTCCACCTTCCTCGCCCTCAAGCTCACCGCGGGCTACGCCTTCGACCTCTCGCCGGGGCTGTCCCTCGGCGCGACCCTCGACTTCTTCATCAACCCGAGCAACGGCGAGTTCTGCGTCGACCAGGGCGGGACGACGGAGTGCGCGGACGTGGACGGTGGCGACGTCGCCGAGCGGTTCACCCTGGGGCTCTTCATCGTTCGCCGCTTCTGATTCCGGCGACGACGACCCGCGGAAAGTCGAGGCGCGGCGGCGCGGCGGGCGCGCCGCCGGGGCCTCGGGCTCAGAAGTCGGCGAGGAAGCGCGCGACCTGACGCGCCGTCGTGAGGCGCCGGTGAGGGTAGGGCGCGAGCCAGCGCGGGATCTCCGCGTCGCGGCGGGCGCGGTGGTGGGCCAGGGCGTAGCCGACGAGGGAGTCGCGGCCCCAGAGCGCGCCGCGGAGCGTCTCGCGGTTGCCGTTCCACAGCGGCTCGCCGCGGGCCCAGCGCGCAAAGGAGCGGCGCACGAGGCGCGGAAGCCACACGCGCATGGGGAGGTCTAGCCAGACCACCAGGTCTGCTCGCTGAACCACCGTGTCGCCGAGCTTGTTCTCGTAGTTGCCGTCCACCACCCAGCGCGGCTCGGCGAGGAGCGGCTCGAGCGCCGCCCGGAGCGCGGCGTCCGGCGTCTCGATCCAGCCGGGGCCGTGGACCAGCGCGTCGAGCTCGACGAAGCGCGCGCCCGTGCGCCTCGCCAGCGTCCGGGCCAGCGTGGTCTTGCCGCAGCCGCTCGCCGTCGCCACGACCGCGATCCTCTGGGGTCGATCCTGCCTCACCGGGCCTCCACCGCCTCGCCGCACGTCCCGTGCGCGCCCGCGCCGGTAGAATAGCGCCTTTTCCTCCGGCGTCGCCGCCGCGCGTGATAGGGGATGCCCCCGTGACCGCCCTCCTCATCATCCTCGGGGTCCTCCTCGCCGTGGGCCTGGCCTGGCGCCTCGTCGCCTCGCGTCGGAACCACGCCGGCATCTCGACGTCGGTGTCCGCCCGCACCGCGCAGGTGAGCGCCCTCGCGACCCGCACCGCCGCGCGCAAGGCCACCCTGCGCCTGCGTCAGCTGGTCTCCAGCCGCGAGCGCAAGCGCAAGCTCGAGGAGGCCTACCACGTCCAGACCAGCGCCGAGGCCGCCGCGCTCATGGGGAGCATGAAGGGCGTCTTCATGAAGCTCGGCCAGATCGTCAGCTTCGCCCGCGAGTCCCTCCCGCCCCAGGCCCGCGAGGCGCTCGCCGTCCTGCAGAAGGACGCGCCGCCGATGGCCTTCGCCCTCGTCCGCGAGGTCGTCGAGGCCGAGCTCGGCGGCACGCTCTCCGACCACTTCGCGAGCTTCGACGAGGAGCCCATCGCCAGCGCCTCCATCGGCCAGGTCCACCGCGCGCGCCTGCCGAGCGGCGAGGAGGTCGTCCTCAAGGTCCAGTACCCCGGCGTCGACGAGGCCATCCGCGCGGACCTCCGCTTCGGCGACGGCCTCGCCGCGCTCATCTCCAGCGTCCACAAGAACGCCGACGGCCGCGCCATCGTCGCCGAGCTCAAGGAGCGCCTCGAGGACGAGCTCGACTACCTCCGCGAGGCCGAGAACCAGCAGCGCTTCGCCGCCATCTGGGCCGGCCACCCCCTCATCCGCATCCCGAAGGTCTACCCCGAGCTCACGCGCCGCCGCGTCCTCTGCCAGGAGTACGTCGAGGGCCTCGGCTTCTACGACTTCCTCGAGGTCGCGACCGACGAGGAGAAGCGCCTCGCCGTCCACGCCCTCAACGACTTCGTCTTCGACTCGATGCACCTGCACGGGGTCTTCAACGGCGACCCGCACCCGGGCAACTACCTCTTCAACGCCGACGGCGGCGTCACCTTCCTCGACTTCGGCTGCGTCAAGCGCTTCGACCAGGCCTTCCTCGACGAGCTGCACGGCCTCAACGGCGCGCTCGTCCACGGCGACCACGCCGCCTTCGAGCGCCACGTGCGCGCCCTCGACATCGTCCTGCCCGGGCGCCCCTACGACCACGACTTCCTGTGGGGCTTCTTCCGCTACCACGGGGCGCCGTTCATCGAGGACCGCGAGTTCCTCTTCGACGCCGCCTTCCTCGAGCAGGCCGCCGAGGTGATGAAGCCGAGCAACCTCCGGCGCCTCAACCTGCCGCCGGACCTCATCTTCTTCAACCGCATCACCTTCGGCCTCAACGCCATCTACGAGCGCCTCGGGGCCCGCGAGAACTTCCACCGCCTGTACTGGCGCTACCTCGACCGCAACGCCGACCACCCGCCGGCGCTGGCGACCCTGGGCGTCGCCCTCCCCGAGCGCTTCCTCGCGTCTCGCCGCTGGCTCGCCGCCGACGCGTGACACGACGCGGCGCGCCCGTCACTGCGCCGGCGGGCACACCGTGTCGTTGCGCTGCGCGTCCTGGGTCAGGACCGCGCTCGGCGCGCCGCCCGTCCGCCAGTTGCGGAAGACGTCGAACAGCAGGTACGGGCCCGCGCCCTCGGGCGCGATGGTGACGCCGTAGACCTCGGTGTTCTCGTGAATCGTGTCGTGGTTGGAGCACGCCGGCGCGAAGACGCCCGGGGCGACCGTGATGGCGTCGCCCTCCTCGGCCGTGTCCGGGAGCTCGGGGAAGGTGGCCAGCTCGCGCTGCAGCACCACGCCGAAGACGACCGGGACCCCGTTGGCGTTGCGCACGAAGGGGCCGAGCTCCGGGTCCTCCACCCCCGACTCCTCGTAGTTCCCCGCGATGAGGTTGTCGAGCAGCGCCATGCGCACGAAGAAGGGCGTCGTCAGGTGGTTGCGGACGACGTGCGAGATGTCGAGGCAGGCGCTCACGGTCTCCGGCGCGTGGGCCATGTGCCACGCGCGGCAGCTCTCGTCGACGCGGCCGCCCTGGTTCGCCGGCGCGGCCGCCGCCAGGTCGACGTACTTCTGAAAGCTGTCGATGCCCGCCTCGGCGCCCGCCGAGCGCGTGAAGTCGAGCCGCTCCATCGCCGGGCCCACCACCGCGTCGATGACGCCGACGACCTCGGGGGGGCAGCTCGCGCCGCCGTCGCAGCCCGTGTGGTGGGTGCGGAGCGTGGCGGCGATGTGGTCGAGGTTGTGGATGACCCCGGCCCCGCCGGCGGAGTCGCCGGCGACGACGACCTCGACCGCGTCGTCGAGGTCGGGGAGGGCCACGCTCGCGCCGGCCACGGTGTAGACGAGCCCCGGCGCGCCGTCCTGGCGCAGGACGGCGAGGTCCGCGTCGAGGATCTCCGCCCCGAGGAAGTTCAGCGTGTAGCTCACCTCCTCGCCCGTGATGGGGTGGTCGGTGGTGAAGGTCAGGCCGCGCACGCGCCCGGCCCAGCTGTCGGAGCTGCAGTAGATGAGCTGGACGTGGTTGTAGCCGGCGAGGGGGTTGTCGACGCCGTCGTCGCGGAGGTGGAGCCCCTTGCCGGCCTGCCCGCGGCGGCCGCCGCCCGACATGTTGTCCGCGGTGAAGTTCGTCGTCGAGGTCGCGTTGGGGCAGCGCGCGGCCGTCCGACACGAGCACCAGCGCGCCGCGCAGCTCGCGGCGCCGCCGCAGCCGCCGCCCCCGCGCAGGGTGATGGCCCAGCGGTTCCGGTTCGCCTCGCCCTGGTAGGGGCGGAAGTAGAGGACGGCGGGCGTCCCGTCGTTGCACAGGGCGTTGGGGAACGCGGCCGTGTCCATCTCGTGGAGCTGCAGCTCGCCGGCCGCCGACTGGCCGAAGACGCGGTTCGGCGTGCCGCAGTCGAGGGCCGCCTCGATGTTCGCCTCGGCGGGGGGGACGCCGGTGTCGGCGCCGACGGCGTCCGCGGTGTCGACGCCCGCCGTGGTGTCGCTGATCCCCGAGTCTGCCGTGTCACTCCCGCCGGATCCGCCGTCGGATCCACAGGCCGCCAGGGCGAGGGCGAGGAAGGCGTAGAGCGGCCAGCGGCCGGACCGAGCGCGGAGATGCAGATTGATCATGATTAAAGATGCTACGTCTGCTCGGCGCCCGCGAAAAGGCCACGCGCGATCAATCCCACTCCATCCCCACAGACAGCGTCGTGAACCACTTCTCGTAGAAGTCGCGCGCGTAGTGGGGCGGGAAGGGGTTCTGGTGGAGCCCGAATTCGACGAAGAGGCGCTCGGTCTTCGGCCCGGCGGAGGCCCCCACGGTGACGCCCCAGCCGTGGCGCTCGACGTCGGCCGACGCGTGGGCGCGGTACGAGTAGCGGGGGGCGACGTAGAGCACCAGGTCGCGGCCGAAGCGGTAGCCGAGCTGGACCGTGGCGTCCACCGGGACGAGCCACGCCCTGGGGCGGTCGTAGGAGCGCGACGAGGTCGGGCCCTCGGAGGTCGTCTCGTCGCTGCTGAACATGTCCTGGGTCAGGGTGAAGTGGCCGCCGATCGACGCCGATAGCGCCAGCAGCAGACCGCTCGCCGTCTGGTCGCCGATGACGCCCCACTTCAGGCCGAGCTCGGCCCCCGCGGGCAGCTCGCCACGGACCTGGAGCTCGAGGCGCTCCGCGACCCCGAAGTGACCCCAGACGCTGAAGTTGATCGGCACGAGCCCGGTACCGCCCACACCGTATCGGACGTCACCGCGGCCGAGCACGCTCGGGTCCTGGTAGCTCCCCACATAGGTCGTGCACGCGGCCCCGAATGCCGCGGAAAAGATCGAGAACGCAACGGCGACGAGAGGTTGCCTGAGGGTGTCCATCGCGCCACCGTAGGGGGTGGCGCCACACGCCTCAACCGCAAGACGAAAAAAAGCGGCGCCCCCGAATGGAGGCGCCGCTGTGCGCTCGACGGAGCGCGCCTACTCGACCGTCACGAAGTCGGTCTGACCGCGCCCGAAGGTCTCGGGGTGGTACATCTCCTCGGCCTTCGGCGGCGGCACCACGAACTGCCCCGGCGTGGTCGCCCGGGCGACGTAGCTGTAGGTGTAGACGCCGTCCCACAGGAGCGACGTGAACGCCTCGGCCCGCTCGTCGCGGAGGTTCTGGTGCTCGTACCACGGGCCCCACCACCACCAGCGGTCCTGCCCGGACGCCGCCGCCTGCTTCTTCGCCGCGACGTTCGCCGTCCCCTTGATGGCCGGGTTCAGCGCCTCGAGGCCCGCCGGCATCGGGTCGACCAGGGCGACGTGGTAGCGGCGGTCCTTGGTGAACATCGTCAGCGTCACCTCGACCAGCGCGCCCGCCTTGATGGTCCAGCTCCCGTCGTCGTTCTTCTTCACGTCGGCGGGGTCGTCGACGGCCTTGTAGACGCGCTCGACCGTGAAGCCGTAATCCGCCGGGTCGAGCTTCAGGCTCTTCGGCGCGTACTTCATCCCGAGGCGGTAGTAGAGGCGCCCGGCGCCGTTCTTCGCGACCACCAGCGACTGCGCCTCGCTCTTCTTCGCGAGCCACGCCATCGGCACCTCGATGAGGTGCTGCTCGGTCGTGCGCCCCTTGAAGGCGTGCTCACCGGCGAAGTCGTCGCCGAGCCAGACGCGCGCGACGAAGTTCGGCGTCACCTTCTCGTAGGTGTTGAAGTACTTGTCGAGCGCGACCAGCACCCACGCGCTCTCCTGCGTGTTGGCCCAGCGCCCCTTGGTGCGGTGCGCGAGGAGCCCGCGCACGACCTTCGGGATGAGGTCGCTGTCCGGCTGGTCCTTGATGAGCCCCTCGAGGAGGATGCCGTCGACGCGCCGGTTCGAGTGCAGGAGCAGGTACGCGCCGTCGCTGTACGACGTGGTGAAGTGCGCGGTCCCGGCCTCCTCGCGGACGGCGTTGTTGATGAGGCGCCGGATCTCCTCGAGGTCCGCCTTGTACTGCGACCCCGAGAAGGTCGGGTAGAGCCAGCCCACCGTCTCGAGCCCGAGCTTCTCGAGCCCGCCGGCCTCGTCGGCGATCTGCCAGGCCTTCTTGGCGTCGGTCTTGCCGAGGCGGTCGAGCACGTAGAGCGCGTAGGCGCGGATGGCGCGGCGAATCTCCGGGCCGTACTCCGGCGGGAAGCGGTTCTCGATGGTCTGGAGGTAGGTCACGGCCTCCGAGAGCATGTCCTCGGGGACGTCGAAGCCCTTCTCCTTGGCCCGCGCGAGGGCGTGGGTCACGTGCACCGTGAGGAACGGCCACGACGGGCGCCCGCGCTGCCAGAAGCCCCAGCCGCCGTCGCCGTTCTGCATCCCCTGGAGCTTCTTCATGTCGCGCGCGAAGGCCGCGAGCATCTCGTCCGGGCTCGGCAGCTCGTTGGCCTGGAACGCGCCGAGCACGTCCTTGAGCGCCGCGACGCTCAGCATCCGCGAGCTGACCTGCTCGGCGCACTCGAAGGGGTAGGCCTGGAGGTAGAGGACGGCGTCGGTCAGCGCCTGGAGCTGGGTCGAGGAGGTCGTCACCTCGAGCCCGCCGAACTGCGTCCACACCTCGCCGGGCGTCTTCACGGGCTGCGCGATGGCGCCCTTGTCGATGACCCCGTAGGTCGCGAAGGCCTCGGTCGTCGCCGGGGTCCACACCGGCAGCTTCACCTCGGCCGCGTCCGCCCACGCCCCGGAGGACGCCCCCGCCTGGAAGCGCGCCGTCCCGGCCTGCTCGGCCGCCGCCGGGAAGCGCACCTCGACGCGGTCGTTGGCCGGCACCGTCACGCGCCGCCCCTGCCCCGCGGTGAGCGTCGCGTTGGTCGCCTTCACCACGACGTCCACGTCCAGCGGCCCGTCGGTCTGGTTCTGGATGACCACCGGCAGCTCGAAGCGGTCGCCGAAGTTCAGGAAGCGCGGCGGCGACATGCGCACCATCAGCGGCAGGCGCGCCGTGACGGTCGACTCGGCCGAGCCGAAGCTCTTCTCGCCGGCGACGGCCACCGCGAAGATGCGGTAGCGCGTGAGGTTGTCGGGCAGCGCCACCGGCACCACCGCGCGCCCGTCGGCGTCGGTGACCACCGTCGGGGCGAAGACCGCGAGCGGATCGAAGTTCTTGCGCACGGCGATGGGGGCGTCCCCGCCGTTCTTCTCGCCCGGCGCCATCGGCTCGGCGGCCATCTTCATCCGCGGCGCCGCCGACGGCGCCGGCATCTCACCGCCCGCCGCGCCCTCGGCCTCTTCCATCCGCATGGCGTCGTCGGTGATGCCGTCCTGGTCCCGATCCGCCTGGGCCAGCAGGTCGTCGAGCGACGCCAGCACCAGCCGCGAGCGCAGGAGCGTCGCGCTCGTCCGGTCCCCGCGGCTCGTGTAGAAGACGTCCACAGGGCTCGGCACGCGGTAGCCGGTCAGCGCCAGCACCGCCTCGTCCACCGCGACCACCGCCACCGCCGCGTCGGACACGGGCTGGCCGTCGGGGCCGGTCACGACGACGGCGACGCTGGTCTTGGCGCCCGGCTCGGTCTTCGGCGCCGCTGGCGTCACCGCGACCCCGAGGGTCCGGAGCTTCGGCGGCACGCGGAGCGAGATCGAGCCGACCGCGTAGGCCGGCCGCCGCGGCAGGTCCGCCTTGGGGTTGCCGTCGGCGTCGAGGCGCTCGGCCGAGCCGTTGACGTTCACGTTCACGGTGAAGCCCGGGATCATCCACTCCTCGACCGGGATCTTCAGGGTGAAGGTCGGCCCGTCGAGGTGGAAGGGGATGACCTGCGCGTGGTCGGAGCGCACGATGCGCGCCACGCCGTCGGCCGGGAAGAAGGGCGACTGCACCAGGATCTCCGCGGTCTCGCCGGGCTGGTAGTCGCGCTTGGCCGGGATGAGCTGGACGGTCTCCTGCTCGAGCTTCGACGACTGCGGCACCTTGCCGCCGGCGACCCACACGGTCAGCGTCGTCTGGTTCTTCCGGCCCTCGCCGTCGGTGATGGTCGCGCGCACCCGGTGGGTGCCCCCGGTCTTCGGCTTCAGCTTGCACGCGACCGGATCGGCGGCGCTCGTCAGCTCGCAGGTCTGGGGCTCGACCTCCTCCTGGAACCAGTCGTGCTTCTTGCTCTTCTTCCAGGCCAGCCGGACCATCTCGAGCGCGATCTTCGAGCCCTTCAGGACCTCGCCGTCGATGTTGGTGACGATGGCCGAGATCTCGACGTCCTCACCGGGCTGGTAGAAGGACTTCTCGCTCTTGAGCCCGACGTAGTGCGCCGCCGGGTGCACCAGGATGGACGACGACGCGCTCCACGCCTGGCGGTTGACGTCGATGACCGTGGCCTCGCCGCTCAGCGTGACCGGGCGCGGCGGATCGACCTCGCTGAAGTCGAGCTTGATGGTGTGCTCGCCGCCGGCGTCGGTGCGCCCGTCGAAGGAGCGGTAGGAGCGCATGTCGTCGCCGCTGCGGAACTCCCACCACGGGACCCAGGTCCCGAAGACCCACTCGGGGTGGTTCGGCGGGTTGTAGGAGCTGCCCATCGAGCTGACGCTCCAGCCGACGTCGGCCCCGGGGAGCGGCCCGCCGGCGAAGTAGGCCGCCTTCACCGTCATCGTGGCGCTGCCGCCGATGAGGTGCGGGCCCTGGCTCGCGCGCGTCGTCACCTCGAACTCGGGGCGCCGGAACTCCTGGATCTGGAAGCTGTGGCTGTAGGACCGGCCGCGGTAGGCGCCGGTGAGGTCGGTCTCGAAGCGGATGGAGGCGTAGCCGAGGTTCGGCGTCTTGGGGATCTTCCACTGCAGGTCGAAGCCGCCGAAGCGGTCGACCTGCGCCTCGCCCTTGCCGAGCTCGTTGCCGCGCGGGCCCTGGACCGTCCAGCGCACGGTCGTGAGGGCGCCGGCCGGCAGCGCGCCGACGTCGCCCTTGACGCCCGGCGTGACGAGCCGGACGAAGCCCTTGACCGAGACGGTCTCGTCGGGCCGGTACATCTTGCGGTCGTCGAAGACGAACCAGCGCGCCTCGTCGGAGTCGGTGCGCTTCTGCCACGAGCCGCTGTCGCTCCAGTAGGAGCTGTCGTCGGGCAGGAACGCGAGGTCGCCGTCCTTCTCGGCCAGGAGCATCTGCCGCCCGCGCGCCCGGTCGGGCAGCGGGATGCGGGCGATGCCGGTGGCGTCGGTCGTCGCGCTCGTCCCCTCGGGCTGGAGCGTGACCTTGGCGCCCGCGATGGGCGTGCCGTCCTTGAGCGCGGTCGCCCAGGCGACGAGCGTGTCCCCGTCGACGTAGGCGTCGAGGCCGATCTGCGTCGCCTCGGCCCAGGCGATGACGGTGTGCGAGTCCTCGTGCCACTGGTCCTCGGCGCCGACCGGCTTGACGACGAGGATGACCTGACCGAGCTGGCCGTCGAGGCCCGGCGTGAGGTCGATCGGCAGCTCGTTGAGGACCTCCTCGGCGGCGCCGGTGGGCACGCGCTTCGAGAAGACCTTCTCACCCGGCGGCTCCTTCGGGCCGTCCTTGCGGCGGCGCTCCCGCTGGTAGGCGTTGAAAGCCTGCCAGTCCTTCGGCTGGACCTTGTAGAGCGCGACGTCGACCTCGTCGTAGTTGAGCGTGTAGATCGACAGGCGCGGCCGCTTGGCGGAGGGGTCGAGGACGACGAAGCCCTGGTCCGGTGCGCCCATGACCTTGTCCGACGGGCCGACCTCGAACTTCAGGGGCGCGACCGCGCCGAGCTTCTGTCCGTAAACGTCGGTGAGGTCCTTCGAGAGCGTGACGGCGTAGGTCGTGTTGCCCTGGGTCAGGCCGCGCAGGGTGAGGCTGTTGCCGTAGACGTCGACGGCGAAGCCCGGGATGGCCGGGCTGACCTGGATCATCTCGGGCGCCAGCGCGTCCTCGTCGATGCCGTTGCTGAAGCGGATGCTCCACGGCTGCATCGGGCGGCAGTGCTTGCCCCAGCCGCAGCGATGCTCCTTGACGACGAAGGGCCCGTAGGTCTCGAAGTTGAAGCTCTGCGCCTCGGTCGTGACACGCGGCCCCTCGGCCGAGGGCGTGCCGACGCCGACGGTCACCGACACGTGGGTGTCCTTGGGCAGCTCGGCCTTGGCCTTGAAGGCGACCCAGCGCCCCGCGATGTCCGCGTTCTCCCCGTGCTCGAGGAGCTTGGCCCGCTCCTCGGCGGTCAGCGGGCGCACGGCGACGTCCTTGCCGCCGGCGCTGACCTTCGTCGCCGCCAGGATCGCCTGCTCGTCCACGCGCTGGTCGAAGAGCATGTAGAAGACCGGGCTGAGCTCGACCCCGGAGCCGCCGGGGCGCGTCGACAGCACGCGCGGCGGCGGGGTGGAGAACTTGAAGGTCGTCCCGGTGGCGAGGGCGTTGCCCAGGGCGTCCTTCACGCCGGCGGGGATCTCGACGGTGTAGTCGGTCGCCATCGGCGCGCGGCCGTCGGGCTCGAAGAAGAGCGTCTGGGTCCCGACCCAGCGCCAGTGGCCGGCGATCTCCGGCGTGACCTTGACCGGCACCTCCAGCTTCGCCAGCTCGGCGTGGGAGGTCAGCGCGACCATCGGGTTCGAGAAGGTCACCGAGATGCGCGGCGCCATCGGGACGTCGCCCTCGGGCTGGTAGCGCAGCACCGTCAGCGGCTGGTCCTTCGGGGTCGGCGCGGCGCCGGTCGGGGGCACCGGCGGCGGGAACGTGCCCTGCACCGTCTCACCCGTGCGCGGCGGCGGCGTGGACGCCGGGCGCAGCGCGAAGTCCTGCTTGTCACCGGCCTCGGCGCCGACCGCCGGGAGCCGGGCCAGGAGCGCCTTGGTGGCGTCCTCGGCGAGGGCGGTGGCGGCGGCGACCGTGCGGGCCTCGGCCAGCGACTGCGGGTTGCCCTCCGACACCTCCCACACGAAGCCCTTGGCCGGTGTCTTCACGCTCGATCCCTCCTCGGCCTCGTTGGTCGAGAGGCGCGGAATGGTGCGACCGCCGTCGACCTCCCCGCCGTTGGTCGTCGTCCCGGAAGAGCATCCGGCCGCGAGCAGCAGCGCGGCCGCCAGCGCGACGTGGCGCGTTCTCATGGCAATCCTCCTGAATGGGCCGCCCGGAGTATGTCAGAGACGCCGGCGGCTGTCTGGTGGTCCCGGTGAGAACGCGCGGGACGTGATTTGGTTTTTGGCGGGCGCCATTCCGCGCCGCGTCCGAATGCCACCGGGCACTAACCGAACGAATGAACGATCCGTGTCGAGGTCGGGCCCCCGCGCGCCGAGGTCAGCGGGCGACCGACCCCGCGGCGGCGCCGCCGGCGGCGCGCTCGAGCCGCAGGGTGAGCGCGTCCTCGCCGGTCACGACGAAGCCGAGGCGCAGGTAGAGCCGCTGCGCCGGGTTGTCGCGCGCCACGTGCAGGACGACCGTGCGTCCCTCGGCGTCGGCGTCGGCCAGGAGGCCCTGGAGGAGCGCCGTGCCCAGGCCCTGGCCGCGGGCGTCCGCGACGAGCGCGAGGTCCACGAGGCGTAGCTCGTCGTCGCCGAGCCGCGCCGTCCAGAGGCGCCCGACCGGGGTACCCGCGACGAGGACGAGCTGGTGCCCGCCCTCGCCGAAGGTCTCGCGCCAGCTCCGGAGCTGGCCCTCGCGCAGCTGGGCGACCAGCGTGGCCCCGCCGTCGGGTAGCGCGGCCAGCGCCGCCCCCGTCGGTCCCAGCGCGTCGCGGAAGAGCGCCTCGAGGAAGGCGTCGTCGGACGCCTGCGCGCGCCGCAGGGTATAGGAGACGGGGCTCCCGGCTACGGCATTGACCGGTCGATGATGCGCTGGCAGATTTCGCTCTCCCTCAAAGCTCTTCGTCCCGGAGTGTACACGTGAGCGAGCCGTTCATTGGTCAAATCATGATGTTCGGTGGCAACTTCGCCCCGCGCGGCTGGGCGCTCTGCGACGGGCAGCTCATGTCCATCGCGCAGAACTCGGCGCTCTTCTCCATCCTCGGCACGACGTACGGGGGCGACGGGGTCACGACCTTCGGGCTGCCCGACCTGCGCGGCCGCTTCCCGATGCACCCGGGGAACGGGCCGGGGCTCTCCCCGCGGCGCCTCGGGGACAAGACCGGCGCCGAGTCCGTGACCCTTACGACGGAACAACTCCCGCCGCACAGCCACCCGATCGCGGTCGAGGCGGTGCTCCCGGAGGTCGATCCCGCGACGCCGGCGCCGGACAAGATCGTCGCCTACAACGCCGCCTCGGGCGCCACCCCGGTTCAGGTCCCCGCGCTGGCGGGGAACACGGGCGGCGGGCAGTCGGTCCCGACCCTGCCGCCGATGCGGTGCGTGAACTTCATCATCGCGCTCCAGGGCATCTTCCCGAGCCGCAGCTAGGAGGCGCCATGACCCAGGACACGAAGGAGCCGGCGCCGACGACGCGCCGGCGCTTCCTGACACGCACCCTCGCGGCGGGCGCCGCCACGTTCTTCGTCCCGCGGGTGCTCGCGGCCTGTGACAAGGTCGAGGAGGTCCTCGGCGGCGACGTCGGCGACGTGAGCCTCGGCGACATCGACCTCCCCGACCTCGACAAGCTCCTCGAGACGCTCACCCTCGACGACGGCTACCTCATCGCCGATCCGAAGACCGGGCGCCTCTACCGCATCGATCAGGGCGCGCACACCGTCACGCAGCTCGAGACGGATCTCAGCGAGCGCTGGACCTTCGGCGGGCTCGGCGACGCGCAGGGCGAGCTCAACTTCCCCACCAGCGTCACCCCCCACCCCGACGGCTCGGTCTACGTCGTCGACTCCGGGAACCAGCGCGTCGTGCTGGTGAGCGCCGACGGGGACTTCGTGCGGGCGATCGACGGCGCCAGCGGCGTCGAGGGCGAGACCCACGCCCCGCGCGCGGCGGTCGTCGACGGCGACGGCAACGTCTGGGTGACCGACCCCCTCGGGCACCGCGTGCGCGGCTTCGACGCGTCCGGGGCGCCGCTCCGGGACATCGGCGCGCTCGGCGAGGAGGCGGCGCAGCTCAACGGCCCGCGCGGCCTGGCCCTCGACGGCGACGGCCACCTCCACGTCGTCGACACCGGCAACGCGCGCGTCCAGGTCTACGCGACCGACGGCACCCACCTCCGCAGCTACGGCGGCTACGGCGAGGGCGACGGCCGACACCTCGTGCCGCGCAGCGTCGCGATCGCGCCGAACGGGCTGTCCTACGTCGCCGATCCGGTCTCCGGGGCCGTCCAGGTCTACGACAAGGCCGGGGTGGCGCTCGCGCGGCTCGACGACCTCAGCCTCGCGGGGAAATCCGCGGTGCCCCTCGACGTCAGCGTCAGCGCGAACGGCCTCGTCCAGGTCCGCCTCCACACCTGGGCCGCGGAGACGTGATCCGGCGAGGGCTTCTCCAGCCGGTCAGCCTCTGGTAACTCTGTCCGTACGACCGGACATCGTGGGCCGCCTCGCGCTGGAGCGGGGCCGGCCCGCGCACGCAAGGAGCTGCCACGCTGATGCCGACCGTCACGCCGGCGCCGCCGTCGCGCGAGGTCATCCTCGCCCTGCAGACGCGCGCCGTCTACGGTCAGGGGTTCGCCGGGACGCTCGCCAACCTCTCGGTCACCGCGGCCACGGTGGCGCTCATGTGGTCGATGGTCGACACGCCGTGGCGCTTCGCCCCGCTGGTCGGCGTGCTCTTCCCGTTCTTCACGCGGCTCCTGTCGCGCGGGCGCGAGCCGGTCGAGCCGGCGGATCTCCTCCGCTGGCGCCGCCGCTACCTCCTCTCGATGCTCGCCTCGGGGCTGGCGTGGGGCGTGACCGTCGCGCTCACGATGCCGGTGCTCGACTCGACCCACCAGGTCTTCCTCACGATCGTCGCGGTCGGCCTCTCGGCCGGGGGGCTGGCGACCCTCGGCGAGGTGCTCGCGGTCTTCCTCGCCTTCGTCGTGCCGCTGCTCCTGGGGACGGTGACGGCGATCGCCTTCTCCTTCCACGAGCACCCCACCGCGCTCGCGGCGCTGATCGGGCTCTACGCGGTCGTCCTCGTCAAGACGAGCATCGTCCACAGCCGCGGGCTCGTGGAGGTGCTCACCCTCTCGCTCACGAACGCGGCGCTGGTCGACGAGCTCGAGCAGGCGACCGAGGCCGCGCAGGCGGCGAGCCGGGCCAAGAGCGAGTTCCTCGCGCGCATGAGCCACGAGCTCCGGACGCCGATGAACGGGATCCTGGGGACGACGGAGCTCCTGCGCGACGCCGAGCTGGCGCCCCGCGAGCACCACCTGGCCGACGTCGCGCACAGCTCGAGCGCGCTCCTGCTGACGCTCCTCAACGACGTGCTCGACATGGCGAGCATCGAGGCCGGGCGCATCGAGCTCGTCGACGAGCCGGTCTCGGTGGAGGCGGTGCTCGAGGACGTGGCGACGCTGCTCTGCGTGACGGCGGATCAGCACGACCTGACCCTGGTCTGCCACGCGGCGCCGGACGTCCCGCGCTTCGTGATGGGGGACGAGACGCGGCTCCGCCAGATCCTGACCAACCTGGCCGGCAACGCGCTCAAGTTCACCAAGGCGGGCGAGGTCGAGGTCCACGCCCGGATCGACGCAGGCGAGGCCGGCGAGGCGGTGGTCGTCGAGGTGCGGGACACCGGCGTCGGGATCCCGGCGGAGCAGCACGAGGCCATCTTCCATGCCTTCGAGCAGGCGGGCGAGGACCCGAGCCTCAGGCGCCGCGGAACCGGCCTCGGCCTCGCCATCTCGGCGCGGCTCACGAGGCTCATGGGCGGCACGCTCCGCGTGGAGAGCGCCGTCGGCAAGGGAAGCACCTTCACCCTGCGGCTCCCGTGTCGTCGCGCCCCAGGCCCGCCGCCGCCGCCACCCGACCGCCCCCTGACCGGGCGGCGTGTGCACCTCTTCGCGCCCCACGCGCTCGAGCGCGAGGCGATCGCGACGTGGCTCACCGAGGCGGGCGCCGAGGTGATCGCGTGCGCCACCGCCGAGACGCTCGCGGGGGGGCGCGATCGGGTCGATGCGGTCGTGCTCGACCCCGACGGCCTGCCGAACGGGATGACGGCGGCGGCCGTGGTCGGCGATCGACCCGCGGTCGTCCTGCAGCGCCCGACGGCCGGCCTCGACGCGCTCGACGCGCTCGGGGAAC
>SBGO01000219.1 GCA_006226565.1 Deltaproteobacteria bacterium | reverse complement strand
CCCGCCGGGCGCCGCGCCGGACCTCCAGCGCGAGGCGGCGCGCCGCGCCGTCGAGCGCCGTCTGGCGATCATCACGGGGGGGCCGGGGACCGGGAAGACCTCGACGGTCGTGCGGGTGCTGGCGGCGCTGCTCGATCAGGCGCCGGAGCTCCGCGTGCAGCTCCTGGCGCCGACGGGGAAGGCCGCCGTCCGGATGAGCGAGGCCATCCGCGAGGCCAAGGAGGATCGCGAGCGGCTCGACGTGAGCGACGCCGTACGCGCGCTCATCCCCGAGGACGCCTCGACCATCCACCGCGCGCTCGGCTACCAGCCCGGGAGCCCGACGCGCTTCTTCCACGGCGAGGACTACCCGCTCCTGGCCGACGTCGTCGTCGTGGACGAGGCCTCGATGGTCGACCTGTCGCTGATGACGAAGCTGGTCCTCGCGGTGCGTCCCGACGCGCGCCTCGTCCTGCTCGGCGACAAGGACCAGCTCGCCAGCGTCGAGGCCGGCTACGTCCTCGGTGAGCTGTGTCGCAGCGTCGCGCTCTCGCCGAGCCGCGTGGAGCTGGTCGAGAGCCACCGCTTCGACGGCGAGGGGGGCATCGGCGCGCTCGCGCGCGCCATCAACGGCGGCGACGGGGACGCGGCGGTCGCGATCCTCCGCGACGCTCGCCAGGCCGAGGTCACGCTCGTCGAGCCCGCCCCCGGCATCGGCGGGCTCGAGGCGCAGCTCCGCGAGCTGATCCTGCCTCCGCTGCGCGCGCGGGTGCGGGCGTCCCGGGACCCGGCGGGTGCGCTCGCCGCGCTCGGGCGCTTCCAGGTGCTCGCCGCCCACCGCCGGGGGCGCTTCGGGGCCGCGACCCTCAACCAGGTCATCGAGCGCTGGCTCGCCGCCGCGGGTGAGATCGCGCTCCACGACGTGGCGTACGCGGGGCGGCCCATCGTCGTGACGGTGAACGACCGCGGGCTCCAGCTCTTCAACGGCGACACCGGGGTGATCCTGCCGGACGGCGAGGGGATGCTGCGCGCCTACCTGCCGGACACCCGCGACGGCGGGATCCGCAGCCTCACGCCGGCGCAGCTCCCGCCCCACGAGACCTTCTACGCGACGACCGTCCACAAGGGGCAGGGCTCGGGCTACGACGAGGTGGTCGTCATCCTCCCCAGCGAGCCGTCCCCCGTCGTCACCCGCGAGCTCCTCTACACCGCCGTCACGCGGGCGCGGCGCGCGGTCACGCTGGTGGGCTCCGAGGAGGTGATCCGCCACGCCGTCGCGAGCCGCATCGTCCGTGCGTCCGGGCTCGCCGACGTCCTCGCAGGAGGCGACGGCGCGAGGCCGTCGCCAGACGGCACCGCTTCGGTCCCGGGATGATCCGCGCGGTGGTGCCCCGAGGAGCGGCGAGGTCGTGTCGGCCGCTCGAAGGGGGCGGTGGCGAGGAGCGTGTGCTGGTCGAGGTTCTTGCGGATTTTTTTAGATTAGAATCAATCTAATTCTCGGCCGCTTATTGACCAGCCTCAAACTCGTCCCTAGTTCTAGGTCCGTCAGACACTCCCTCCGAGCATCGCCAGGCCGCGTGGAGAATGCGCGCGAGACGGCCGGAGGCAACCCCACAAGATGAACAGGATTAGCGAATCATGATCTCGATCGGCATGCAGTCCCCGGAGTGGAGCGCCACCGCTTACGTCAACGGCGAGGAGAAGGCCATCTCGAGCGCCGACTACAAGGGCAAGTGGCACGTCCTCTACTGGTACCCGCTCGACTTCACCTTCGTCTGCCCGACGGAGATCAAGGGCTTCCAGGCGCTCCTCGAGGACTTCGCGGATGACGGCATCGAGGTGATCGGCGCGAGCACCGACTCGTACTTCAGCCACAACGCCTGGTTCGCCGACCGCGAGACCTTCCCGCAGGTCATCACCCACCCGGTCCTCGCCGACACCGCCCACTCGGTGACCAAGGCCTTCGGCGTCCTCAAGGAGGACCAGGGTGTCGCCTACCGCGCCACCATCATCGTCGACCCCGAGGGCATCGTCCGCAGCGTCTCGGCCAACGACCTGAGCGTCGGCCGCAACCCCGAGGAGACGCTCCGCACGGTCCAGGCGCTCCAGAGCGGTGGCCTCTGCGGCGTCAACTGGCACAAGGGCGAAGGCTTCGTCGGCTGATCGTCCGTCGGGATGGCGGTGGGGAGGGGCCTCCTCCCCGCGCCCTTCCACGCTCGCTGGGCGTTCCAGCCCGCTCGGCGAGCTCCATCCGCACCGAGGAGCGTGACCTCATGGCGAAGCTCGAGCAGCTCGACGGCGAGACCTGGGAGCCCTTTCTCCAGAGCGACCTCGCGGTCCTCATGTTGGGCAAGAGCGACTGCGCGGCGTGCAACGCCTGGACGCAGGAGCTCGAGGCCTTCCTCGACAGCGACGGCGACCGCTACGAGGGCGTCCGCTTCGGCAAGATCGTGCTCGACCAGCGCGGGCTGACCTCGTTCAAGCGCGCCCACGGGCCGCTCCTCGCGAGCGCCACGAACCTGCCCTACACCATCATCTTCAAGGGTGGTGAGCAGCAGAAGGCGTGGTTCGGCGGCGGCGCGAGTCGGCTCGAGAACCGCCTCGCCCGCGTCACGGCGTAGGGTCCCCCGGCGGCTCGCCGGGGACCTCGTCCACGCGAGCGAGCGTCGATCTCACCCCGTCTCGGGTGACGTAGACCGCGTCCACCCCGGGGGTTGACCGGGCGAGCTCCAGCCCTCGCTCGGGCCCCATCACGAAGAGCGCGGTCGCGAGCGCGTCCGCCATGGCCGCGTCGCGGGTCAGGACCGTCACCGAGCCGTCGAAGCTCGGCGGCTCGCCGGTGCGCGGGTCGAGGATGTGCCCGACGCTGCGGTCCCCGACGACGCGACGGCGCAGGTAGTTGCCCGAGGTGGCGACCGCGCCGTCGCGGACCTCGAAGGTCGCCGCGGTTCGCCGCTGGAGCCACGGGTCGGCGATGCGGACCACGCGGGGCGAGCCGTCGGCCGCCGCGCCGGTCGCGCGGAGGTCCCCTCCGAGGTTGACCACGACGCTGGTGTAGCCGCGGCGTCGCAGCTCGAGGAAGACGGCGTCGATGATCCAGCCCTTCGCGACGCCTCCGAGCCCGAGCCGGACCCCGGCGCGGTCGAACCGCACGCCGGCGTCGTCGAGGACCACGTGGCGCCACCCGACCTGCGCGCGCGCCGCGGCGAGCGCCTCCGCGCTCGGGGGGCGGTCGCGCTCCGCCGCCTGCTTCCACACCGCGTCGAGCGGTAGCCAGGTCGGGTCGAAGGCGCCGTCGGTGGCGCGCGCGATCTCGAGGGCGCCACGGAGGAGGCGGCGGAGATCCTCCGACACGGCCACCGGGCCGTCGCCCGCTTGCGCGTTCACGCGGCTGAGCTCGCTGTCCGCGCGCCACTCGGAGAACACCGCCTCGAGGCGGCGACACTGCGCGTGGGCCGCCGCGAGGTCCGCGCGCGCGCGCTCGGCCTCGCCGGGGCGGACGAGCACCTCGACGGCCCAGCTCGTGCCGAGCTCGTGGCCCTCGTCGACCACGGCGACCCAGC
>SBGO01000004.1 GCA_006226565.1 Deltaproteobacteria bacterium | reverse complement strand
TCGTCGCCGAGGCTCACCGGGTCGGTGCCGGAGCCGAGGCGGATCTGGTAGTCGTCGATCGCGCCCCAGCTGTCGAAGGACGGCGTCGCGCCCGACGCCTGGATGCCGGTGGTCGAGGCGGCGCTCAGCGTGCCCGCCCCCTGGAAGACCAGCGTCGTCCAGGCGAGCGGCGTCGTGTTCTCGTTGTCGATGATGAGGTCGCCGTCGCTCGCACCGGAGCGGCGGTAGAACGTGCCCGCTCCGGCGGCCCCGTTCGACGTCCCGCCGCGGGCGCTGAAGCGCGCGTAGATCAGGTCGGCGCTGCCGAGGTCGTCCTCGATGGCGGTGGTGCCGATGAGCGCGATGCGCCCGCCCGCGCCGCTGCCGCTCGCGTAGGTGGTGCCCGCCCCCTGGCCGCCCGTGACCGTCAGCGAGCCGCCGGCGCCGCTGATGTACGGCGCCTCGACGTAGATCGAGCCGCCCGCGCCGCCGCCGCCGCCGTAGCGCGTGTCGCTCGAGTAGGTGGCGCCGCCCAGGCCGTCGGCCGTGAGCGTGCCGGAGAGGATCGCGCGGTCGGCCGCGACGATGTGGATAGCGCCGCCGCCCGCGCCGCCGGCGACGTACCCGTTCTGGCAGTAGCCACCGCCCGCGCCACCGAGGAGCGGCTCGTAGAGCGAGTCGTAGGGCTGCCCGCCGCTGCCGCCGTTGCGGCTCGCTCCGCGCCCGCCGTGGCCGCCGCCGAGCTGCTGGCCCACCACCGCGCTGGTGTACGGCGCCTTCTGGCTCGCCCAGCCGCGCCCGTCGACGTTGATCGAGGCGCCAGCGTCCAGGACCAACAGGTTCGTGGTCACGTCCAGCCGCCGCTCGGGGCCGGCGCCGGTCGCGCTGTGGGTCAGGTTGGCGCCGCCGGTCACGGTCAGCGACCCGACCACGTCGAAGTCGTCGTTGGTGAGGGTCGTCGTGCTCCCGCCGGTCAGGAGCGCGTCGCCGCCGACGTCGATGGTCCCGGCCGTCAGCGAGCCGCCGCCGACGAGGAGGTCGTCGGCCACGTGGAGCGCGCCGATGCTGACCGTGCCGCCGGTCATCGAGAAGCTCCCGGCGTAGAGCTCGTCGCGGGTCAGGCCGCCGGAGCCGAGGTCGTAGTCGAAGGGGAAGTCGGTGGTCGCGCTGCCGACGGGCCCCTGGATGAGGCAATCGGTCGTCAGGGCGCCGTAGCTGGACGCCATCAGGACCTGCGAGACCTCGGCGAGATCGATGCAGCCGACGACGGTGAGGGCGCCGTCGAGGGAGAAGGTCGAGGTGTCGCCGGGGCTCGTGGCGTCGGTCGCCAGGTCGCCCGCGTCCACGCGGACGTCGCCCACGACGTAGACCTTGGCGCGCCCGCGCACCTCGAGGTTGTCGAAGCGGTAGTAGGCCGACCACGGCGTCCCCGAGGCCGCCGCCGGCGGGTCGACCGTCGGGTCCGAGGCCAGCGTGAGCTCGGTGGCGCTCACCGTGTCGGTGATCTTGAAGACCTCGTCGTCGCCGAGGCTCACCGGGTCGACGCCGGAGCCGAGGCGGATGCTGTAGTCGTCGATGGGCCCCCAGGTGTCGAACGCCGGCACGGCGCCCGAGGCCTGAACGCCGGTGGACGAGGCGCCGCTGAGGGTGCCCGTCCCCTGGAAGACCAGCGTCGTCAGGGCGTTGGGCGCGGTGCCCTCGTTGTCGACGATGAGATCGCCGTCGCTCGCCCCCGAGCGCCGGTAGAAGGTGCCGGCCCCGCCGGCGCCGTTCGACGTCCCGCCGCGGGCGTTGAAGCGCGCGTAGACCAGGTCGGCGCTGCCGAGATCGTCCTCGATGGCGGTGGTCCCGACGAGCGCGATGCGACCGCCGGCCCCGCTGCCGCTCGAGTAGGTGGAGCCCGCGCCCTGGCCGCCGATGACGGTCAGCGAGCCGCCGGCGCCGCTGATGTAGGCGGCCTCGACGTAGATCGAGCCGCCGGCCCCGCCGCCGCCGCCGTAGCGCGTGTCGCTGGAGTAGGTCGCGCCGCCGGTGCCGTCGGCCGTGAGGGTACCGGAGATCGTCACGCGCTCGGTCGCGACGATGTGGATGGCGCCGCCGCCCACGCCGCCGGCCGCGTAGTTGCTCTGGGAGTAGCCGCCGCCCGCGCCGCCGAGGAGGGGCTCGTAGAGCGAGTCGTAGGGCTGCCCGCCGCTGCCGCTGTTGCGGCTCGCCCCGCGCCCGCCGTGCCCGCCGCCGAGCTGCTGGCCCACCGTCACGCTCGGGTACGGCCCCTTCTGGCTGGCCCAGCCGCGCCCGTCGACGTTGATCGACGCGCCGGCGTCGAGGACCACCTCGTTGGCGGTGACGGCCACGCGCCGCTCGGGGCCGGCGCCCGTCGCGCTGTGGGTCAGGTTCGCCCCGTCGGTGATGGTGAGCATCCCGACGACGTCGAAGGCGTCGTTGGTGAGGGTGGTCGTGCTCGACCCGCTGAGCACCGCGTCGACGCCGACGTCGATGGTGCCGGCGGTCAGCGAGCCGCCGTCGACGGCCAGGTTCGAGGTGACGTGCAGCGCGCCGATGTTGGCCGAGCCGCCGGTGATGGCGAGGTCCGAGGCGTAGACCTCGGCGCGCGACAGGGTCCCCGCGCCGACCGTGTACTGGAAGGGGTAGTCGCTGGTCCCGCTGCCGACCGCGCCCTGGATCAGGCAGTCGGTCGTGAGGCCGCCGTAGGCGGAGGTCATCGCGATCTGCGTCACCTCGGCGAGGTCGAGGCAGCCGGCGACGGTCAGCTTGCCGTCGAGGGAGAAGGTCGTGGCGTCGCCCGGCGTGGTGGCGTCGGTCGCGAGGTCGCCGGCGTCCACCCGGACGTCGCCGACGACGTATACCGAGGAGCGGCCTCGCACCTCGAGGTTGTCGAAGCGGTAGTAGGCCGACCAGGCGGTGCCCGGCGCGGCGAGGGTCGGCGCGACGGTCGGGTCGGCGGTCAGGTCGAGGGTGATGGTGTCGACGGTGCTCGCGACGGTGAAGACCTCGTCGTCGCCGAGGCTGACGGGGTCGGCGCCGAGGCCGAGGCGGATCTGGTAGTCGTCGATCGGCCCCCAGGCGTTGAAGTACGGGCTCGCTCCCGAGGCCTGGATCCGGTCGTCCGGCGCCCCCAGCGCGTCGCTGAGCACGCCGCTGCCTTGGAAGACGAGGGTCGTGAGCGCGTTGGCCGCGACGCCCTCGTTGTCGATGATGAGGTCGCCGTCGCCGCTCCCCGAGCGCCGGTAGAACGTCCCCGCGCCGCCGGCGCCGTTGGTCGTCCCGCCGCGGACGCCGAAGCTGTCGTAGACGAGATCGGCGCTGCCGAAGTCGTCGGTGATGGCGGTGGTCCCGATGAGCGCGATGCGCCCGCCGGCGCCGCTGCCGCTCGCGTAGGTGCTGCCCACGCCCTGGCCGCCGCGGGCGTTGAGGGCGGCGTTGGAGCCGCTGATGATGGGCGCCTTGACGAAGATCGAGCCGCCGGCACCGCCGCCGCCGCCGTAGCGCGTGTCGCTCGAGTAGGTGGCGCCGCCCAGGCCGTCGGCCGTGAGCGTGCCGGAG
>SBGO01000588.1 GCA_006226565.1 Deltaproteobacteria bacterium | reverse complement strand
CACGGCTCCCACGGGTCGCACGGCTCCCACGGGTCGCACGGCTCCCACGGGTCGCACGGCTCCCACGGGTCGCACGGCTCCCACGGGTCGCACGGTCAGTGGTAGTCGGCGCGTAGCGCCCGCTCGACCCGCCCGACGGGAGGCACCGCGCGTGCGACGGTCCGCTGCAGCGGACGCCGCCGTGGTGTAGAAGGACGCGCGGGGCTCTACGCGTGCGTTCGAAGCCCGTCGTCGCTCTGCGTCGTCGCGGCGGCGCTCACTCGTCGATCTCGTTGCCGTCCTCGTCGAGCTTGGCGTTCAAGCGCTTGATCTCCTTGCGCGTGGCGTTCTCGAGCGCGCGAAACATGAGGAAGGCGCCGGCGATGCCGCCCGAGATGACCCCGACGATGAAGGCAGCAAGGTTCTCGTCCATGGTTCCGCTCCGTGCGCGATGCCGTCTCGGCGGCCGTCCCGTGTACGAGGCGAGCCGCTGCACTAGAATGCTCCCATGAGCACGCGACGAGGTAGCTTCGGCGCCATCTTCTTCGCGCTGGCGCCGCTCCTGTGGGGCTGCGGGCACGGCTCGGGCGGGGCCGCGACGGGCGGTGACGGCAGCGGCGCCGATCCGGCGAGCACCCTGCGCGTCTACTCGACCGCCTTCGAAGACGGCGCCCCGATTCCGGTGAGGCACACCTGCGACGGCGACGACCTCTCCCCCCTGCTCGGCTGGGAGGGCGAGCCGGACGAGACGAAGAGCTTCGCGCTCGTGGTCGACGATCCGGACGCCCCCGGCGGGACCTTCGTCCACTGGGTGCTCTTCGATCTCGACGGCACCGCCGCGGGCTTCGGCGAGGACGCGAAGGACCTCGGCGTCGCCGGGGAGAACGACTTCGGCACCGTCGGCTGGCGTGGCCCGTGTCCGCCGCGGGGGGCGGCCCACCACTACCGCTTCCAGCTGCGGGCGCTCGACGTCGCGACCCTGGGCCTGGCCGCAGGGGCGAGCCGGGCCGAGGTCGACGCGGCGGTGGCCGGCCACGTGCTCGCCGAGGGCACGCTCGTCGGGACCTATCAGCGGGCCGCTCAGCGGTAGCCGCGCGCCTGGAGCGAGAAGAGGCGCGCGTAGACGCCGTCCTCGGCCATCAAGGCGTCGTGGTCGCCGCGCTCGACGACGCGGCCGTCGGACAGGACGACGATCTGGTCGGCCATCCGCACCGTCGAGAAGCGGTGCGAGATGAGGATGGCCATCTGGTGCTCGGTGTGGGCGCGGAAGTGGTCGAAGATGTGGACCTCGGCCGCCGCGTCCATCGACGCCGTCGGCTCGTCGAGCACCAGGATGTCCGCCTCGCCGCGCATGAAGGCGCGGGACAGGGCGACCTTCTGCCACTGCCCGAGGGAGAGCTCGCGCCCGCCGCCGAACCAGCGCCCAAGCTGGGTCTCGAAGCCGCTCGGGAGGCCGTCGAGCACCGGGGTGGCCATCCCCTTGTCCGCGGCGGCGCGCCAGCGGTCGCGGTCGTCGACGAAGCGGACGTCGCCGACGCCGATGTTCTCGCCGGCCCGGAGCTGGTAGCGGACGAAGTCCTGGAAGATGACGCCGATGCGGCGGCGGAGGGCGTCGACGCCCCACTCGCGGAGGTCGCGGCCGTCGAGGAGGATGCGCCCGGCGCTCGGCTCGTAGAGGCGGGTGAGGAGCTTGATGAGCGTCGTCTTGCCGCTGCCGTTCTCGCCGACGAGGGCGAGCTTGCGCCCGGGCGCGAGGTGGAAGCTCACGTCGCGGACGGCGTCGTCCTCGGCGCCGGGGTAGCGGAAGGAGACCTCCTCGAAGCGGATGCCGTCGCCGGGGAGCGGGCCGTCGGTCGCGGTGGCGTCGCGGCGGACGGTCGGCGTGTCGAGGAAGTCGTAGAGGTTCGAGAGGTAGAGGTTGTCCTCGTACATGCCGCCGATGGCGGTGAGGATCGACGAGAAGGCCGCCTGGCCCTGCTTGAAGACGAGGAGGTACATCGTCATCTGGCCGAGGGTGATGCGGTCGGCGACGGCCTCGAGCGCGGTGACGGCGTAGGCGCCGTAGAAGGTCGCGGTGGTCAGGAGCCCGAGGAGCCAGCCCCACAGGCCGCGGCGGAGGGTGAGGCGGCGGTCCTCGCTGTAGAGGGTCTCGAAGATCTGGTTGTAGCGGCCGAGGAAGAGCGGCCCGAGCCCGTAGAGCTGGGTCTCCTTGACGAAGTCCTCGCGGGCGATGGCGGTCTCGTAGTAGGCGCGCTGGCGCGTCTCGGGGGTGCGCCAGGTGAAGAGGCGGAAGGCCTCGTTGGAGAAGCGCGCCTCGACGAAGAAGGCGGGGAGCCCGGCCAGCGCCAGGACGAGCACGGCCCAGGGCGAGAACGAGAGCAGGATGCCGGCGTAGGTCGCCAGGCTGATGGCGTTCTGGGCGACGCCGAAGCTCCGCTGGACGAGGGACAGCGGGCGCACGCTGGCCTCGCGGCGGGCGCGGGTCATCTTGTCGTAGAGCTCGGGGTCCTCGAAGTGCGGCAGGTCGAGCTCGAGCGCCTTCTCGAGGATCTTCACGTTGACCCGCTGCGAGAGCAGCGCCCGGAGCAGCGACTGGCTGACGGAGAGGCCGCGCTGGGCGGCGGCGAGGAGGGCCACGACGAGCCCCTCGAGGACGACGTAGCGCAGGGTCGCCTCGGCGTCGTGGCTGACCACCGCGTCGACGATGAGCTTGCCGACCCAGGCGACGAGGCCCGGGAGGAGGCCGGCGACGAGGGTCAGGCCCGCCATCGCGAGGGTGAGGCCGCGGCTTGTCTCCCACACCACCCGCATGCCGCGGCCGGTGTAGCGGAAGACGCCGAGGAACGCGCGCTCGCCGCGCGCCGGGGGGGGCGTCTGGGTGCGCTTTCGCCCCGAGTGGGTCACGTCCAAGGCCGCCTCCTGCCGATCGTCGCGGGCCCGGTCGAGACGACCGCGCGCCAGGGGCTAGGGTCGCCACCGGCGGCCGCGGGTCCAGCCGCCGATGCGGTCGGTCAGCCGGCGACGGCGAGGCCGCGGGCGCGAAGCGGCGTCACGACCTGGCGCTCGAGCGAGCGGGCGGCGAGCTCGAGGTAGTCGCCTGTCCGCATCCAGCCGAGGGCGAAGACGTGCTCGTCGGGCGCCTCCGGGCGGGCGCGGATCGCCTCCCAGGTGCGGCGGATCTCGGCGATCGCCTCGTCGGCCGTGCGCGTGAGGGCCGCGACCTCGTCGCCGTCGAGGTGCGGCAGGGCCCAGTCGAGGAAGCGCCAGCCGAAGGTCCCGTGGTCGGCCTCGTCGAGCACGATGCGCCGCAGGACGGCCTTGGCGAGGGGGTGCTCGGCGGCCCGCCAGGTGCCCTGGAGGAGCGGGATGGACAGCGCCTCGCCGACGCAGAAGTAGGCGACGACGAGGTGGGCGGCGCGCAGCAGCGGATCGTCGCCGGCCTCGGCCGGGCGGCCGACCAGGCGCCGCGGGTCGTAGCGGATCTCGGTCCCGCCCCCGAGCTCCATCGCCATGCGGGCGCAGAGCTCGACGTGGACCATCTCGTCGAGGGGGAAGCGGCTCGCGAGCGCGACGAGATCGAGCGGCGCGCGGGCGGCGATCAGCGCCTCCAATGCCGCGGCGCAGGCGGCCCCGGTCCGGTGCTCCTGAAAGGCGGCGCTGGTCCACGCCTGGCGCGCGGCGAGCACGAGCTCGGGCGACCAGCCGGCCGTGTCGAGGGTACCCCAGGGCATCGCCTCGACCTCGGGGCGGGCGGCGCGATAGCTCGCCTCGACCTCGCCGCCGAGGAGCTCGAGCTCGAAGACCTCGAGCCCGTCGTCGTCTTCGTCCGACGCGCTCACTCGGGCGCGGCGTCCGGCGGGGCGGGCGCCGGGGCGCCGCCTCCGTCGGCGAGGGGCTTGAGGCGCATCGTGAAGGTGTGCGGCTTGTCCGTCGGGACCTGGGTCTCCTTCGTCTCGTAGCCGGCGAGGGAGGCCCTGACGACGACCAAGCCCTCCTGCATGATGGTGGCGCAGCCGCGCGCGTCGACCGTCGACTCGGCGATGCTCACCTCGCCTCCGGGCGGATCGGTGGTGACGCAGATCTCCACCATCGGCGGCGCCATGAGGTTGCCGGTGTGCATGGGGGGCTCTTTCTTGCAGCCGGCCCCAGCGAAGGAGAGCGTCGCCGCCCCCACCGAGGCCGCGAGCAGGGTCTTGTTGCCGATTCGACGTCGTCGCATCGGGCCACGATAGCCGGGAGCGGCCTCGGTCGCCAAGCCGCGGCCCGGCCGTCACGGCGCGACGGTCACCGTCGGCGTCACCTCGGCCCAGTTGCGCACGCGCGCCCAGTCCACGCGCATGTCGTAGTCCGCGGTGCGGCTCGAGATGCCGGCGCCGAAGCCGGTCGTGGCGCAGGCGTAGTCGCGGCTCCAGATCTGCGTGCCGTTGTAGTAGGCGCGGATCCCGGTGTCGCCGTACTTCACCATCGCGTAGGTGTTCCAGACGCCCGGCGAGATGCCCTGGCCGGTGCTCGACACGTAGCACGGGCCGCTCGGGTTGCCGCAGCGGTCGCACCAGTGGGCGTTCAGCACGTTGGAGATGTCGGCGATGATGTACTCCGACCCCGAGTCGGGCCACATGCGCAGGACGTCGATCCAGGCGCTGCTCGTCCCCTCGGCCATGATGCGGTTCTCGTAGACCGCGCGCTCGGAGACGCCGATCGTGTGGCGCAGGCTCATGTGCCCGCAGCAGCCGTTGACGCTGAAGCGCATCTTCAGGTAGCCGCTGGCGACCGCGTAGCTGAGCGTCCCGCTGTGGGAGGCGTCGTACCAGAGGTTGGTCAGGTCGAGCGCCGTCCCGTTGAGGTCGTCGTAGAAGCGGAAGACGTCGCCGCCCGGAGAGGCGCCGGCCGCGCCCGTGCAGATCGCGGTCACCTCGGTGGCGGCGCTGGCCGCCAGGGTCGGGACGCGCATCCAGAGGCCGAGCGCCGTCTCGGTCGCGCTGCACTCGCCGTTCGCCTGGTCCCAGCAGTAGGGCACGTCGGCGCCGCCGGCGGTGAGCTTGAACCCGTCCGGGCAGGCCGTCGTCAGCGCCGTGAGGGGAGCGCCCGACACGGGCACCTCGAAGTCGGTGAGCGTCGTGGCGTTGGCGTTGGCGACGAGGAGCGTCAGCGCGGTCGCCGGGTAGGCCCAGGCGAAGGGCGCGCCGGCGACGTAGCCGGTCGCGACCTCGGCGCCGCCGTCGACGGCGTACTGGCCGCAGCTGAGGGTCTGCGCGGGGGGCGTGTTGAGCGGCACGCTCCAGGCGATGACGGGCCAGGTGCTGCCGGCGGCCGGGGAGAAGCCGGGGAGCGCGCTCTGCGAGGCGGTGCCGCGGGCGGTGAGGGTGCAGACGTCGGCGGTCGGCAGGGCCGCCTCGTCGATGCCGACGGCGACGTTCCAGTAGCGCTTGTGGGCGTCGACGCCGCCGCTCGTGAGCTGCTCGTCGCCCTGGTAGACGGCGTGCTGGAAGACCAGCGGCGGCACGGCGCCCTTCAGCCCCGGCGGGCCGAGCGGCGCCAGCGTGGTCGTGCCCGAGGCGCCGCAGTCGATGACGAGGTTGTCGAGGTAGAGGTGGGTGTCGGCGCCGACGCCGCCGGTGCAGGCGAAGCCGAGGACCACGGTGCGGGCGCGGGCGCCGCTGGCGTCGTGGAGCAGGAGGATCGGGTCGGGGTCGGTGTCGGCGTCGGGGCCGTCGGGGTAGACGCAGTCGAGCTTGGCCGAGCAGAAGACGTCGTCGAAGCTGACGGCGACGTCGAAGAAGCCCTGCTGGGCGCGGCGGGCGATGGTCAGGTCGAAGGTGACCGGGGTGTCGACGTCGGGCGCGCATACGGCCGTCCGCGTCACCGGCGACCCCGCGGGCGCCGGGTTGATGTAGTCGGCCCCGGCGGTCAGCGGCGCGCCGCTGGCGACGAGCTCGTCGACCACCAGCTCGACGCTGTTGGTGGCGGCGCCGTCGCCGCTCGGATCGTCGTCGGCGTCGCAGGGCCCGACGTAGCTGATGGAGCCGGCGCCGTCGCCGTATGCGGTGGAGGTGAGCTGACGGGTCCAGACGAGCTCGCCCGACTCGTTGCGGACCGTGAGCGTGTACGTCGCGTCCTGGATGCCGGGGAGGCTGAGCGGGGCGACGTCGAGGGCGAGCCGTCCGGTGGCGCGCGGCGCCTCACCGAGACAGCCCGGCGCGCCGCCGAGCGCGCCGACGACGAGCAGGGGGGACAGGAGACGGAGGGCGGGGCTCATGACGGCTCCTCCTGGGTGCAACGCGCATGATGCAACGCAGCGACGTTGCCGGGGCGAAGGATATCGTAGGGGAGTTGCGGCCGTTGACGGGGCGCGAACGCCTGATGATAGGGGCGCGCGGCGCTGCAGTGCAACGGCGGAGATCAGGGGTAGGACCACGGGAACGGCGCCTGCGGCGCGTCGTCGACCATGATGGCCGCGGGCGCGTCGAAGGCGAGCTGGTTCTGGCCGCAGGTGAGCGCGTCGCCGGGAGGCGTGTTGAGCGGGACCTCGAAGCGGAGCGCGTGCCAGCTGTCGTCGGGGCGCAGGACGTCGCCGGACAGCGGGCGCTCGGAGGCCGCGGCCCGCAGGCGCAGCGTGCACACGGCGTCGTTGGGGAGGGCGCCCTCGGCGACGCCGACGGCGAGGTTCCAGAAGCGCTTGATCGCCCCCCAGTCGCCGAGGCGCTCCTCGCCGCGGTACGCGACGTGCTCGAAGACGAGCGGCGCGGCGGCCCCGAGGAGGCGACCGGAGGGCGCGCCGGTCGAGAGGGTCGTCGTCCCGGCGGCGCCGCAGTCGATCGTCAGGGCGTCCATGTAGAGGTGAAAATCGGCGTCCTCGGCGCCGGTGCAGGCGAAGCCGAGGACCAGCGTCCGCGCGCGCTCGCCGGCGGCGTCCTCGAGGAGCAGGATCGGCGCCTCGCCGCTCTCCGTCGCGTAGGAGCAGTCGACCCTGGCGCTACAGAAGAGCGCGTCCAGCGCCGCCGGGACCTCCGAGGCGGAGCCGTTGGGCGCGAGCGCGTCGGCCACGTCCGCGTCCGCAGGCGCCGCGCCGCCCTCGGCGTCGGAGCAGCCGGCCAATACCAGCGCGAGGAGCGCCGCGAGCGCGATGGGAGGGCGTGCCATCCCATCACACTAGCACGCTTCCGGCCGGCGTCAGTCGCCGGCGTGGAGGTGGGTGAGCCCGCGCTCCTCCGGGGTCCCGGGGATGAGGTTGTCGAGCACCGTCGCGCAGATGGCGCCGACCGCCATGCCGGTCCGGCCGATGGTGTTGATGATGTTGGCGAGCCAGGTCCAGTCCTCGCCGAGCGTCACCGGAGAGGTTGCGAAGTACTCGGGGACCGACAGGCCCATGAAGAAGGCGAAGCCGATGACGAAGAGGTTCCGCCCGCTGTTGAGGTCGACGAACTGCAGGTTCGACAGGCCCACGGCGGCGATCATGCCGAAGAGGGTGCAGTACATGCCGCCGATGATCGGCTCGGGGATCGAGGTGAAGAGCGCGCCGAACTTGGGGAAGGCGCCGAGGATGAGCATCACGACGGCGCCGATCTGCACGACGCGGCGGCTCCCGACCCGGGTCAGCCCGATGGCGCCGATGTTCTCGCTGTAGCTCGTGGTCGCGTTGCCGGTGCCCATGATGCCGGCGAGGACGCTGCCGACCCCCTCCATCCCGATGCCGCGGTTGATGGTCTTCCGGGTCGGCGTCGGGGCGCCCGAGAGGCGCGCGCAGGCGTAGTAGTCGCCGATGCTCTCGATCATCGAGGCGAGGTAGCCGGCGACGAGCGCGATGAAGGCCGAGACCTCGAAGCGCGGCATCCCGTAGGGGAACGGCGTCGGGATGGCGGCGAAGTCGGCCTGGCCGACCTTGCTCCAGTCGACGAAGCCCGCGTCGCCCGGCTGGTAGTGGCCGGCGGCCGTCAGGATGGACGCCAGGGCCCAGGTGCCGAGGATGGCGAGCAGGATCGGGAAGAGCTCGAAGACCGCCCAGCGCCGGTTGAGGATCTGCGAGAAGAGGATGACGAGCGCGATCATCACGCCGCCGAGGAGCCAGTCGGTCCCGGCCTTGGGCGCGCCGAACTTGAAGAGCGACAGCCCGATGAGCGCGATGGTCGGGGCGATGGTGACCGGGCCGATGAACTTCAGGAGCCGCCCGATGAGGCCCGAGTAGCCGAAGAGCACCTCCACCAGGCCGCCGGCGATGATGGCGCCCTGGAGCTCCTGCATCTTGATCTCGAACCCCGCCGTCTGGAGGGCGCCCGTGGTCACCACGATGGCGGCGGGGTTGAGGATCGAGAAGGTGCCGCCCTGCACGATCGGCAGGCGGTTGCCCCAGGTCGTCTGGAGGAGCGTCGTGAGGCCGCTGACGAAGAACATCGTCGCGATCAGCGTCGCGAGCTTGTCCGGCTGGTCGGCGATGCCGAGCGGGCCCGCCAGGAACAGCGGGATCGCCACCGTCGAGCCGAACATCGTCAGGTAGTGCTGGATCCCGAGCGGGATCGCGCGCCGCAGCGGCGGCTTGTCGTCGATGCCGTAGAGGAGGTTCTTTCCGCCCGCGGCGAGCTGCTCGCGCGTCGGCGGGAGGTGGTCTTCGGCCATGGGCGAGCCCTTTCTGCGGCTGGAGTGGAGGGCACGCGCCGCGGTGAAGGAGCGCCGCGCGTCTCCCCCGGACGCTAGAGGCGGGGGCCGGGGCCTGTCAACCGGGGGCGGGGACGCGTGGGGCGCCGCAGGACCGCGCGGCCGTTGACGCTCCGCGATCCACACCCCAGAATCGCGCGCACCACACGGAGGACGACCCCAGATGAGCGACACGAAGACCCAGTTCGAGGCAGCGCTGGAGCGCTCCAAGTCCCTGCCCAAGCAGCCGCCGGCGGTCCAGCTCGACCTCTACGGCCTCTTCAAGCAGGCCACCCAGGGCGACGCCAGCGGCAAGCGCCCCGGCGCCTTCGACATCCGCGGGCGCGCCAAGTACGACGCCTGGGCCGCGAAGAAGGGCATGGCCGCCGAGGCGGCGATGACCGAGTACATCGCCTACGTCGACAGGCTCGCGCGCTGAAGCCGACCCCGTCGCCGCGCGAGCCGAGCTCCAGCGCGCTCGTGCCCGACGACGCCACGCCGGGAGCCCCGCGCCACGCGGGCTCGCCGGCGGCGCGTCCCGCCGACCTCCACCCCATCGAGGCCTCGCGGCTCCACGCACGCCGCGAGCGGGTGTTCCTCGTCCTCGCCGGGTTCTTCCTCGGCTCGCTGACGATGCTGAACATCCTCGGCGTCACGCGCTTCATCGACCTCTCCTTCGACCTCTTCGGCTGGAAGGTGCCGCTGGTCCTCGCGGTCGGCGTGCTCCCCTACCCCATCACCTTCCTCTGCACCGACTTCATCAGCGAGCTCTACGGCCGCAAACGCGCCAACGCCGTGGTGTGGATGGGGCTCGCCCTCAACCTCTGGGTGATGCTCATCCTGTGGGTCGGCGGCGAGCTCCCGGGCTTCGACGGCGGCTCGTCGGTCTTCATGGACGTCCGCCGGCTGGCGATGGGCGCCGTCATCGCCTCGATGGTCGCCTACCTGGCCGCGCAGTTCATCGACGTCTGGCTCTTCCACTTCTGGAAGCGGGTGACCCGGGGCCGCCACCTGTGGCTCCGCAACAACGGGTCGACCATGGTGAGCCAGCTCGTCGACTCCACCGCGGTCATCCTCATCACCTACTATCTGTCGCACGGGATCAGCCTCGACCCGGCGCGCCCCGAGGGCGAGCAGCTCTTCGCCCTCATCCTGTCGAGCTACGTCTTCAAGTTCGTCGCCGCCGCGGTCGACACCGTCCCGTTCTACTTCGGCGTGCGGTGGCTGAGCCGCTGGCTCCAGATCGACCCCAACGCCGAGCACGACGAGGGCGACCTGGTGGCGCGCGCCGCGGCGGAGGAGTGAGCGGTGGGCAACGGGTGGGCTATCGACCTCGGCACCACGAACACCAGCGTCGCCCGCTGGGACCCGGAGGCCGAGCGCCCGCGGCTGGTGGAGCTGCCCGACATCTGCCGCGTCCCCGGCGGTGAGGACCACCTGGAGGCGCCCCGGCTCGTGCCTTCCGCGGTGCACCTGCTCGAGCCCGAGGGCTTCAAGGCCCGCCTCGGCACCTGGCGCCTCTTCCGCGGCCGCCTCTGGGGCCGCCACGGCCTCATCGGCCGCCAGGCCCTCGAGAAGAACGACGGCGAGCCCAAGGCGGCCTACGCCCCGACCTTCAAGGGCGCGCTCTCACGCTCGCCGCTCACGCCGCTCGCGCGCCTGGGCCGAAAGCAGATCAGCGCCCGCGAGGTCGCGCGCGTCTTCGCCCGCGAGCTCGTGGTCGCCATCCGCGACGCCACCGGCGAGCGCCTGCGCGAGCTGGTCGTGACGGCCCCCGTCGACGCCTACGAGTTCTACCGCGCCGAGGTCCAGCGCGCGTTCCACTCGGCGGGCGTGCGCCACATCCGCTTCCTCGACGAGCCGGTCGCCGCCGCGGTCGGCTACGGCCTCGGCCTGGCCTCGCGCCGCCACGTCCTCGTCATCGACTTCGGCGCCGGCACCCTCGACGTGGCGCTCGTCGCGCTCAACGCGGCCGGCGTGTCCGAGGGGCGCTGCGAGGTCCTCGCCAAGGCGGGCCGCGCCATCGGCGGCAACGTCGTCGACCGCTGGCTGGTCGACGAGTTCTGCGGGCGCCTCGACTACCCGCTGCGCGAGGACGCCGAGGACGAGGCGACCCGCTTCTGGTACCGGCTGATGGTCGACGAGGCGCGGCGGGTCAAGGAGGCCGTCTTCTTCAAGAAGAGCGAGGCCTTCTACCTCACGCCGCCCGAGGAGATGCGCGCCTTCGAGGCCCGCATCCGCGGCGACGCGCGCCTGCTCGAGGTGACCCAGGACGACATCGGCGAGATCCTCGCCGCCCGCGGCCTCTACGCGACCCTCGACGAGGTCGTCTCCCAGGTGCTCGCGGCCGCGGCCCGCCACGGCGTCGGCGAGGACGCCCTCGACGACGTGCTCATGGTCGGCGGCTCGACGCTGCTGCCGCGCGTCTATGGCCGCATGGAGGAGCGCTTCGGGCGCGACCGCGTGCGCGCCTGGCAGCCCTTCGAGGCGGTCGCCTACGGGGCGTGCGCCTTCGCCGCCGACGCCGTGTCCCAGGCGGACTTCATCGTCCACGACTACGCCTTCGTCACCTACGACGCCCAGACCCACGCCCCCGAGTACACCATCATCGTACCGCGCGGGACGCGCTTCCCGACGCGCCCCGACCTGTGGCAGCGGAAGCTCGTACCGACCTGCTCGCTGGGGCAGCCCGAGCACTACTTCAAGCTCGTCATCAGCGAGATCGGCGACGCCGCGGCGGACCCCGTCGACCGGCGCTTCACCTGGGACGGCGCGGGGCAGCTGCACAAGCTCGGCGGCCAGGGCGGGGACGACGCGCGGGTCATCGTGCCGCTGAACGAGGCCAACCCCACCCTGGGCTACCTCGACCCGCCCCACTCGCCCCGCGACAAGAAGCCACGGCTCGAGATCGGCTTCGGCGTCAACGCCGAGCGCTGGCTGGTCGCGACCGTGGTCGACCTCGCGACCAGGAAGCAGCTCATGCGCGAAGAGCCCGTCGTGCGCCTCCTCTGAGGCGAACGACAGCCCGCCCGCGGCCCTGTCCGCGGTCGCGCGATGCGCAAAAAATGTCCGTGGCTTGCTTGCCAACAGTCGGCGTTTGCCCGAGAAGTGCAGGGTTCCGAGCCGCGGAGCGCACCGTGACCCTCCACCGCGGCCACCACGTGGCCCGCTCGGGCGTGCGGACGCGCTCTCGTTGGTTCGGTCCCTGGTTCGAGTTGAACCGAGCCCACCACAATAAGTATGAGCAGTTCGGGCGGCGTCCGCCAGGTCACGCCCGCCGTAGCGACCCCAAGCCGGTGTCCACACGCGCAGTGGTCTCCTCCCGCGGAGCCCACCGTGCCGCGCTTTCTTCGGAGGAATTTCATGAGAATGCGAACCCTGGTGTTCACGTTGCTGGCCGGCAGCGCCCTCATCCTCGGGGGCTGCCCCGCGGATGGGAAAGACGGTCTACAGGGCGATCCCGGCACGCAGGGCAACACCGGCCCGCAGGGCGATCCCGGCCCGCAGGGCGCGACCGGCGCGACCGGCGCGACCGGCCCCCAGGGCGACGCCGGCGCGACCGGCCCCCAGGGCGACACCGGCGCGACCGGCCCCAAGGGCGACACCGGCGCGACCGGCACCAGCGCCTCCTGCGCGGACGCCGAGAAGCTCGTCATCACCGGCGTGACCGGGCTCGGCGAGCTCAACTTCACCGGCGACGAGATCGCCATCACCGTCGGCCTCGAGGGTGAGGCCGGCGGCGCGGTCACCGACGCCGACATCGTCATCCTCGGCGACCTGGGCCCCGAGTTCGGCCCCGGCGACACCTTCGACGCCTTCAAGGCGACCCCCGACATGCCCGGCGAGTTCGGCTACGTCGTGATGGCGACCGACGGCTGCTCGGTGGCGATCGACGCGTTCCAGTTCGACGTGGTCGACTTCGAGGCGAAGGTCTCGTTCGTCAACCTCGTCGGCGGCCTGGACTCGGTCGTCGTCGCGCCTCCGGGCCAGACGACCGGCACCGAGGTCAGCTTCGGCGACCGCAGCGTGTGGGTCGACCTCGCCGGCGGCACGGCCTCGTGGGACGTCATCAACCCCGATGACGACTCGGTGCTCGGGACCATCCCCGAGATGACCTTCGACTACCTCAGCGAGCAGTTCGTCGTCGCCTACCCGAACGGCACCGACGGCGTCGCCTTCGCCGTGGTCCCGGTGGACGCCGCCGCGCCGACCGCCGACACCTGGAGCCTGCGCGTCTTCAACGGCGCCCTGGGCGCCCTCAAGGTCTTCGCCGACGACGACTCCACGGTCGTGTTCGACACCCTGGCCCCCGGCGCCCTGTCGCCCGAGACCCGGGAGTACCCCGAGGCGAGCCTCGACCTCTACGCGGACGCCACCGGCGACGGCGACAGCGACTTCCTCGTCACCATCCCCGACACCATCCAGTACGCCGACAGCAACTACGTCGCCTTCGTGTACCTCGACGAGGGCACGCCGAAGGTCCTCTTCGTCGAGTACGATCCCGGCAACGGCTCGCTCGCCGACTACTCGAGCGTCACGGTCGTGGACCTCAACACCGCGCTGGCCTCGATCGTCCACCTCGCCCCGAACGCCGACGACACGCTGAAGCTCCGCCCGGTCGGCGGCACGACGCTCAAGACCGTCAGCTTCGAGAACGCCTCGAACTTCTTCACGACGGCCAACTCCGGCAGCTTCGAGGTCCTCGACTCCACCGACACCGTCGTCGCCACGGTCGAGCTCGACATGCCCAAGGCGAGCCGTGACTCGATCGTCTTCTACGAGGACGGGGGTGTGCTGAAGGTCGCCACCTTCGCCGAGAACGACGACAGCCTCGAGAGCAACACCTCCCGCGTCGGCTTCTTCAACGGCGCCGATGGCTACAGCGCGATCACCGTGTACGACATGGCCGCGAGCGCCCTCTTCGCCAACGTCGCCCTCGGCGCCGCCGGCGACACGCAGCTCGTCATCCCGACCGCGGACGTGAGCTTCCCGTTCGACTCGAACAGCAGCGGCGAGGCCGACGCGATCTTCACCCTCGTGGCCGGCTCGAGCTTCGGCCAGCTCTACAGCGGCGAGAGCGGCACGGCGTTCCTCTACCACGACGGCACGAGCCTCTCGGTCCTCTACCGCTCGTTCTCGGCCAACCGCACCGCGATCACCTCCTACGGCCGGACCTACAGCGTGTCCGACTACACCCCGCCGGTCGTGCCGGACTACGTCTACGCGAGCGGCTCCCTGGCGAACGGCGGCAGCGACCTCGCCAAGGCGTTCACCGACGACGTCGGCACCACGGACACCCTGACCGCGGGCGACAGCTGCGTCATCGCCAACATCACCGTGCAGATGGACGTCAGCCACTCGTGGCGCGGCGACATCCAGCTCGAGCTGACCTCGCCCGGCGGGACCAGCATCACCCTGTGGGACGGCGACGGTGGCTCGGCCGACAACATCATCGGCACGATCACCGACACCCCCGGCGGCGGCGACTTCCTCTCCGCCGAGGCGCTGTCGGCGTTCAACGGCGAGAACGTCCAGGGCGACTGGATCCTCTTCGCCTGGGACAACTACACCGACAGCTTCAGCGGCACCCTGGACGGCTGGGGCATCAGCGTCCTGTGCGAGTAGCGGGAACGGACCCAGGAGGTACGACATGCGAGTACGCTATCTAGCGACGTTCGCCGCGAGCCTCGCCCTGATCCTCGGTGCCTGCACCGCGGCGGACGGGGCCAAGGGGCCGACCGGCGTCCAGGGCGAGGTCGGCGAGAAGGGCCCCATCGGGGACCCGGGGCCGAACGGGACGAGCGGCGCCACCGGCGACAAGGGGCCGACCGGCGACGACGGCGCCAAGGGGCCGACCGGCGACGACGGCGCCAAGGGTGAGACCGGCGACACCGGCGCGGCCGGGGTCGACGCCGTCTGCGCCGACGCCGAGCCGCTGGTGATCACCGGCACGACGGGGCTCCCGGACTACATCCTCAACGGGACGGACAGCCCGGAGTTCACCATCGACGTCGAGACCGAGAGCGGGGCCGCGGTCACCGCCGGGCTCGACTTCACCTGGGTGAGCGCGGGTCCGGACCTCATCGAGGGCTCGGCCGACAACGCCTTCACCGTGCCGACCGACGCCGACGGCTCGTGGAGCTACGACGTGTGGGTGACCGACGGCTGCCACGTGGCGCGCGGGAGCTTCGCGGTCAGCGTCGAGACCTTCACGGCGCACGTCGCGGCGGTCGACGTGTCCCAGAAGGCGGGCGCCCTGGCGATCCGGCCGGCGGGGGACGACGGCTCGAACACGCTGTTCGAGCTCACCTTCCTCGACGCCACGACCCACGCGCCGGTCGACGTTTCGAGCGTGCAGCTCGAGGTCGCCGCCGAGGGGCTCAGCGCGGTCATGACGCTGCCCGAGATGACCTTCGAGCACGGCGGCTGGTACACCCTCGTGGTGTACGACGACGCGGCCGGGGACACGCAGGTCACGCTCATCGAGGACGTGTTCGCGGCGCTCTCCGACCCGACCGACGCCGTCGGGTTCGTGGGCTTCAACGCGGCGCCCAGCCTCGGCAGCTTCGACCTGGTCCACGGCATGGGCGCCGAGACGCTCTTCGCCGACCTGCCGCTCGGCGCGCTCACCGCGAACGCCGCCGAGGCGGCCCTCGGTGACGTGCTGATCGGCGTCGACCAGCTCGGGGACGACAGCGTCGAGTTCGGCTACCACTTCTCCGCCGGCGCGACCGACCTCATCGTCCCGGGCGAGACGGGGACGCTCTTCGTCGTCGACAACAACGACGGCGGGACGAACCTGCCGTTCCTCTTCGTCCGCACGGCGAACCCGGAGACGGGGGCGACCTACGCGGCGGCGCTCGCGGTGGACCCGCTGACGCTCCAGTACGACGTGGTCGTGGGCGAGGGCAGCCTCGCGCCGACGGCGCCGGCGGCGCTCGCCCTCCCGATCGAGTCGGGCTCGCTCGTCTACACCCGCACGCTCGACGTGACGGGCTGCGCGACGGTCGACTCGCTCGTCGTCGGGGTCGACATCCCCCACGAGTACCGCAACGACCTGCTCATCGAGCTGACCTCGCCGGGCGGCACCAAGGTGACGCTCAACTACTCGCAGTTCAGCAGCGGGGCGGACTTCGTCGGCGCCTTCGTCGACGGGGCCACGGGCGCCGGGCTCTACACGCCCGACGAGCCGCTCTCGAACTTCGCGGGCGGCAACGGCAACGGCACCTGGACGCTGTACGTCGAGGACACCTACGCGAGTGGGGACGACGGCACGTTCAACGGCTGGAGCCTGGCCCTGATGTGCACCAACAACTGATCGGCGGATGACGCCCGCGGGGGCGCGCGCCACAGCGGCCGCGCCCTCCGCAAAGAAGAGACGCCCGCGGGCCCCGTGCCCCCGGGCGTCTCGTCTTTTCAGGGGGTTGCGAGCCGACCGGGGCGGCGGTTGACGCTCGCGGAGGGCGCGCGTATCAAGGGGCAACCCGGAGGCTCCCATGGCTGTCTACCGTCCCCCCGAGGGGCGCGTCTCGAACCCGCACGTCCCGCTGGGCGAGCGTCGCGACGGGCCTTTCTACGGCAAGAGCATCATCTCCGTCCGGCAGTTCTCCCGCGAGGATCTCGACTACGTCTTCGGCGTGGCGCGCGAGATGCGGGAGATGGTGTCGCGGATCGGCTCCTTCGATCTCCTCAAGGGCAAGATCCTCGCGAACCTCTTCTACGAGCCGTCCACGCGCACGGCGTCGTCGTTCTACGCGGCGATGGAGCGGCTCGGCGGGAGCGTCATCCCCATCAACGAGGTGCACTACTCCTCGGTCTCGAAGGGCGAGTCGCTGCCGGACACCATCCGGACCCTCGAGTGCTACGCCGACGCCATCGTGCTGCGGCACCCGCAGGTCGGCGCGGCCGCCCAGGCGGTCGAGGTGGCGAAGAAGCCCATCATCAACGCCGGCGACGGCGTGGGCGAGCACCCGACCCAGGCGCTGCTCGACCTCTTCACCGTCTCGAGCGAGCTCGAGCGGGTCGACGGGCTGACCATCACGATGCTCGGCGACCTCAAGTTCGGCCGCACGGTGCACAGCCTGGCGCGCCTCCTCGCGCTCTACGACGTGCGCATCAACTTCGTGTCCCCCGACATCCTGCGGATGCCCCGCGAGCTCGTCGCCGAGCTCGAAGCGCACGAGGTGACGCTGACCGAGCACGACCGCCTCGAGCCGGTGCTCGCCGAGACGGACGTGCTGTACGTCACGCGGGTCCAGAAGGAGCGCTTCGAGGACCCGGCCGTCTACGAGAGCGTGCGCGGCTGCTACGTCATCACGCCGGAGACGCTGCGCGGGGCGAAGGAGCGGATGATCGTCATGCACCCGCTGCCGCGCGTCGGCGAGATCGCCATGGCGGTCGACGACGACCCGCGCGCCGCCTACTTCCGGCAGATGGAGAACGGCATGTACGTGCGGATGGCCGTCCTCGCGATGGTGCTGGGGAAGGCGTGAGCTTCTTCGAGCGCCTGGCCGCGCGCGCCCACGCCGTCGACTCGCTGCTGTGCGTCGGGCTCGACCCGCGCCCGGAGGACCTCCCCGAAGACAGCGCGGCGGCCGCCGCCGAGGTGTGCGTCCGGCTCATCGCGCAGACCGCGCCGTACGCCGCCTGCTACAAGCCCAACGCCGCCTTCTTCGAGCGCTGGGGGCCGGCCGGCGTCGACGCGCTGCGGGCGGTCATCGGCGCCGTCCCCCGCGACATCCCCGTCCTCCTCGACGCCAAGCGCGGCGACATCGCCTCCACCGCCGAGGCCTACGCCAGCGCCGCCTTCGAGACCCTGCGCGCCGACGCCGTCACGGTCAGCCCGTACCTCGGCGGCGACGGCGTCTCCCCCTTCACCGAGCACGAGGGCCGCGGCGTCTTCGTGCTCTGCAAGACCTCCAACCCCGGCTCGGCCGACCTCCAGGACCTGCCGATCGCCGGCGCCGGCCCGCCGGTCCGCCTCTTCGAGCGCGTGGCGGAGCTGGCGCGGACGTGGAACCGCGCGGGCAACGTCGGCCTGGTCGTCGGCGCGACCCACCCCGGCTCGCTCCGGGCCGTCCGCGCGCGGGCGCCGGAGCTGTGGATCCTGGCGCCCGGCGTGGGCGCTCAGGGCGCCGACCTCCACGCCGCCGTCGCGGCCGGGCTCCGTGACGACGGGCTCGGGCTCCTGATCCCCGTGTCCCGCGCGGTGTCGCAGGCCGTCGACCCGGCGCACGCCGCGCGCGACCTCCGCGACCGCATCAACGAGGCGCGGGGGGCCCTCGGCGAGGGCGCGTCCGGCGCCGACGAGGAGACGCGCACCGACGCCTGGGGCCCGCTGGCCGACGCCCTCGTCGACGCGGCGTGCGTCCGCTTCGGGAGCTTCACCCTCAAGTCCGGGGCGGTGTCGCCCATCTACCTCGACCTGCGGCGGCTGATCGCGCACCCGGCGCTGCTGCGCCAGGTCGCGGACGCCTACGTCGAGCTCCTCCGCGGCCTCCCCTTCGACCACGTGGCGGCGCTGCCGTACGCGGCGCTCCCGATCGGGACGGCGGTGGCGCTCGCCGGCGGCTGGTCACTCGTCTATCCGCGCCGCGAGGCGAAGGAGTACGGCACCAAGGTCCCCGTCGAGGGCGTCTTCGCCGCCGGGGAGCGCGCGGTCGTCCTCGACGACCTCGCGACCACCGGGGGGAGCAAGGTCGAGGCGATCGAGCGGCTGACGGCGGCGGGCCTCGCGGTGAAGGACATCGTCGTGCTCATCGACCGCGAGTCGGGCGCCCGCGAGTCGCTCGAGGCGGCGGGCTACGGCTTCCACGCGGTCTTCACCCTGCGCCGCCTGCTGGCGCGCTGGCGGCGGAGCGGACGCATCAGCGAGGCCGACGCGGCGCGCGTCCTCGCGTTTCTGGCCGAGGGAGGCTGAGGTGAAGGCGGCGTATGCGGCGGTGCGGCCCCTGCTCTTTCGCATGCCGCCCGAGCGCGCGCACGCGGCGACCCTGAAGGCGATGGAGCTGGTCGCGGGGAGCCCGGCGCTCCAGGCGCTGGTCCGCCCGTGGTTCGCGGCGCCCGAGCGCCCCGTCGAGGCCTTCGGGCTGCGCTTCTCGAACCCGGTCGGCCTGGCGGCGGGCTACGACAAGGACGGCGTCGCCGTCGCGGGTCTCGCGACCCTGGGCTTCGGGCACGTCGAGGTCGGAACGGTGACGCTCCGCCCCCAACCCGGCAACGCCGGACCCCGCCTCTTCCGGCTGCCGGAGGACGGCGCCATCGTGAACCGAATGGGCTTTCCGGGGCGCGGGGCGGACTTCGTGGCCGAGCGACTGACGGCGGCGCGCCCGCCGGGGCTCGTGGTCGGCGTGAACATCGGCAAGAACAAGGACACGCCGCTCGAGCGCGCGCCCGAGGAGTACGGCGCGCTGGTCGACCGCTTCGCGCCGCTCGCCGACTACCTCGTCATCAACATCTCCTCGCCGAACACCGTGGGGCTGCGGCGCCTCCAGGGGCGCGCGGCGCTCGAGGCGCTGCTCGACCACGCGCTCGCGCGACGGGACGCCCAGCCGACGCGGACGCCGCTCCTCGTCAAGCTCGCCCCGGACCTCGACGACGCCGGGCTCGACGACGCCCTCGACGTCCTCCTCGCCCGCGGGGTGGACGGGGTGGTGGCGACGAACACGACGCTCTCGCGCGCGGGCCTCCGGTCCGCCGCGGCGACC
>SBGO01000042.1 GCA_006226565.1 Deltaproteobacteria bacterium | reverse complement strand
CGTCCTCGCAGCGGGCGGCCGCGGCCTCGTCGCCCTCGCCCGCCCCCGGCGCGCGCCCGGCCTCGGCCATGCAGCGGTCGTAGCCCTCGCCGCAGCGCACGGTCTGCTCCTCGGGCTCGCCGGTGAAGGCGACGACCACGTACGGCACCGCCACCACCGTCAGCGCGCCGAGGAAGAGGGCCACGGTCCGCATCACCCCGGGGGCCAGCCCGTCGGCCTGCGGCTCCTTGGCGTCAGGCGTCTTGATCTCGAAGAAGGTCGCCATGTCGTTGCCTCCTCCGGCCTAGAAGCGGAAGTACTGGAAGGGGATGGGGCGCCCGGAGGCGATGAGCGCGACCAGCAGGAGGGCGACCCCGACGAGCACGCCCTGGGCGTAGGCGGGCATGCGCCGGAAGCCGGTGAAGGTCGCCTCGGTCCAGGCGCGCGGGGTCCAGTGCCAGAGGTAGCTCCCGATGAGCAGCGCCCACAAGAGCGGGGTCATCACCGTGACCGAGTCGTAGGTCCCCTGCCCGAGCGCCGACAGCACCGCGTCGACCTTGCCGAAGGGGTCGCCGCCCGGCTTCTGCGCCTCGATGCCCGCGCGGAACAGGATGCGGGCGAACATCACGAAGTGCAGCGTCAGGAAGACGCGCCAGGACACGCCCCACCAGTCGAGCTTGAGCTTGATCCCCAGCCGGTCGCGCCGCTTGCGCAGCATCCGGTTGATGATCATCGCGCTCGCGTGGAGCGCGCCGTAGATGACGTAGGTCCAGTCGGCGCCGTGCCACAAGCCGATGAGGAGGAAGGTGATGAAGAGGTTCCGGTAGACCTTGAGCGGGCTGACCTGCCCGCCGCCGAGCGGGTAGTAGAGGTAGTCGCGCAGCCACGAGCCGAGGGTCTTGTGCCAGCGCCGCCAGAAGTCCTGGACGCTGGTCGCCTTGTAGGGGCGGTCGAAGTTGTCGGGCAGGTGGAAGCCGAAGAGCAGCGCCGAGCCGATGGCGATGTCGGTGTAGGCCGAGAAGTCCATGTACATCTGCATCGTGTAGCCGTAGAGGCCGAGCAGGACGTCCATGGACGAGAGCACGTCGGGGGTGTCGAAGGCGCGCTCGACGAGGTTGACGCCGAGGTAGTCGGCGATGGCGACCTTCTTGAAGAGGCCGATGGCGATGAGCCACAGCGCGCGGCTCGCCTGCTGGGTGGTGAAGTACGGGCGCTTGCCGATCTGCGGCAGGAAGTCGACGGCCCGCACGATGGGGCCGGCGACGAGCTGCGGGAAGTAGCCGACGAAGAAGGCGAAGCGCGTGAAGTTCAGCTCGGCCGGGCACTTCCGACGGTAGACGTCGATGGAGTACGACATCGTCTGGAAGGTGTAGAAGCTGATGCCGGCCGGCAGCAGGATGTCGAGCCGCGTGAACGTGAGGTCGGCGCCCATCGTGTTGGCGACGTTCACGAAGGACTCGTAGAAGAAGTTCGAGTACTTGAAGACGCCGAGCAGCCCCAGGTTCACGATCAGGCTGATGATGAGCCAGAGGCGCCGATAGCCGGGGCGGTCGTCGTGCCGGGTCATCTGCCAGCCGGCGACGTAGTCCGTCACCGTCGAGCCGATGATGAGGAAGAGGAAGTAGGGGTTCGAGGCGGCGTAGAAGACCCAGCTCGCGACGAGCAGGAAGACGATCCGCAGCGTCCCCGTCCTGGCCAACAGCCAGTAGAACAGGAATACGACCACCAGGAAGATGCCGTACTCCAAGCTGTTGAAAGCCATGGACTTCACCCACTCCGCGCGCCGCGGTGAGCCAGCGCTCGCCGGGCTGGTACAATGCAGGGCGCCCCTGGGGGACGACGCGCGGCGGTTGCTTTAGTGGTCGGTCGCGCGAACGTCAAGACGGACGGGCCGGCCCCGCGATTCCGCTGCGCGTGCGCGCGTGTCAGGGCGCGGCCCGGATGCTCGCCGTGCCGGGGGTCGGGAGCCCGAAGGGGTGCGGCAGGGTCGCCTCGTAGGGGGTCATCAGGGCGTCCATGAAGAGCTGCCCGATGCGCTCGTAGCCGCGCCGCGTCAGGTGGATGTAGTCGCGCGTCCCCATGGGATCGTCGGCGTTGACCCAGCTGACCATCGACAGATCCCCGCCCATCGCGGCGGCCCAGTCCCAGTAGGCGCAGCCGTAGCGGTGGGCGACCCGGCGCTGCACGTCGATGACGGCGTCCTGGCGCGGGCGCGGCAGGAAGGACAGGCGCGTCTCGCCGTCGTCGCCCTTCTCCTCGACCTTCACCGGGCGGTCCGAGGGCCCGACGTAGAGGCACGACGCCTGCGGCATCAGCGAGCGCACCCGGGCGACCACGAGGTCGAGGCGCTGCTCGTAGCGATCGATGGGATCGTCGGTGTCGCCGATGGCGTTGGTGCCGTAGGCGAGCACGATCAGGTCCGGGTCGCGGCGGGCGAGGTGGTCGGCGAAGATGCGCGGGTCCCACTCGAGCTGGGTCGCGGCGCGCGCGCCGTTGATGCCCATCGAGTCCATCACGACGCCGGCGACGTCGCGGTCGAGGGCGACGCCGAAGAGCGTGACGGGGCCGTTGCCCTTGGGGCGCAGCTCGATGGTGTGCCCCTCGTCGGGGACCTGGAGGACGGCGTAGCCGGGGCCGGCCTCGTCGGCCTTGGTGCGGACGCGGTGCTTCTTCTTGCCGTCGACGGTGATGACGAGCTCGCCGCCCTTGGGCTGCTTCCAGTAGAAGACCTCGATGCGCGACGCGGTGCGCCCGAAGGCGCTCGTCTTGGCCGTCTCGATCTTGGCCCAGTCGTGCTTGCTGCTCGAGGTGAAGGAGATGCCCGCGAGGCCGTAGAGGCCGTCGTCGCGCGAGCGCGTGCGGCTGACCCAGTAGCTCTCCCAGCCCTTCGAGTAGCTGATGTTGGCGTCGCGGTTGTAGTAGTCGCGCCACGGGCTCGCCGGGACGACGAAGCCGAGGCCGGCGTCGCCGTAGCGCGCCTTGAGCTGGTGGCGCATGACGCGGGTGAAGACGTCGCCGGCGACGTGGCTGGCGCCGAAGACGGCGATGCGCGTCTGGCCCTCGCCGCGCGCCGTGGCCGTGAGCGAGCGGTAGAAGTGCCGGAGGGCAACGCCGGAGGGGTCCTCGATGGGGGTCGGGATGCCGAGGGAGTCGGCCGGGACCGGGTCGAGGGGCGGGGGGATCGGGGTCGGCTCGGCGGCGCCGACCCGGGGCGTGGCGGCGGTGACGGCCAGGGCGGCGCATGCGACGAAGAGCGCGCGCCCCAGCACACTGGGCCGCCGGCGACGCCGCGAGGGCATCTCCTCCGATTGGCGTTGGTGTACGGCTGGCGCGGTCATGGCGTGGTAGTATCCGGGGTGCAGGGCGGGGAGGCAACAAACCTCGCTGCCTCCGGCCCTCAACGGCGGAGGTGGACGATGGATTTCCCCACACGCCGGCGATCGCCGACCTCGGCGCGCACGCGCCGCGCGCTCCGCGCCCTCGTGACCCTCGCGCTCGGCCTGACGCCGGGCGCGCTCGGCGGCTGTCGCCAGGGCGCGGTGGCCCCGGTGACGCCCGAGGCGGGGCCCGCA
>SBGO01000355.1 GCA_006226565.1 Deltaproteobacteria bacterium | reverse complement strand
GCCAGCGCGACGAGCAGCGCGCCGGGCAGGTCGCCGGCCAGGGCGATGGCCGCCCCGAAGACGGAGTCCCGGTCGACGAGCGCCCGGGAGAGCGGCAGGTCGAGCGCCGCCCAGGTCGCCATCAGCGCGACGAAGCCCGCGCCGACCGCGAGCAGCGTCCGCGCCCCGAGGAGCGAGCGCGGCGCCCCGGAGGTCCCGGCCGTTACTCGACCCCGTGGGGGTGGCACTCGGCGCAGCCGAAGCCCTTCTTGGTCATCGGGTCGAAGGGCTCCTCGCCGAGCAGCTGCTGCATCGTCGGGATCACCTCGTTGACCATGAAGGCGAGCGTGGCCTTCTTCTCGGCGACCATCTGCTGCTGCTGCGGGGAGCCCGGCGGGTAGAGCGCGTAGAGGCCGGGGTTCGGCATCTCGAAGTGGCGCTCACGGGCGTCGAGGCCGTGGCACGTGTCGCAGCCGAAGTCCGCGTAGTTCTGCGGGTCGTGCTGCTGGAAGATGCGCTTCATCGTGGGCAGCACGACGTCCTTCATGTACTGCCCCTTCTCGCTCATCTCCATCGCGTGCCACGGCTTCGGCGGGCCCGGATAGGTCGGCTTGACGGACTCCGCGTGCTCCGGCTGCTCCGGGGTCGCGGCCGAGGGGCAGGCCGCCAGAGCCAGCGCGGACAGGGCCAGCAGCGCGGGCAGGATGAGCAGGGCAGGCTTCATGGAGGCACCTCGAGCGTCGTGCGAGTGAGCCTCCACTATGGCGCCGGGCGGGGGCGCGCGCAACGCGCCCCCGCCGGCTTCAGCGCAGGTAGGTCGCCGCGCGGACGGCCCAGGACTTCCAGGAGACGTTGAAGAAGCCGTTGTTCGAGGTGTGGTCGAAGTCGAAGGCGTCGTCGACGAGCACCCGGTAGATGGTCAGCGACTCGATGCTGAAGCCGAGGCCGAGCGCGTCCATGGCCGCCGGGCTCGGGAGCGGGAACCAGGCCTCGTTGAGGTCGCCGTCGAGCACCGCGCGCCAGGAGCTGTAGGGCAGCATGAAGTAGGAGCCGCAGGCGAAGCACGGGCCGGTCTGGCCGGAGAAGTCGAGCATCGTGAAGTGCGGCGAGATGGACTCGGTCACGCTCCAGCGGAGGCGGGTCTCGAGGAAGGAGCCGTCGGCCGGGTTGAGGTCCTCCGGGATGCCGAGGATCGGCCCCAGCACGAGCTCGTGCGATCCCATCGCGCGGAGCTTCTCGGCCGGGCCGCCGACGGCGCGGAGGGTCCCCTTGTGGTCGGGGTTGGACTCGTCGACCCAGACCTCGCCGTCGAAGTGCATGACGACGCCGCGCGCGCCGACGGCGTAGATGTTGTCCGCGCCCTCGCCCCACACGGCGAGCAGGTCACGGGCGGTCGGGACAGTCTCGGCGACGACGCCCTCGTCGGTCAGGCGGAGCGCGGTGCCGTCGTCGCCGACGATCCGCGGGGCGACCTCGTCGGTGCCCCAGATGGCGCGGAGCGTGGCGGTCGTGCCGGCGTCCTCGGTCACCCAGCCGAGGCCGTTGAAGGACGCGATGAAGCCGTCGTCGCCGACGACGAAGACGGCGCCGGAGGGGAGGGCGAGCACGCCGTGGAGCGGGACGCCGGCGTCGAAGACGAGCGACCAGGCGTCGTCCTTCCAGCGCAGCACCTGGCCGCCGCCGACCGCCCACGCCTCGTCGGCGGCCGGCATCGAGACGGCCTCGAGGGTGGCGATGACGCCGGTCTCGGCGACGTGCCAGAGGAAGCCGTCCCAGTGGGTCGCGACGCCCGCGGCGCCGACCGCCACGGCGGCGTCGCTGGCGAAGACGTCGACCGCGTAGAGGTCGCGGTCGGTCCCCGACGCCTGGAGCGCCCAGTGGCTGTCGCCGAAGGAGAGCGCGATGCGGCCGCCGTCGCCGACCGCGAGGACCTCGCCGTCGCGCGACGCGATGCCGCGGGTGGTCGACGGGACGTCGGAGCGCAGCTCCCAGCCCTCGGGCCCGAGGGCGAGGTCGAGGTCGTCGGCGATGTCGGAGATGCCCGGCTCGATGCTCGCCGAGTAGCCGCCGATGCTGGAGACGTCGACCTGGACGTAGAAGTCCCAGGCGGCGTCGTGGAGGACGCCGGTGAGCTCGGGGAGGCGCTCCTCGAAGGTCGGCGACTCGCCGGTGCCGGTCAGGAGCGGGAAGGGGAGGACGCCGTCGCCGCGCAGGTTCAGGTAGGTGTAGACGCTCGTCTCCGCCTCGCCGGGCTGCCCCATGGGCGGCGCGTCGACGACGATGGACACGCGCCGGCGGAGGGGGATGTCGATGGTGATGTCGGCGGTGACCTGCTCGGCGTTGGCGAAGGCGCCGAGGTGGCGGGTCACGCCGAGGGCCTCGGGGCGGAACTCGCCGCGCACGTACTGGCCGCGCCAGCAGAAGGCCGCGTAGTTGCCGAGGCGCGTCGAGATGAAGACGGTGTCGCTGCCGTTGAGGACCTGCACGCCCGGGTAGGGGATGACGTCGTCGGACCACATGTCGGGGTCGGTGATGTCGCAGTAGACGCGGACCTCGCCCGGCGGCGGCACGCACTGCTTGGCCTTGCCCTCGTTGGTGACGTCGACGCAGTCGAAGGTGTCGGCGCAGTCGGCGTCGGTCTCGCAGCCGAGGGTGCAGGCGAAGCCCTGGCCCGGGAGCTCGGCGCAGTGCTGGCCCTCGGCGCAGGCGTCGTCGCTGTCGCAGGGCTGGCAGAGGCCGCTGGCGACGTTGAGGTAGTCCCGGCACTCGCCCCACGGGATGGTCGGCGCCTTGGAGCTGCCGAGGATGTGCCCCTCGAAGTAGGCGACCGGGCCCGGCTCGGTGAGCTGGTCGCACGGGATGTCGCCCATGTCCTCGCAGGACGGGATGGGGTCGAGGGCCAGGGTCAGGTTGGTCGCGTCGAAGCCGGCCATCTGCGCGACCTGGTAGCCGGTCTTGGTGGCGGTCACGATCTGGTCGCCGACGAGGGTCGCGGCGCTGAAGGTCACCTGGCCCTGGTCGTTGGTGCTGCTGTTGAAGGTCGTGGCGCCGGCCTGGCCGACGACGACGGTGGCGCCGCCGACGCGGCCGCCGTTGGACGAGTCGATGACGGTGACGTTGAGGGTCCCGTCGATGGGGTCGCCCCAGGTCCCGGGGTAGCTCGCCGGGTCGAAGTAGGAGAAGCCGTTCGGGTGGAGCGCGTCGACGTCGCCGCCGGTCACGCGGACGGCGCACGGGCCGGGGACGCCGCGCGGGGTCCGCGCCTCGATGGTGTTCGAGTCGACCACCACGACGTTGCTCGCGGCGGCGCCGCCGAAGCTGACCGAGACCGCCTCGCCCACCGGGAAGCCGGTGCCGAGGACGCGGACGCGGGTGCCGCCGGCCACCGCGCCGGCCGGCGGGTCGACGACCCAGACGGCGGGCTGGCCCTGGTAGGTGAAGGCGCCCGGGGCGATGGCGTCGGTGCCGTTCTGGCTGACGCGGACGTCGGCCGGGCCGGGGCTCCCGGGGCCGGTCACGGCCTCGATCCGGGTCGCGTCGATCACGTGGACCTCGGTCGCGGGGAGGGCGCCCACGCGGACCGCG
>SBGO01000605.1 GCA_006226565.1 Deltaproteobacteria bacterium | reverse complement strand
CGGGCGCCGGGCAGGCGGGGCGCGAGCAGCGCCCCGACGCAGCGGGTGGCCTGCGGGGACGCGTCCATGACGAAGTCGGCGCGACCCGGGAAGGGCTGGACCCGGGCGGCGTCGAGGCGCCAGCCTTTGCGGTCGTAGGTCAGGGTCACGTCCACGGCGTCCTGCTCGAGGCAACGCGCGACGCGATCGGCGGCCCCCTCGAGCGCGCGCAGGACCTGCTCGTCGGCGTCCGCGCGGGCGAAGAAGCGCTCGGTGTGCTCGAGGGTCCACCCGCCGAGCGTCCCGGTCACGCGGTCGCGGGACCGGGTCACGCGCGGCGGCGGTCGCACGGTGACCGAGGCCGCGCCGGAGCTCGCGTCGCGGCCGGTGAAGAGCACGGTCCCGTCGGGCTCCTCGAGGGTCAGGGTCAGGCGGGCCGGGACCGCCGCGCCGGCGGCGTCGGTGGTCAGCACGTGCACCGGCTGGCGGACGCCCCCGAGGAGGGTGTCCCCCGGGACGACGAGGGCGACGTCGAGGCGCGGCGCGCCGAGGGTCAGCTCCCGGGTCGTCGTGACGGTGCGGTCCGCCGTGTCGGTGGCGCGCGCGGTGAGCGTCGCGGGCCCCTGCGGGAGCTTCGCGAGGTCCGCGGAGAAGCCGAGCGCCTCGCCGTGCCCTTCGCTGTCGAGCAGGGTGAGGGCCGCGCCCGAGGCGGGCTGGAGGGTGACGACGACGCGGCCGACGAGGCCCTCGCCGTACGCGGTGTGGGCGCGAGCCGTGCCTTCGAGCCGGCGTCCGGTGGTCGCCGCGTCGGCGTCGAAGTCGAGCTCGAGGAGGAAGGGGGGCACCTCGAAGGGGCGGACGGTGACCTTCAGGTGGTCCCGGGCGGCGCCGACCTGAGCCCGGAGCTCGTAGTCGCCGGTCACGAGGTCGTCGGCGAGGGGCAGCTCACCCGCCGCGAGCCCCCGCGCGTCGGTCGTGACGGTCCCGCTCCAGACGCTGGTGCCGCGCGGGTCGATGATGTCCATCGCGACGCGCGCCCCCCCGACCGGGTGGGCGTTCACCGTCCGCAGCAGCGCCGCGCGCCAGCGGATGACGCTCCCGGGGCGGTAGATGGTGCGGTCGACCCGGAGCTGGAGGAGGCTGTCGTCGCTCAGCGTGACCGCGCGCTCGAATTCGGCGCTGCGGCCGTCGTGGGCCGCGGTGACCCGGAGCTTGCGCGCCGCCGCCGGGACGCCGGCCGGGACCACGAAGCGCGGCGACGCGTGGCCGCGCGGGTCGGTGCGCCCGCTCCAGAGGGGCGTGGGGGCGACGTCGTCCGTCTCGCCGGCCAGCACGACGCGCACCTCGGCGCCCTCGGCCGGGGTCCGCGCGAGGATCGAGGTCGCCAGGTGGGTGGCGACCTCGAGCCGCGCCTCGGCGCCGAAGACGAGGGTCCCGTCGCTGGAGACGTCGAGGTCGAGGATGGGCGTGGGCGTCGGCGGGCTGGCCGAGGCGATCGCGGGGAAGAAGACGACGAGCGCGAGCGCGCAGAACCGTGACCGCATCGGGGCCTCCGTGGGCGGACGCAATACGGCACCGGCCGCGCGCGGGGAGCGCACGGCGCAGGCCGGAGGTGTTCGAGAGGGGCCCGCCGGGGCGCGCGGGCCGATCGATGCACTAGGACACCCGGCTCGCCCTCAGGTTCCCACGCGCCGCAGATTTATTCCCGCTCGCGCCCCCGCGGCGCGCCGCGGGAGGCGCCCGCGACCCCGAGCCGTCGGCCCGGATCACCGCCCGGGCTAGGCGTCGCCGAGGATCTCGCGGACCAGCGCCGGCAGGGTCATCGGGTCGAAAGGCTTGTCGATGAGCCCGCGCGCGCCGAGGGAGAGGCAGCGCTCCTGCTCGTGCTCGCGCGTCTTGCCGGTGAGGAAGATCACCGGCAGCGCCTCGCAGCCGGGCAGGGCGCGGAGCCGCTCCATCACCGCGTAGCCGTCGAGCTCGGGCATGCTGACGTCGAGGAGGACCACGTCCGGGCGCAGGCCGGCCTCGAGCCGCGCGAGCGCGTCGGCGCCGGAGATGGCGCTCGTGACCTCCCACCCGCCGATGCGGCCCAGGGACATCTCGGCGATGAAGCGGATGTCCGGGTCGTCGTCGACGAGCAACACGGCGCGGATCGTCACGACGCGCCAGCCTCGCGGGCGCGCTGCGCGAGCCGGTCGAAGCCCTGGCGCGGCACCTCGACCACCTTGGTGTCCGGGGCGAGCACGGCCGCCTCACCGAGCGCGCTCTCGCAGTGGACGCCGTCGGCCTCGGCCACGCCGACCTTCCACACCATGTCCGCCTGCAGGATCGAGATGCCGGTCTGGAAGCGCTTCGCCTTCTCGTCCTCGTCGGGGACCTTCGGCGTCTCGGCGTGGGTGAAGCAGCGGCCGGCGGTGAGGCTGGAGAGCGGAACGATACGGCGCACGGAGACCTCCGGAGGGAGCGAGTCGACCGCCCGAACTTACATCGAAGCCTCGGCACGCGGAAGCCGCGATCAGGGATCGCGCGGACGGGCCGCGCAGCGACCGATGAGCCCCACAGGCCCGAGATCGCGGAGCAGCGCGAACGGCGACCGCGCTGGGGGTCCGATGCGGCAAAGCGACCAAGACGGTCGCGGTGAGCGGCACGACCTCGTATATTGCGTCGCGATGAAACCCTGGATTCCCCCCCTCTTGGTCTCGCTCGCGCTGGGTGCGGGCTGCATCGAGGCGTCGCGCCCCGCGGGCGACGACACGCTCGACTCCGACACCTCCGGGAGCGACGCCGTCGATCCTGCCGACACGACCGGCTCGGACGAGGTGGCCCCGACGTGCGGTGAGACCCAGTGCACGATCGACGGCGCGTGCGTGGACCCCGGCGTCATTCGCCAGGGACAGCCGTGCTTCGTGTGCGACGCCGCCAAGGACCCGACCGGCTGGAGCCAGCTCGAGCAGGGCGCCGCGTGCGACGACGGCGATTCCTGCTCGCCGATCTCGACCTGTACCGCCGAGGGGACCTGCGTCGGCGAGGCGGATCCGGTGTGCCTCGACCCGCCGAGCTGCGTGCTGTCGACGAGCTGCACCGGCGGCGCCTGCACCTACGATCTGCTGCAGGACACCTGCCTCGTCGATGGCGTGTGCCACGCGACCGGCGACACGCCGGAGGCGGGCTCCTGCGCCATCTGCGCGCCCGCCCAGGACCGCTTCGCCTGGACGCACCGGACCACCGGGGCCTGTGACGACGGCGACGACTGCACCCTCGACGACGCGTGCGGCGAAGGGGGGCTCTGCGCGGGTGTCGAGATGGCCTGCGACGACCAGGTCGCCTGCACCACGGACTACTGCGACGGCGGCGTCTGCCACTTCGACGTCGAGGAGGAGGCCTGCTACATCGGCGGCACCTGCTACGACGACGGCGATCGCTCGCTGGGCGCCGGCGGCGTGCAGTGTGGGGTCTGCGAAAACGCCAGCGACCCGAGCGACTGGACTCCCGCGACCGGCGGGTCCTGCGACGACGGGGACCTCTGCACCACCGCCGACACCTGCGCCGGCGGGACCTGCGCCGGCGTCACCCTGGTCGTCGGGCAGGAGCCGAACGACACCCCGAACGACTTCATCGGGCTCGGCGCCGGCAACATCGAGCCGGAGGCCGGCTTCCCGAGCGGGACGGTCCACGGCAACCTCAACCCCGTCGGCGACATGGACTTCTTCGGCTACGGGATGCTGATGAACCTCAACGCCGTCAAGCGCAAGCCCAAGGTCCTCCTGTCCGGGCTCGACGAGAACGCCGCCTACGAGCTCTGCATCTGGGCCCGCTGCGGCGTCAGCGACGTGTCCGCGGCGCTGCCGACGGTCAGCTGTCCCGTCGGCAACCCCGTCACCCTCGAGGGGAGCTTCGTCGGGTGCTGCCGGACCATCGCCGGCACCACCGACTTCGGGGTCTCCCTCCAGGCGAGCTGCACCGAGAGCCAGAGCAGCACCGACATCGGGCTCGTCCGGGTCCGCGTCCAGTTCGGCTCCGACAGCCTGGTGGCGTGCCCCAGCTACACCATGGAGTGGGGTGCGGTGAACTACTGAGGTCGCCGGCGGGTCGGTTGCGGCCTCGCGGGGGCAGGGGCATCATGCTCGCGCCTCGCCTCCCCGCGGGGTGACCAGCGACCGACGGAGGGCCCCCCATGTCCGACCTCGACGGCTTCCGCGCGGAGGTCCGCGCGTGGCTCGAAGAGCACGCTCCCATCTCGCTCCGCGGCCGGCCGGGCGACATCTTCCACGGCCACTGGGGCGGGCGCCGCGGCGGCTTCGAGTCCCCCGATCACGAGCGCTGGCTGCGGCTCATGGTCGAGCGCGGCTGGACCGCCCCGACCTGGCCGACCGAGTACGGCGGCGGCGGGCTCTCGCGGGCCCAGGACGCCGTCCTCCAGAGCGAGCTCCGGCGGCTCCGGCTGCCGCCCCCGCTCATCGGCTTCGGGCTGGTGATGATCGGCCCGACCCTGCTCGAGTACGGGACCGAGGCCCAGAAGCGTGAGCACCTCCCCCCGATCATCCGCGGGGAGATCCGCTGGTGTCAGGGCTACTCCGAGCCAGGGAGCGGCTCCGACCTGGCGTCGCTCCAGATGCGCGCCGAGAAGAACGGCGACGGCTACGTCCTGAACGGCCAGAAGATCTGGACCTCCTACGCCGACGAGTCGGACTGGATCTTCTGTCTGGTGCGGACCGACCCGGCCGCCAAGAAGCAGTCCGGCATCTCCTTCGTGCTCGTCGACATGGACCAGCCCGGCGTCACGACGCGGCCGATCAAGCTCATCAGCGGGGCGTCGCCCTTCTGCGAGGTCTTCTTCGACGACGTGAAGGCCCTCGCGCGCGACGTCGTCGGCGGCGAGAACAACGGCTGGACGGTCGCCAAGGCGCTCCTCCGGCACGAGCGCACGATGGTCGGCGAGGTCTTCGCCCGCTCGGTCATGGGCGCCGAGGCGGAGCTCCTCGGGCTCGCTCGCGAGGCCCTCGGGCCCGCGGAGGGGACGCTCGCGGACCCGCTGCTCCGCGACCGCATCGTCCAGTCGGCGATGGACGAGCGCGCGTTCATGCTCACCATCCAGCGCATCCAGGACGCCGCCAAGACCGGCCAGCCGCCGGGGACCGAGAGCTCCATCCTCAAGGTCTACGGGACCGAGCTGAACCAGCGCCGGCGCGAGCTGGCGGTGACCCTCGCGGGCGCCGACGGCCTCGGCTGGGAGGGCGAGAGCTACGCCTCCGGGCACCTCGCGCTCACCCGGGACTGGCTGCGCTCGCGCGGCAACACCATCGAAGGCGGGACGAGCGAGATCCAGCTGAACATCATCGCCAAGCACGTGCTCGGCCTGCCCGACGGGGGTGCCCGATGAAGCTCGCCCTGAACGAGGACCAGCGCCTCATCAAGGACAGCGCCGCCGCCGTCTGGAAGGACCGCGGCGCGGTGGAGCGGCTGCGGAAGCTCCGCGACGCGGGCGACGCGACGGGCTTCTCGCGCGCCCTCTGGGACGAGCTCGCCGGCCTCGGCTGGCTCGGGCTCCCCTTCCCGGAGGAGCTCGGCGGCGTCGGCCTCGGGGTGACCGAACTCTGCCTCGTCCTCGAAGAGGCGGGCAAGACCCTCGCGCCCGAGCCGCTGCTCGCGACCACGCTCCTCGCCGGGAGCGCGCTGCTCCTCGGCGACAGCGACGCGGCGCGGACCACGTGGCTGCCGCGCATCTCCGCCGGCGAGGTGATCGCCACCGTCGCGTGGCAGGAGCGCGCGCGCCGGGACGAGCCCCTGAGCTGCGCCGCCGTCGCGCGGTCGGCCGGAGACGGGCGCGTCTCCCTCCACGGCGCCAAGCGCGAGGTCCTCGTCGGCGCCCAGGCCGAGCTGATCGTCGTGGTCGCCCGCGACGAGGCGAGCGGGCAGCTCGGGCTCTACGCGGTGCCCGGCGACGCCGAGGGGCTCACGGCGACGCCCCTCGTCCGGGTCGACGCCTTCCCGTGCGCACGCATCGATCTCGACGGCGTGGTCGTCGCCAGCGACGCGCGGATCGGCGGGGCTGAGCTGCTCGCGACGGTCCTCGACCGGGCCGGGATCGGGCTCGCGGCGGAGGCGCTCGGCGGCATGTCCGCGGCCTTCGAGATGACCCTGGGCTGGCTCCGCGAGCGGCGCCAGTTCGGCGTGCCGATCGGCAGCTTCCAGGCGCTCCAGCACCGCGCGGCGCGCCTCTACATCGACATCGAGCTGTGCCGCTCGGTGGTGATGGCCGCGGCGCGCACGGCGGATCAGCCGGGCGTCCCGGCGGCGGCGCTGGCGCAGGTGGCGTCGCTGGCCCTGGCGCGGACGACCGACACCTTCCTGCGCGTCGTCGACGAGGCGGTGCAGATGCACGGCGGCGTCGGCATGACCGACGAGCACGACGTCGGCTTCTACCTCAAGCGCGCGCGGGTCGTGGCCGCGACCTTCGGCGACGCGGCGTGGCACCGCGATCGCTGGGCGCGCCTGGCGGGCTACTGATCGGGCGGAGACCGAGATGGGCAGGTTCGACGGCAAGGTCGCCTGGATCACGGGCGGCGGCAGCGGCATCGGGAAGGCCCTCGCGCTGGAGCTCGCCCGCGAGGGCGCCGACGTGGCGGTGAGCGGGCGACGCCTCGAGCGCCTCGCGGAGGTAGCGGAGGAGATCCGCGGCCTCGGCCGCCGCGCGCTGGCCGTCCCCTGCGACGTCACCGACGAGGAGGCGGTCGCGGAGGCGGTCGCCGGCCTCGTCTCGGAGCTCGGCCACCTCGACGTCGCCGTGGCGAACGCGGGCTACGGCGTGACGGGGCGCTTCGAGAACCTCACCGCCGCCGACTGGCGGCGGCAGCTCGAGGTGAACGTCGTCGGGACCGCGGTCACGCTGCGTGCGGCGCTCCCGTACCTGCGCGAGACGCGGGGGCGGGCGGTGATCGTGGCGAGCGTCACCGGGATGATCGCGCTCCCGACCCAGGGGCCCTACTGCGCGTCGAAGTTCGCCGTGCGGGCGATGGGGCTCTCGCTCTCCGCCGAGCTGCACGGGACCGGCGTGAGCTGCACGACCATCCACCCCGGCTTCGTCGAGAGCGACATCAACAAGGTCGACAACCGCGGCGTCTTCCACGCCGAGCGCAAGGACAAGCGCCCGAAGAAGCTGATGTGGCCGGCGGACCGGGCGGCCCGCGTCATGGCGCGGGCCATCCACAAGCGCAAGCGCGAGTTCGTCTTCACCCTGCACGGCAAGGTCGGCGGGTGGCTCGGTCGCCACGCGCCGGGGCTCGTGCACTTCGCGACCACCCGCGAGCGCGTCAAGCGCGACACGGCGAGGGTCGCGAAGGCCTGACCGGGCTCAGCGCGCCGGGTGGAGGACGATGTCCGCCGCGGTCGTGCGCACGTCGACGATGCCGGCGCCGTCGTAGAGGACACCCTCGAGCTGCCCGGGCACGTCGTAGTCGACGAGGAAGGCGAGGTCCTCGACGTAGATGTTGCCGGGCGCCGTCGTGGTCGCGAAGAGCTCGGCGCCGAACTCGTAGGGGATCTGGAGGTCGATGCCGGCGTTCGTCGTGGCGAGGTAGATCTCGCCCGCGAAGTCGGGCAGGGCCTGGAGCGCCACGTACTGGTTCGACGTGGTCGCGCGGATGAGGTCGCTGGCGACGTCGACCATGTCGATCGGCGCGTTGGTCGTGCGGGCGTCGACGGGCCCGTCGTGGGTCGTGATCACGATGGGCGCGTTGTTGGTGCGCAGCACGCAGTCGCCGTAGGTGTTGCGGAGCTCGACCTGGCCATCGATGGTGTCGAGGCTCCCGACCGGGAGGCCGTCGATGAGGATGCCGCCGTCGTTGGTGGCGACGTTCACGAGGACGCCGTCCGGCACGCGGAGGTCGAAGTCGACGCTGAAGTAGCTCCGGCGCGCGCCCGGCGGCAGGCCGACGTCGAGGGCGAGGCTCTGGGCGTCGCCGGTCTCGACGACGGCGGTCGCGCGGGCGGCGTCGCGGGCCGCACCGCTGCTGTCGTAGCCGCTCGTGCGGACGGTGATGGTGCCGTGCACCTTGGTCGCGGACGGGTCGCGCACCAGCACCACGGTGCCGTTGAGGCTCGTCACGGTGAGGGTCCCCTTCGGGGAGACGGCGGACTCGAAGGAGAAGGACTCCTGCGCCGAGTGGGTGCAACCGCCAATCAAGAAAGCCGTTCCGAGGATCCCAAGGAACGCACGCGTCGAAGCTGCCACGGAAATCACGTCTCTCCTCCCTGCAACGTCGCGTCCGGACGCCGGTCCGTGAAGGATATTCAACCCTGCGAGGCGCGTCACCCGCCAAGCGCGCGGTGGCGCCCGACGATGGCGTCGGGGCGGACATCGGGCTATACGAGCCCGGTCCTGCCCGCCGACCCCGGAGGTCACGCCTTGCGACACGTCGCGCTCGCCTGCCTCGTCGCCCTGCTCGCGCTCGGGGGCGCGGGCTGCAAGGGGGGCTCGGATCCGCCGCGCGTCGGGGGCTCCGACGTCACGCAGGCGCCGGTCGACACGGCCGCCCAGGCCGCGGCGCCGGACGCGGACAGCGCCGTGAAGGTCGCCACGTGGCGCCGCGTCGCGCCGGCGGGGGCGGGCTTCAGCGTCGAGTTTCCGGGCGCGCCGGAGCACGAGACCGAGACGGTGACCTCGGCCGCCGGCGTCGAGGCCGCGCTCGACCAGTACACGGTCGTCGACGAGCTCACGGGGCGCATGGTGATGGTGTCCTACAACCCGCTGGTCGGCCAGCTCGTCGACTTCGGGGATCCCGACGCCGCGCTGGCGAGCCTGGTCGCCGACCAGAAGGCCGGCCCGCGCCGCGAGGTCCTGAGCGAGCGCGCCGTCGTCCAGGACGGCTACAAGGGGCACGAGCTGGTGATGACCAGCGAGGACTTCGGCACCACGCGTATGCGCGTCACGTGGCGCGTCTTCATCGTGGGCTACCGCCTCTACCAGCTGCTCGCGACGGCCGACGACGAGGCGGGGCAGGCCCGCGTCGACCGCTTCCTCGGCTCCTTCCGGTTCACCGACGCGGCGGCCGGGCCGGAAGCGGAGGCGGCGAAGAAGGACCTCTGGCGCAGCCACGACGCGACCGACGGCAGCTTCCGGGCGGCGCTCCCTGGCGCTCCCACGGTCGAGGTCGTGCCGCTCGAGACCGCCTGGGGCCGCCGCGAGGCGCGCACGCTCACGACCCTCAGCGCGTTTCCGCCCGCGATCTACACGATCGCCGTGATCCCGCTCGAGCAGGCCGAGCGCGAGCGGCCGCTCCCGAAGCTGCTCGCCGCGTGGGAAGCCTTCACCCTGCGCGGGCGCGGCGACGTCACGCTGGACCTGCGCCAGCGGGCCGCGGTCGTGGTCGCCGGGCACACGGCGCGGGTCCTCGAGGTGACGGCCCGACGCGCCGACGGCGAGGTCGCTGCGCGGTTCATGGGGCTCCCGTACGGAGACCGCTTCTACGAGCTCGGCTTCCTGCCGCTCGACGCGCGCGCTGGGAGCACGGAGGCGAGCCGCTTCTTCGACGGCTTCGCGCCGCGGCCGGCGGCCGCCGGGGCGGAGCCGGAGTAGGGCGGCTCGGGCGCTAGCCGCGCGAGGGCGGGTCGCTGGGCGGCGTCGGCGTCTCAGCGGCGAAGGCCTCGGGCTCCGCGATGAAGCGCCGGAGGCAGCCGGTCGAGCAGAAGTAGTAGACGCGGTCGCCGTGGACGTAGCCCTGGGCGGTCCGGTTCGGATCGACGGGCTTGCCGCAGACGGGGTCGCGCGAGAAGGAGTCGGTGCGTGCCTTGGGCGTGTCAGCCATGGACGCCATCATCCGGGACGATTCCGCGGCGCGCAAGCGTCGTGACGCGTTGGCGCGGGGAGATGAGCGACGATGGAACCCACGCCCGTGAAAACCCGAGCGCAACACTATCTCATCTACCGACTTGGTAGCGGACGCGGGCCCATCGCCCTCTCTCGCAGCGTTCGACACCGCGGGCGTCGAGGCGGGGCAGCGAAAAGCACGCGCGTCTCGCGTCGGTCGAGGGGGCGTGACGGCCGCCCGGACCCCAGAAATAGGTGAGGCCCGGAAACCGAAGTTTCCGGGCCTCGTGCGGTTGGCAGAGCGGCACCCAATCGGTTGCTCCCTTCGGAGAACTCACCCGAGCTCGCGGCGCACCAGCCGTCGCCGGCCAGATTGCTGCCTCTCTTCGTGTTGGCGTGGACTCCAGAGTGTTCCGTCGGCAGGTCTAGCGCCTCATGGGTTTGACGCTTCCGCCATGATCTCGTGACTCACGTCACCGACCTTCGCGGTCTTCGACTCACCGAGTGGGGCCACCCAATGTTAATCAGGTGGTCCATCCTCTCATGCCCTTGGCTTCACGTTCAGAGTTCGACGTGCGCGGATGTGTCTGGCGTAGCCACCTTGCGGCGGTCCCCAGACGGCCCTCCCGTGGGATTTGGCGACCCTTCGACGCTTCAGGAAGAGAGCAGCGACTCACGCCGGGCTTCCACCCCCGGCTACGCAACGCCTTCAGGTTTTCTCAACCTCTTGACGCTTTACTCCGCTCTCGACCCCTCCGGCCTTGTCTCATGCCGGTGGCGCCCTTGGGTTTTCACCTTCAGCGGTTTTCCCTGCGCGGTAGCGAGTGTCCCCTTCCGGCGACCCTTTTCCTCCGTGTCGTTTCAACCCCCCGACCAAGGTCGGGTTCGTCGCGACTTCGAGGATTTACGCACCCGCGGAGTCCGTTGCGCTGAGCCGGTGTTACCCGGTTTACAGCGCCCGATCCGCTCCTGGCTTTCCCCCCTCCGAGGTCTTCACCTCGTCGGCCTCGGCTGCGAGCGTGACCTCACAGCCTCCTTTCTTGGGCTTCGGCACGACGCCCGGTGGCCGAAACCACCCATCGTCATGCCTGCTCTGCAAAGTTTCAGAGAACCGGCGAGGCAGGTCTTTCTCTTTCGAGAGAGGCCCTCCCTCCCTGGGGTCTTCGATCCATGCCCAATGCATCGCAAGCGCGCATCGGGTTTGGGACCCCGACCGGCGACGCTCCGTAGCGCCAACCGCAGGACCGACTCTGCCCTCGGTTCGGCGACCGCGCAACACGAAAAAAGTCTGTGGAAAAGCTTTTTTTTGCAACAATCGCGTGACAGGCGGGTCTCGTGACGTTTTCCACAGACCGTCCACAGACGATTTCCACAGGCCGCGGAGGCCTCTCGTTCCACGAGTCTCGGATCGTAATCCTGTAACACGTTGAATTTGTGTGCGATCCAGCTTGATCTGGGGCGGCGAGGGGCGACGCGGCGCCGTCGATGGGCCCTCCGAGCGCCTCCTTGCGGCCTCGCAATAACCCGACTCGGCCGCCTGGATAAAGAAGATTCTTTGATCTGGGTGGGGGTGCTCTGCTGCGGTGCGTGGCGTTCTGTTACGCAATTGTTGCAGAGCGGCCGTCCCGAAAAACGCGATCGCGGTGGATCGCGCTCGGTGGATCCGGAGGCCTGTCGATGTCCCGGGACTTGGCGACGCGCGAGCGGTGCCCATGTTGGACGCACGGCGCGTGACGCGGTAAGCAACGCGCTCCCGAACCCCGTCGGAGGAGACCCCGAGATGCCCTTCCAGAGAGAATCCGCCTACGTCGGCGCGCGCGTGCAAGCGCCCGAGGCGCAGATCGTTCGCACCGCCGAGCAGCAGATCTCCTTCGTCCGCCGGGTCTACGCCTGGATGTTCGCCGGCGTGCTCGCCACGGTCATGGGCGTCGCGATCGCCGTGAAGTCCGGGCTGGCGGAGAGCCTGCTCTACTCGGGCTTCCTGGTGAACATCCTCCTGATCGTCGCCTGGATGGGCGGCGCCTACGCGCTCCAGCGGGTGCGCAACGTGCCGACCTGGAACGTGGTCGCCTTCGCCGGCTACGGGCTCCTGACCGGCATCGTCATCAGCTCGATCGTGTACGTCGCGATCGCGCTGGCGAAGGTCCAGGGCGCCGCGCCGGGCACCTACGTGCTCCAGGCCGGCGGCCTGACGCTCGTCACCTTCGGCGGCCTCAGCGCCTACGCCTTCTTCACCAAGCGCGACTTCTCGTTCCTCCGCGGGATGCTGACGGTCGGCACCTTCGCCCTCCTGGGCGCGCTCGTCATCGGCTTCTTCGTCCACGCGACGGCGTTCCAGATGCTCATCAGCGTCTTCGGCGTGGTGCTCTTCGCGGGCTACACGCTCTACGACACGCAGAAGGTCCTGCGGACGTTCCCCGATGGCGAGCACGTCGCCGGCGCGATGACGCTCTTCCTCGATTTCGTCCTGATGTTCGTCTACATCCTCCGCATCGTGCTCCTCATCGCGTCTGGCGGCAGCCGCGACTGAGATCCACCGCGACGGATGATGATGGAGCCGACCCGAGCCACGCCGCTCGCGGTCGGCTTCGTCGTCTCGGAGGCTCCGTGAACGACGACTACGGGACACGCTTCGGCGGCATCGCGCGCCTCTACGGGGTGGAGGGGCTCGAGCGCCTGCGCGCCGCCCGCGTGATGGTGATCGGCATCGGCGGCGTCGGCTCGTGGGTGGCCGAGGCGCTCGCGCGCTCCGGCGTCGGGGCCCTCGATCTGGTCGACCTCGACGACGTGTGCCTGACGAACACCAACCGCCAGCTCCACGCGCTGACGGCGACGGTCGGCCGGCCGAAGATCGAGGTGATGGCGGAGCGCGTCGCGACCATCGCGCCGGAGTGCAAGGTGACCCCGGTGCACGACTTCTTCACGGCCTCGAACTCGGTCGAGCTCATCGATCCCGGGCTGAGCTGGGTCGTCGACGCGATCGACGGCTTCCGCCACAAGGTCGAGCTGATCACGCGCTGCCACGAGGCGGGGGTCCCGCTCGTGACGATGGGGGGCGCCGGCGGGCGCCGCGATCCGACGCGCGTTCAGGTCGCCGACCTCGCGGAGAGCGAGGGCGACCGCCTCCTCCACCGGGTGCGCAAGGAGCTCCGCCAGAAGCGCGGCTACTCGCGCAAGGGGCGCTGGAACATCCCGTGCGTCTTCAGCGCGGAGCCGCCGGTCTTCCCGACCCCGGAGGGAGGCGTCTGCGAGACCCGCGACCAGGCCGACACGCTGCGGCTCGACTGCGCGTCCGGCTTCGGCACGGCGAGCTTCCTGACGGGCGCCTTCGGGCTCGCCGCGGCGTCGGTGGTGGTGAGCGGGCTGGCCGAGGGCAAGCGGACGCTGCAGCGGCCGAACCGGGGCCGCTGAGCGGCGTCAGCGGAGGCCGTAGAGCGTCACCAGGGCGCGTCCGCTGGCGGGCTGGCGGCTCCGGTAGACGAACTCGACCTTGCGGACGATGCGCGCGTCGCCCGGCAGGTCGATGCGGCGCGTCCAGCTCTGGCTCGAGAAGAGCAGACGCGTGGGCGGCGACCAGACGTTGCCGTTCCCGAAGGTCACCTTGATGTCGTACATCTCGAGCGGGCTCTCGGCGACGTGCACGCGGAGCGCGCGGAAGCGCCCCTCGACCCGGCCGACGCCGATGACGTCGTGATCGACGCGGAGATCGACCTTGCGCTGGCCGAGCAGGACGACGCCGGGCTCGACCTCGACCCCGACGGCCGGCCCCGACGCGCAGGCGCCGGTCAAGAGGAACAGGAAGGCGAGGGCGGCGACGATGGGCGTGCGCATGGCGGGCTCCCGAGCGATGTGGAGGGAGCACTGACCGTCGCCCGAGGTGCCCCGGCCGTCAAACGCGCGTGAGCCGATGGGCGTACGAAGGCCAGGTCGTTGGCCAGTACGGAGGGCGCGGGGGAGGAAGGGAGTCCCGCAGCACCCACAAATCGCGGCTGTTCCAGGCAAGCGAGCGGAGGGGCGCCTTGAACGCCTCGCGCACGGGGCGACGCGCGAAGGACAAAGAAGGAAGGCCCGCATTCCGGGGGAGCCGGACTGCGGGCCTTCCGTCGCCGAAGGCGACACCCCTCCCCCGCGTCAGCGGGGGCGCGGCGAAGCCGCGGTGGGGGAAAGCGAGCGCAGCGGCGCCTGAAACGTCTCACGCAGAGGGTTCCCGCCGCGGGCCGAGCTTGCGAGGTCCGCGGTGGGATGCGTGAGACGTTTCACAGAGGCGCCGCGTAGCGAGCGCATCGAAACGGTCGCTTAGTAACGGTAGCCTTCCGGCTTGTACGGGCCCTGGACCTGGACGCCGATGTAGGCGGCCTGCTCCTCGCTGAGCTGGGTCAGCTTGACGCCGAACTTGTCGAGGTGGAGCAGGGCGACGCGCTCGTCGAGGTGCTTCGGCAGGACGCTGACGGTCTTGCCGTAGCTCTCGGCGTTCTTGTGGAGCTCCATCTGGGCCAGCGTCTGGTTGGTGAACGACGCCGACATCACGAGGCTCGGGTGGCCGGTGGCGCAGCCGAGGTTCACGAGGCGCCCCTCGGCGAGGATCAGGATCGAGTGCCCGCCGCCGTTGGGCCCGTGGGTGGTGTTCTTGAACTTCCACTCGTGGACCTGCGGCTTGATCTCGATCTTCTCGACCTCGCCGCGCTCACGCATCGCCTCGAGCCCGGCCATGTCGATCTCGTTGTCGAAGTGGCCGATGTTGCAGACGATCGCGTTGTGCTTCATCCGCACCATGTGCTGGGCGGTGATGATGTCCTTGTTGCCGGTCGCCGTGACGAAGATGTCGGTGTCGGCCAGCGCGTCCTCGGTCGTGGTCACGTCGAGGCCGTGCATGCAGGCCTGGAGCGCGCAGATCGGGTCGACCTCGGTCACCGCGACCTTCGCGAACTGGCCGCGCAGGGACTGGACCGAGCCCTTGCCCACGTCGCCGTAGCCGCAGACCAGGGCGCGCTTGCCGCTGATCAGGACGTCGGTCGCGCGCATGATGGCGTCGACGAGCGAGTGGCGGCAGCCGTAGACGTTGTCGAACTTGCTCTTGGTGACCGAGTCGTTGACGTTGATGGCCGGGAACTGGAGCGTCCCGTCCTCGGCGCGCTGGTAGAGGCGATGGACGCCCGTGGTCGTCTCCTCGCTGACGCCGCGGATGTTCTTGATCATCTTGGTCCAGTAGTCGCCGCCGCGGGCCTCGCGGACGTCGTGCAGGACCTGGAAGATCACGCGCTCCTCGACCGAGCCGGCCTTGTCGAGCTCGGGGAGGGTGCCGGCCAGCTCGTGCTCGTAGCCGAGGTGGACGAGCAGGGTGGCGTCGCCGCCGTCGTCGAGGATGAGGTTCGGGCCGCCGGCGCCGGGCCACTCGAGCGCCTGCACCGTGCACCACCAGTACTCCTCGAGGGTCTCGCCCTTCCAGGCGTAGACCGCGACGCCCTGCGCGTCGTCGGCGCTGCCCTGGGGGCCGGCGGCGACCGCGGCGGCGGCGTGATCCTGGGTCGAGAAGATGTTGCACGACACCCAGCGCACCTCGGCGCCGAGCTCGACCAGGGTCTCGATGAGGACCGCGGTCTGGATGGTCATGTGCAGCGAGCCCATGATCCGGGCGCCCTTGAGGGGCTGCTCGACGGCGAACTGCTCGCGGAGCGCGGCCAGGCCGGGCATCTCGTGGAGCGCGAGGTCCATCTCCTTGCGGCCGAAGCGGACGACGTCGGGCGTCATCGCCTGGACCTTGTAGGGGAGGTCGGCGAACAGCGGCAGGCCGGTGGACATGAAGGTCTGGATGGAGGTGACGGGGTTCGCGGACATCGTGCTACCTGAGCTCCTGAGCGGGATCGAGAACGGACCTGTATCCGTTCATGCGGATGAACGGATGAATAGGGCCGTCCCTTCCCGGAATCAAGCTCCGAGTCGCAAAATGTCGCGTCGCCTCAAGAACGCGCGAGCGCGGCCGGGCGTTGGAGGCGCGCCACGAAGAGCCCGGGGCCCTGGGCGACGGGATCCGGCGTCAGGCGCTCGAGATCGACCAGCTCGAGGCCGGCGCTCTCGGCGAGCGCGCGGAACGCGTCGGCGCCGAAGCCGAGGTGCTGGTGGCCCATGGTCTGCCGATACTCGGCGCGGTCGTGGGCGACCATGTCGAGGGCGACCACGACGCCCCCTGGGCGGAGGATCCGGCGCGCCTCGGCGAGCGCGGCGATCGGGTCGGCGATGTGGTGCAGCACGAGCAGGAGCAGCGCGGCGTCGACGCTCTCGGCCGGCAGCGGGAGCGCGGCGAGATCCCCCTCGAGGAGCTCGACGTTGTCGCGCGTCGCCACCCGGGCGCGCGCGGCGTCCAGCATCGCCGCCTCCTGGTCGATCCCGATGACCCGGCGCACGACCGGGGCGAGCCGGGCGACGGTCTCGCCCGTGCCGCAGCCGAGATCGGCGACGACCCACCCCGGCGGCAGCAGCGACAGCAGCGTCGGGAGCGTGAAGGACTGGCCGTAGAGGTCGTCGCGCAGCGCGTCCCAGCGCGCGGCGACGCGCCCGAAGAAGGCTCGCGAGTCCAGCTGCCGCTGCGCGAGGACGCTCTCGAGGCGCGCGAGGTCGGCGGCGGCCGTCAGCGCGCTCCCCGGCTCGTCGCGGACGAGGGGCCACAGGCTCGCGGCTTCGGCGCCGAGGGTGTCGGTCGCGAGGGAGACGCGCGCGGAGGGGCCCTCGGTGCGGCGATGGATCCAGCCGTGCACGAGGAGCACCTTCAGGTGCCGGCTGACCGTCGACTGGGGCAGCTGCAGCACGCGCGACAGCTCGCCGACGCCGAGCTCCTCGCGCTCGAGGACGCGCAGGATGCGCGCCCGGAGCGGCTCGGAGAGCACGGTGAGGTGGGCGAAGATGCCGCTCGGATCGGCCTCGCTCATCGCGCGCGGCGCCGCGCGGCGGACCTCAGCGCGTCCACGCGACCTCGATGACGTAGTCCCGCGGGCTCACGTCGACGCCGTGGATCGTGACCAGGCGCTTCTTCATGAAGGTGAACATCGTGCGGATGCTCATCGTGTTCAGGAGGCGCCAGGTCGGGTTGCCGAAGACGTCGGCCCCGCGGAAGTCGAGGCGCGCCGAACGTGCGTCCGCGGTCGCGTCGCAGGAGCCGACCGTGCACACGCTGGCGTGGTAGCTGCCGGCGCGCCGCAGGACGGCGGTCGGGCCGAGCTGCGCGGCGGCCCAGCGCATGACCTTGTCGCCGGTGCCCGAGGTCTCGGCGAAGAGGTCCTCGAAGCCGAGCATGTCCCCGCCGCACCACTCGTCGACGATGACCTGGGCGAGGCGGAGCTGGACCCAGATGGGCAGCCAGTCGCGCTTGGCCGGCACGTCCGGGAGGGTGGTGGCCGAGACGCCGAGGAGCTCGCGCACGCGGTCCGGCGCCCCCGGACCCCAGTGGCGCGCGACGTGGGTCCCCCAGCCGCGCAGGGCGTTGCCGCGGAGCAGTCCGGGCAGCGCCAGGATGCGCTCGAGGGGCCAGCGTGGGGTGGCGGCCAGCTCTTCGATGGTGACGCGACGGCTCACGGCGTTGACGAGATACCAGCAGATGGGGGCCTTGGCGAGAATTTCTTGGCGGGTTCCGGACCGCGGGTCATTCGTGTTCGGTGAGTGCCAAGCGCCACTCGTGACACTTGTGCGTAACGCATTTCGCAGGGGTGTAAAACGCCGTTCTCTATGGTTTGCACAGCATGAAGTGCAGATCCGCGGCGGCAATGAGAGTTTGAAAAAACCGACATGGAGGAAGTTGCGCATTGCGGATAACGGTGTATGTTCCGCCCGTTCCCGAGCCTTACTGAGGAGGACTCTCAATGCGTCTTACTAGCCGTCTGCTCACGGCCGGCGTCGTTACGGCCATGCTGTTCGCCCTGACCACGAACGCCAACGCTTCCCGGCGGTCTTCGCTGCATGGCGACATCCTGCTCGAGGACGTGACCGACTCGTTCTTCATGCCCCAGCTGCTCCTGAAGTACCGCAACCTGATGCGCATCCACATGGGCGCGTCGGCGAGCCAGGGCGACGGGCTGCTCATCTTCGGCAACGACGCGATGGCGTTCGGCGTGGTCGCGCACCGCGGCGACAACGTCTCGCCGGCCGGCTCCGCGATGCTCTCGGCCGAGGGCCTCCCGGGCGCGCTCCTCAACGGCGCGGTCGGCTTCCCCGGCGTCTCCACGGCCATCAGCGCGACGCCCAGCACCATCGTCGACCTGCTCATGGCGATGAAGATGGGTGACGACGCGGGCCTCGGCTTCCGCCTCGGCATCGCCAACGCCGGCACCAGCGTCTCCCCCGACGGTGGCGACACCACCGGCGTCTCGCAGACCTCGCTCAACATCGGCGCCGGCTACTCGATGCTCGGTGAGGCGCTCCGCATGGACCTGAGCCTCAACCTGAACATCGGCCTCGGCAGCGACAGCCAGGCCGGCACCGACTTCGAGACCACCGCGAACGACATCCGCATCGGCCTCAACGGGCGCTTCTACCTCCCGATGGAGGACCAGGTCGAGCTCGGCATCATCGGCGGCATCAACCTCGGCTTCGGCGGCGTCACGACGCCGATCGGCGGCGGCAACGAGGTCTCGAGCAGCGAGTTCGGGCTCTCCCTCGTCGCGGGCGCCGGCCCGGTCTACAAGCTCGCCAAGGCCCGCCTCGCGGCCTACGGCTTCCTCGGCTTCCAGACCGGCTCGAGCGATCCGAACACCGACACCGACAACGACTCGACCAGCACGCTCTCGATCACCATCCCCGGCGTCCACATGGCGATGGAGGTCGACGTGACCGATTGGTTCCGCTTCCGCGGCGGCCTCGAGTACGCCTGGCAGATCGCCAGCCAGAGCGATGAGCCCGGCAACTCGGTCGGCCAGAACGGCGGCTCCTTCGGCTGGAGCGGCGGCTTCGGCCTCGTCTTCGACAAGTTCACCATGGACTTCGCCCTCCAGAACTCGTTCTTCACCACCGGCCCGAACTTCATCGGCGGTGGCTCGGGCTTCGCGGCCTCGGCGGCGGCGGCCTACAGCTTCTGATCGGCTGAGCCCACGGCGGGGGCCCCGTGCCCCCGGCGAACGTGAAAGTGAAAGCGCCCGCGGACTTCGGTCCGCGGGCGCTTTCGTTTCTGGGGGCTGGGCTGGGGTGCGCTCGCTACACGCGGCGGCGCCGGCGCGTGGCGAGGGCGAGGCCGGCGAGCAGCGCGAAGAGCAGGGTCGCGCCCGGCTCGCCGCCCGCGCAGCCGCTGTCCTTGTTGCCGCTCGTCGGCGCGCGGACCTCGAAGGCGTCGGTCAGCGTCGCGCTGGCGCCGCCGGGGTTGGTGACGATGACCGTGTAGCTGCCGGCGTTCAGGTCGCCGGGCACGGCGCCCGTCAGGACCTGGCTCGAGACGAAGGTCGTGCCCTCGAGCGCGCGCCCCCCGATGAGGACCGTCGCGCCGTCGGCGAAGCCCCGGCCGGTGATCGAGATGGGCGTCGCCTCCCCGGCGAGCCCGAAGTCGGGGGAGATGTCGTCGATGGCCATCGCCGCCGGGCCCGCCACGCACGCGCCGCCCTCGCAGCTCGCGTCGCCGCTGCAGCTCCCGCAGCTCCCGCCGCAGCCGTCGTCGCCGCA
>SBGO01000436.1 GCA_006226565.1 Deltaproteobacteria bacterium | reverse complement strand
GGGGCGGGACCCGCGTCGGGCGCCTCCGCGACGGCCACCGCGGTCTCCGGAGCCGAGGGCGGCGTCACCGCGTCCGCCTCCGGCGCGGGTGCGGGCTCGGCGGTGTCGGCCGCCGGCGCCGGGGTCACCGTGTCGGTCCCCGAGACGTACTTCTTTGGACAGCCGGTCGAGGACACGGCGAAGAGCCCCGCGAGGAGCACGCTTGAGACGAGCTGGCGCATGTCGCGATGCTAGACCAAGCGCGGCCCACTGCAAGCACCCTCAAAACGGCGACGCCGCCGACCCGGGGGGGCCGACGGCGTCGCGCTCACGTCACGCTCGTGGCTCAGGCGATGCCCTTCACCACCTGCACGTCGGCCAGGTAGTAGCCGACGTTGTCGCCGAAGGTCCCGGCGAGGTCGTTGAAGGCCAGCTCGAGCTTGCCGCCCTTCTTCACGCCGCCCTTGTAGTTGGACCCGACCATGAAGCCGGTCTTCTCGCCCGAGACGCGCCCGACGAGGGCGAACGCGGGGGCGCCCGGCGCCATGAACTGCGACTTGCGCGGGTGCGAGTAGCGCGCGTCGCCGTCCGGGGTGCGGTTGAGGTGGCGGTTCTCGCCGGCCTTGCCGCTCGCCGACACCATGATGGTGTCGCCCGGGTCCACCTGGACGCCGGCGTCGACGAAGCCGTGGGCGCCGAGGCCGGGGTTGGCGTTGACGAGGACGGTCTTGCGGAAGACGCGCCGCTCGCCCGTCGCCGCGTCGAGACCCTTCTGGGCGTGCTTGCCGGCGCCGGCGCCGAACAGCCCCTTGGTCTCGTAGTCGGTGACGACGCCGGCGATGGCGCCCTCACCCTGCGCGTTGACGCCCTTCTTGCCGTTCTTCGCCGCCTTGTCGGCGTCGAAGGTCTGGCCCATCAGGCCGTCCGGCTGGTCGCCCGAGCCGACGCCGCGAGCGCCGGTCTTGATCTCGACGTCGAGGTAGTTGATGTTCCCGCCGGCCTTTCGGGCGATGCAGGTGACCTTGTAGCCCTCGCGGGTGTCGACGTAGAGGTTGCCGCCGACGTAGATCGCCGAGCCGCCGTCCGCCGTCGGGGTCGCCTTGCCGGCGCCGATGGCCTTGCCGTCGATGTTGGCGCCCTTGCCCGGGATGAACTGGATGTTGTTGCGGACGACGCCCTTGGGGCCCTTGCCGGTCAGGGTGATGCCGGCCTGGTCGAAGACCGTGATGCCCTCGCGGTTGTACCGCTTCATCAGCCCGGTCACGCGCACGCCGTTGTCCGACAGCAGGTTGTAGGTCCCGCCGGGCCGCCCCATGATGTCGTACTTGCCGCCGTCGCCGCCCTCGAAGTGCGGGTCGCCCCAGGCGAGCGCCTTCTCGTTGGCCGCCACCGCCGGCTCGACGGTGATGGTGAAGCCGGCCTCCGCGGTCAGGCCGTCGGCGTCCGTCGCGTGGACGATGCCGGTCAGCACGGCCTTCTTGGAGACCTTCGGCGCCGTGAACTCGACGTGGCCGTTGCCCTGGTCGACGACCTTCTCGAGCTGCGGGCCCTTCTGCTGACGCCACGAGACGCGCGGCCCGCCGCTCTTGCCCTGATCCGGATCGACCACGCGCGCCGACATCTGGCCGCGCTCGCCGGACTGCAGGCTCTTCGGCGCGGGCGCCGTGACCTGCGGCCTGATCTTCGGCTTCGGCACGAAGTGCGGCCGATGGATCGGCGGGAGCGGGTGGTGGTGATGGTGGTGGTGGCGGTGCATGAACGGCAGGTGCCGGTGTCGATGCATCCGCATCATCAGCATGCGGCGCCGGACGGCCGCCAGGTGCCGGTGATGCGCCATCAGGCGATGACGCCGCTGGTGGTGCATGTGCACGTGGCGGCGATGCCGGAAGTGATGGCGCGGGCTGTGGCGGTGGCGCAGGTGATGGTGATGACGCATGTGGCGCCGGTGCACCAGGTGATGCCGGTGCCGGAGATGGGCCCGGTTGCGCATCCGCCGCTGCATGATGCGACGCCGACGCCGCATCAGGCGATGCCGCCGGCGATGGCGCCGACGGTGGTGGTGGTGATGGTGGTGGTGGTGGTGGTGATGGTGATGGACCGGCGCCGGGGCGGCGACGGGGGCCGGCGCGACCTCGGGCTGCGCGATCTCGGGCTGCGCCGGCGTGGGCGTCGGCGCGACCTGCGTGGGCGCGGCGGGCTGCTCGGGCTGCTTCTCCGGCTCGGCCGCCTTCGGCGCCTCGGCCTCGGGGGTCTGCGTCGGGGTCGGCGCGGGCGCCTGGGGCGCGGGCTTGTTCTGGCCGGCCAGGATCGCCGCCAGCATCGCCTCGATGCCCGACAGGTCGGGCGCCGCCGGCTTCTGCTCGGCCGGCTTCTCCGGCTGGGCCGGCGCCGGCGCCTGCTCCTGCGGCTTCTGCTCTTCCTCTTCCGGCTTCTCCTGGGTCTCGGGCTTGGCGACTTCCTTCACCTTCACCGTGAACGGCTTCTTGGTGGTGACGCCCTTGACCTTCATGTAGCCGCGCTTGGCGACGCTCACCTCACCGGTCAGCGTCTCGTCGTTCTCCACCTCGGGGGCCGTGAACGACATCTCCTGCTTGTAGGTGCCGCTCGGCTTCTCCCAGGCGGGGCCGCCGGTGTGCGCCCAGTTGAACCAGAGCTGGTTGGTCTGACCCGGGGCGTCGGGGTCCTTCGCCTCGACCTTCAGGTTGGCCGTCTGGTTCTCGTCGACCTCGGCGTCCTTGACCGCGATCTTGACCGCGGCCTTCGGAGGGCCGAGCCGTGAGTCGGGCTTCTCGTCCCGAATCACCGTGGTGCCGGGGCCGCCGTCGTCATCCTGCTTCGCGGCGGTGTTGGGCTTCTCCGTACCCGCCGGGGCGGCCGGGGCGAGCTGCTTCTCGCCGTCGGCATAGCTCATCCCGCGCAGCTGCACCTGCGCCTGCGACTTTCCGTCGGTGCTCTTGGACGCTGGCTTCGCGGCGGTCTGATCCTGCCGCTCCTTGAGTTGGAGATCCATGGTGACTCCGAGGGGGAGGGGACCGACCACCGACCGCTCGCCTGGCGCAGGGACTGACCTGCGAGACAATCGACCGCCTCACGATACACCTCTATTGCAGTGCCGCACAACGGCCGCGTGAAAGATTCCATCACGACCACGATGGCGTCGCGATCGTCACGCTTCGGGACCGCGTCGGACCACGCACGGTCCCGATAGACAAGGCGTTCCGCGTCGCGCCGCGCCCGCGGGGGGACGCGCCGGACCGCGCGGTCAGCCGTGTCTGGCAAATTTGCTGTGGCGCAAAAACGAGGGCCGCGATGACGCATTGCGTCGTGGCAGATTGCCGGGTGTCACACCGGAGCTACCAGCCGAGGACCACCAGCCCGTCGTTGCCGGAGGTCGGTGTGCTCTGGCTGGCGACGCCGGCGGCCGCCGCACCGGCGACGTAGTCGGGGTCGCCGGTGTTGGGGACCGCGTCATAGACCGCGTTCACCAGGGTGCCACCGGGGGCGTAGCTCGTCCCGCCCCCGCCGCCGCAGCCGATCCCGCCGTTGGTGCCGTCGCCCGCGGTGCCGCCGGTGCCGCCGTGATAGCCGCCGCCCCCGCCGCCCCCGCCGTACGCGTTGGCCGTGATCGTGCCCGGGCTGCCGTTCTTGCCGGCTTCGCCGCCCGCGAGCCCGCCCGGGGTGTCGGTGCCGTTGTTGCCGCGGCCCTTCTCGCCGTCCTGGCCGCCGCCGCCGCCGCGCCCGTAGCCGGTCGACAGGACCTCGGGCGGATAGGAGTAGCCGCCGCCGCCGCCGCCGCCCGCGACGCACAGCTGCGTGGCCCCGCGGAGCACCTCCGACGCGCCGCCGCCGGGGCCCGAGCCACCCCAGGTCGCGCTGTGGGTGTTGTAACCCGAGGCGCCGCCGTTGTAACCGCCGGTGCCGTTGGCCGACCCGCTGTAGCCGTTGTTCAGCCCGCCGCCTCCGACGCGGACCGTGAGCGTCTCGCCGGGGGTCACGCTGATCGGGCACGAGGCGAAGCCGCCGGCCCCCCCGTTGCCGTTGGGGGGCTGAATCGCCCCGGTCGTGTACGCGCCGGCGCCGGCGCCGCCGCCGCCCCACAGCTTCGCCGTCAGCGCGGTCACGCCGGCGGGGACCACGAAGCTGTACTCGCCGGCGGTCGCCTGAACCTGCGCGCCGCTCGGCGGCAGGGTCGCGGCGTAGCTGTAGGCGAAGCTCCGGGCGCTGTCGCCGGTCCCGGTGTAGCCGGCGATGACGCTGGCGCCGGGGTCGTCGAAGGTGAGGCCCTCCGAGCCGCAGCTCGCGTCGAGGGGAACGTCCCAGCCGATGTACGGGTACACGGTGCCGGCGGTGATCACGCCGCCGGCGACGCCGTCATCGGGGTCGGCGGCGTCGTCCGCGGTGGCCGCCGTCCGCAGGGTGCAGGCCGAGATCGCCGGCTTCACGCCGAGCGCGACGTTCCAGTAGACCTTCTGCGCGTCCACGCCGCCGCTGGTGAGCTGCTCGACGCCCTGGTAGACGGCCACCTGGAAGAGCCAGGTGTCGGCGTCCGCGCTCCCGGTCTCGGTGACGGCCGCGCAGCCCGACAGCGCACCGGCCTCGCAGAGGTTCCCGGGGGAGGTCGCCGGCGTCGGGTTGATCGCGACGTCGGCGACGAAGGTCGCGCTGGTCGAGTTGACGTCGCAGTCGAGCGCGATCGGGTCGAGGTAGAGCGCCGTCTCGACGCCGGTGGCGACCCCGGCCGTGCACGCGAGGCCGAGGACGAAGGTGCGCCCGCGCTGGCCGGCGGCGTCGAAGAGGAGGTTGATGTCCTCGGGGCTCGTGCAGCCGTCGCCGGTGGCGTCGTTGCAGCAGTCGAGCTTGGCGCTGCAGAAGATGTTGTCGAAGGTCACCGCGATGTCGAAGAAGCCCTGCTGCGCCGGGCGCATGAGGGCCACGTCGAACTGGACCGCGCGGTCGGCGTTCTCGGCGCAGGTGACGACCTGGGTCAGGGGCGTGCCGGTCGTCGTCGGGTTCTGGAAGGCGATCGGGGTCCCGGTCACTCCGCTGGCGTCGCCCGACGCGAAGGTCCCGGCGTCGCCGCTCGCGACCGCGGCCTCGTACACGCCGACGACCCAGACCTTGACGGTGTTCTCGGCGGCGGCCGGGTCGGCGTCGCAGGGCCCGAGGTAGCTCGCGGAGCCCGCGCCGTCGCCGTACCCGCTCGAGGTGATGCGGCGCTGCCAGACCACGGCTCCGGCGCCGTTGTCGACCTCGAGGTCCCAGATCACCTCGCCGACCCCCTGGAGGTTCAACGCGGCGAGCTGGATATCGAGCCCGGCCGAGGGCGCGGTGGCCCCGTCGGCGACACAGCCGACGAGCGCGAGGGGGAGCAGCAGGGGCAGCGCGGGCTTCATGAGCACCTCGAGCGGTCACCGTCGTGCGTGCGATGCACAACGGTGTCTCATCCGCCGGTGGAGGGTCAAGCGCCGGACGGTGACACGATCATGTCACCGCCCGCGTCGGTCTTCTCTGCTGCGGTGCCGCTCAGCGCTTGGGGATCAGCAGCGAGGGGCGCTTCGCGAGGCCGAGCACCGCCGCCGTCCGGATGGTCGACTCGAAGTACCAGGGCTGCGAGTAGACCCCGCCGTGGATCTGCTGGGACAGCGTCTGGGCGGCCTTCTGAGCCGACGACACGCCGTTGGAGGTCGCCGCGCCGGGCGCGTCCTCCGCGAGGATGTCGTGCAGCATCAGGAGCCCGCTGAGCGCGCGGGTCGTGGGGACGTCGAAGATCTGCACGCCGACCGACGGCGCGCCGATGAAGGCGGCCGTGAAGAGCGGGTGCTCGATCGAGCGCGTCTTCGAGATGCCGGCCACGTTGGCGCTGACGGTCATCGGCTTGGCCGCCTCTCCATAGATGTCGCTGCCGTGGGTCGCCCAGGTCTCGGCGGTCGCCATCTTCGCGAGGTACTGCGCCGCCTGGTAGCCGGGGCCCTGGAGCGGCACCACCGCGCGCGCGATCGCGACCTCGCCGTGGTGGTGGTGGGGGCGCGGCGAGAGCGCGCGGACGCGCGTCAGCGCGCTCTTCCAGACGTTCTGCGCGCGGAGCAGGCGGGTGGAGGCGTCGCGGTCCTCGGGCTGCACCGTGGCCGGGGTCGTCGGCGAGATGTACATGCCGACCGACGCGATCGCCTCGGCGGGGAGGCTGCGCGCGATGGCGTCCATCGCGCCCGCCAGGCGCAGCTCGCGGCCGCGGCCGGGGGCGTAGGCGAAGAGACCGAGGTGCACCGGCCCGTCCGCCGCGAAGGCGCGGATGGCCGCCGCGATCTCGGCCGGTTGCTTGAGGATGTCGGTGACCCCCGGCGCGGTGACCAGCGTCCCGGCGAGCGGCGCGCCGCCGTCGCCGGCGATCACCTCGTGGGGGTCGGCGAGATCGATCCACAGGACGGTCGCGCCGGCGCGCAGGAGGTCGAGGGTCGGGGCGAGCTCCGCGCCGGCCCCGAGGATGGCGAAGCGGTGGCCGCTCAGATCGAGGGTGCCGCCCTGGCGCTCGGCCTCGGCGAGGGTCCAGGCGAGCCCGGCCGCCGCGCGATCGGTCAGGCAGCTCCGCTCGCGCAGGGTCGCCACCAGCGCGGCGACCTCGGCGCCGCGGTACACGCGCCCGTCGAAGGGCACCTCGGGCACGAGCCCGGGCGTCCCGGAGAGCTTCTCGACCTTCAGCGGCGAGGCCGCGCGCTCGTGGGTGAGGTGCTCGCGCAGGAGGAAGCTGGCGCCGTTCGTCCGGAAGTGGAGCTGCTCGTGCAGGCGGCGCGTCATGAAGCGCGCCACCTCGGCGCGCTGCGGGGACGCGGCGCGGGCCGCCTCGAACCGCACGACCGCGTCGCCGTAGCCCTTCTTGAAGGCCTTGCCGGTCGGCAGCCGGACCCCCGAGAAGACGTCGGGGAAGGTGGCGGCGGTCTCGTGCAGGACGCCGTGGAGGAAGCGCGAGCCGGAGAGGCCGGGCGGCAGCTGAACGCCGTCTTCGATACGGGAGGCCATGACGTCTCCTGGGTGCGGGCTGGCGCCGCACTCGGGGTGGGGGTGACGGAAGGGACGCGCCTTCTATCAGGGTCGGCGAGGGTACGCCAGTCCCAGAGCGTTTCCGGCCCGCGGTCGGTGCAGTATGCTCCGCGCGTCCGCGCCCCGCCGCGGAGGAGGTTTCGGGATGGGCTTCTTCGAGTTCATGACGGTCGCGGTGGTCTTCGGCAGCATCTTCGGCTGGCTGACCTTCCGGAACGCCTTCGCCGGCCGCCGCCGGATCGCCGCGCTCGAGCGGCGCCTGGCGGCCCTCGAGCAGCGTGACGCGGTGGGTGATCTGCCCGACCGCGTCGCCGTCCTCGAGGAGATCGTCGTCGGCGACGACGCGGCCCTGCAGCGCAAGATCCACGCGGCCGCGCTCACCGCGCCGGTCGCGGGGCACCCCGCGCGCGCCACCGCGCGGCGCGAGGAGGTGGAGGAAGCATGAGCCAGACGCGCACCGCCCCCGACGCGGTCTTCTTCGATCTCGACGGGACCCTCGTCGACACCATCCTCGACATCGCCGCGGCGATGAACCACGTGCTCGCCGCCAACGGCCGCGAGACGCACCCGGTGAAGGCCTACCCGAGCTTCGTCGGACACGGGGTCCGCGAGCTCGTCACGCGGGCGCTCCCGGCGGGGGCCGAGGCCGAGGTGGAGCGCCTGGTCGTCGCGTTCCTGGCGCGCTACGACCTCCACCTCGTCGACGAGACGCGGCCCTTCCCGGGCATCCCGCGGCTCCTCGGCGCGCTGGCGGCGCGCGGCACCCGGCTCGCCGTCCTCAGCAACAAGCCCGACGCGCAGACGCGGCGGGTCGTGGAGACGCTCCTGGGCGAGGTGCCCTTCGAGGACGTCCGCGGGCAGCGCGACGGCGTCCCGGCCAAGCCGGACCCGACGGCGGCGCTGGAGATGGCGGCCTCCATGGGCCTCGAGCCCGGCCGCTGCGCGTTCGTCGGCGACTCGGTGGTGGACGTCGAGACCGCGCGCGCGGCGGGGATGCCGTGCGTGGCGGTGACGTGGGGCTACGCCGAGCGCGAGCGGCTCGCGAGCAGCGGGCCTCGGACCCTCGCGGACGACGTCCCGGCGCTCGCCGACGCCCTCGGCCTCCCCTGGGGCTGACGCCGCGGGCCCGCACGCCAAGGCACCGACCGCGCGACCGTGCGGTCGTGTTTCGCCGCCGGCTCAGTCCCGGTGACAGACCTGAATCGGCTCACCCGGCGCGTGGGGCACGGCGCAGGGGACGACGAGCGCCGGCGGCGCGGGCACCTCGAGGGGCGCGACCGCGGTGGCCGTGCGCGTCGCGCTGGCCGGCGGGGCGCCGAACGTCAGGCGGAGCCCCAGCGTGACGACCAGCTCGGCGGCGAGCACGAGCAGGAGCAGCCGCCGAATGCCTCGTCGGGGGCTGGGGGCTCGGCGCTGCGCTGGGGTCGTCGTTCGCGTCATGGGCTGTAGAACCGTGCTCCATCCTCGAAGGTTCAGCCGTCCCGCGGACGGATAGGACCTCTGTAACCACCGCGGCGCCGCGGTCGACGCCCAAGGTGTGCCGCCGGCGTCGCGCCGAGCCTCGGGCGTCGAGGTCGCGCGACCCGGTGGCGTCGGGCTCGTCGAAGCCCTATGCTCGATCGCCGATGAGCACGGATACCACCGAAGCGGTCATGGGGAACGCCGCCCCCGGGGCAGGCGCGGGCCAGGACATCGGGCTCGCGTTGGTCGTCGTCTGGTGCCGGGACGAGCCGGACCGCGCCGGTGAGGTGTTGTGGTTCGGCCCGAGCGACTCCCGCACGCACGTGTTCGGTCGCGGCGCCGACCGGCCGGCGGATCCCTCCCACGTCCGCGCGACCCTGGTGCGCCAGCGTCCAGGGGCGAACCTGCAGGCGCCGCCGCTCCAGGCGCGGGGCGTATCGCGGGAGCAGCTCCACGTCCACCGGGTCGAGGCCGCGGGCCTCGCGCTCGACAACCGCGGCCGGCGGGCCCTGCTCGTGGCCGACATCGAGACGCCCCAGGCGGTCGTCCGCCCCGGCGACGTCGTGATGATCGAGGGGCAGCTCCTGCTGCTCTGCGCCGAGCGGCCGCAGACCCTGCCGCCGCTCCGGCGAGGCAGCGAGCCGCGTCATCCCTTCGGGAAGGCCGACGGTCACGGGATCGTCGGCGAGAGCCCGAGCGTGTGGGCGCTGCGCGACGCCATCGCCACCCTGGCCGACGACGACGGGCACGTCCTGGTCCACGGGCCCGCGGGGGCCTGCAAGGAGCGGGTCGCCCGGGCGCTACACGCCGTCAGCCCGCGCCGAGAGGGCGGGCTGGTGGTTCGAGACGTCGCCGCGATCCCCGAGGAGCTCGTCGCGTTCGAGCTCTTCGGCCACGAAGGCCCGGGTGACGACGGCACCCCGGGCCTCGTGGAGTACGCCGCCGGCGCCACGCTCCTCCTCGACGACTTCGGAGGCGCCGCCGCCGTGGTCGCGCCGCAGCTCCAGCGGCTGCTGACGACCGGCGAGTTCCGACGCGCCGGGGACCCGCGTCCACGCCAGGTGGACGTGCGCGTCGTCGCGACCCTCGCCGACACACCCGATGCCCTGCCGGCCTCGCTCCGGGCCAGCTTCCCGTCCGAGCTGCGCGTGCCGAGCCTCGCCGAGCGGCGCGCGGACGTCACGCTGGTCGCTCGGCACCTCCTACGGACGGGCCTCGGGGAGCACCCCGATCTGCGCGACCGCTTCGTCGACGCGGCCGGCGAGCCGCGGATCGCCCCGGGCTTCCTCCGTGAGCTCGTGGAGGCGCCTCCGGCGGGCGGCATGCGTGCCCTCGACGCGCTCCTGTGGCGGGCCCTGGTCGCCTCACCCGGCGAGTGGGTCATCGCACCGCCGGACACGACCCGGCTGTCGACGCCGTTGGGCGTCCCCGGCGGCGACACCGACGCCACGACGGCGGGGGAGGGGGCGAGCCTCGAGGGGACGCGAAACGACCCACGGTACCTGCCGCCGGCGCTTCCCGAGAGCGTCGTGCGCGGGCTCGCGACCCTCACCGACTCGGAGCGCGTCGCGCTCCAGCGTATCGCCCGCGGGGAGTCGAGCCGCGAGATCGCCGCCCGGCTGTACGTGAGCGTGCGGACCGTGCAGCAGGACCTCACGCGGCTCTGCGACAAGCTCGGCCTCGGCGCGGACAGCCAGCTGCTCGGCGTCGCCGCGGCGCTCGGGCGCTACCTCGGGCCGCCCGAAGAAGGCTGAAGCGGGTCGAGCGAGGCGAGCACACGCTCCGGTTCAGGCGAGCTGTGCACGCACGATCCGACCCGCCGGCAGGAAATGGGGCCTGTGCAAATTCGCACAACGGGTCCCCAGGACGTCGTCTGGGGGCCGATCGTGGGCGATCGCGTCGGATCGAAACAGTCCCGCTGGTCGGAAGTTGCGCAACCTGTGAAAAATAAACGACTGAGGGCCAAAAAGCAGAACGCCGACCCAGGGACCTGGGTCGGCGTTCCAAATTCTCGCGCTCGAGCGGCGATCGCCTACTGCGGAGCCCCCGAGGAGATCCAGCAGATCAGGGCCGCCTCTTCCTCGCCGCCGGCCGAGAAGACCGCGCCGCCACCGTGGCCGGAGCCCACGGCCTTCTTCACCAGCACGGAGCTTGCCGCGTTGCCGGTGTCGATGAGGCCCGAGATCGCCGCGTAGTCGTCATCGGCGCTGCCGCTGAAGACGAGCCCGGTGGAGCCCGCGGAGCCCGACGAGGAGTGGCAGGAGTCGCAGCTCAGCTGGAGCAGCGGGTAGATCTCCGTCGCGTAGTCGCCGGGCGTGCAGCCGCCGCCCGAGTCGTCGGTGGCGTCGGAGCTGCCGGTGTCCACCGTCGCGGTGTCCGGGGGCACCGGGCCGGGGCCGCGCTCGAAGTCGGCGCAAGCGAACAGGGCGAAGGACAGGACGAGGGCCATGAGGCCGAGCAGATGGTGGCGCTTAGAACTCATAGGTCACCAGGAAGCGCAGGAGGTCGTTGTCCACCTCGTCGGCCTTCTCGAAGTTGAGGTAGTAGTACAGGCCGGCGGTCATGCCGCCCCAGCGCGCCACCACCCCGAAGTTGTGGGTGGAGTTGTCGGCGGCGTCGAGGTGGACGTCGTCGACGAAGGTGCCGCGCCGGTTGTTGTACGACTTCATGCCCGTCCGGTACTGGAAGTAGAGCCAGTCGTTCGGGTAGTAGCGGAGGTAGAGGTAGTCGGCGAAGTGGTAGTGGTCGATGCCCGAGCCGGCGCCCGAGATGTCCGCGCGCAGGCCGCCGAAGCCGAGGACCATGTCCTCGATGACCGGGATGCCCGGGATGCGCCAGATGGACACGTCGAGGGCCTGCATCCACAGGGTGCGGCCGAAGCCCACCTCGTTGATGAGGGCCGAGTACCAGACGCTGATCGGGCCGAGGCCGAGGCCGACGCGCGCGCCGACGCCGATCTCCGGGTTGTCCGAGCGCGACAGCCCCGTCTTGATGTCGAGGACGGCCGTCTCGTCCTTCACCCCGTAGCCCTGGATGGCGTACAGGTCGGTGTTGACGCGCAGCGGCCCCACCGTGGTGGTGAAGTTCCCGGCGATGCCGAGGGTGCTGAAGAAGGTCGGCAGGATCTCGTTGTCGAAGGCCGCGCGCCCACCGTAGTTCTTGTGGAAGAGCGGCTCGGGGCCGAACGGCACCATGATCTTGCCGGCGCGGAAGTTGCCGCGCCACGGGTTCTCGAGCCCACCGTCGAAGGTGAAGCCGAACTCGTAGAAGCTGAGGTCCACCAGCTCGGCGCGGAGGAAGAACGGATCCGAGCCGCTGTCCCGGGTCAGGAACAGGAAGTGGTGGTAGTTCGCGATGGCGTCCTGGCCGTCGGTCGGGTCGCCCTTGAAGCTGTTGCGCTCGTAGGCGACGTCGAAGCGGCCGTTGAGCCGGAAGTTACCGGGGAGCGAGATGCCCGCCGGGCCCTTGTGGGGCGACTCGGCCGCGAGGGCCGAGCTCGGCATCGCGAGCATGGCGCAGGCCGCGAGCGCGGCTGTTGAAGCGAGGCGGAATGTCACGTTTCCCTCCATCTACTCGCGGTGGCACGTCTCGCAGTCGGTGTCGTCCGGAGCGAACGCCGACTGGCCGTTGTGGCAAGCCCCACAGTACATCCCCTTCTCCATCTCATCGTGGGTGAAGGTCTTCTTGGCCTGTGGGAAGAGGCCCGGATGGCAGGTGAAGCAGCCGTACTGACCGTGGGTCCAGTGGCTGAACACCGCGCCCGGCTCCTCCTGGTCCGGCCCCGTGGGCAGGCGGATGTGCTCCGGCGTCGCGAGGACGCCGATGGGCACGGCCACCCCGACCGGCACGAAGATGAGGGCGAGCGCCCCGATGACCCGCTTGAGGTGGTGCTTGCGTCCACCCTGGCGGTTTGCCTCTCTCTGATTCCGTCGCAGTCCGAACATGGCGGCTCCCAGGCAGTTGTTGGGAGTTCGGGCGGTCCCGTGACGCCCAGGCAAGCCGTAACATCGGCGGTTTGAAATGCCAAGTAAAGCAAAGAACCCAGGCGCGCTTTGGCCGGGTTGTAGCCTGTAATGGAGTCTAGTTGCTCGAATTCAAATCAGAATCCAGAAGTGTGCAAAATAGCACATGGGTTTGTGTGGGATGACACATGTGCCGCTTGGGCAAACAATGATATTTCTCAGCCCACGAACGGCGAACCGCCGGCTCGGGTTACAAGGCGCTGCTGGCAAGATCCTTGCAGACGCAAAGAACGCAGGAATAGCGGCGCACCCCGGCCGTCGAAGCGCCCGATCGGACACCGGCCATCGCAGTGCAACACGCGAGACCAGGCCCGACCCCCAAGTGCCGACAACTGGAGACATTCACATGCGTAAACTCTCGGTTTTCTCCGTCCTCGTGGCCGGCCCCGTCGTGGCGCTGACCTTCCTCGCGGCGCCGGGCTTCTCGGCGGAGCTGCCGACCGGCGCCTCGATGGCGGACGGCAAGGCCCTCTTCCTCGAGAACAAGTGCGACAAGTGCCACTCGGTGACCTCGAAGGGCGTCGAGGCGGCGAAGCCGGACAAGGCCGTCGACCTGTCGACCGTCTCGGGTGACGCGGACTTCCTCGCCAAGTTCCTCAAGAAGGAGGCCACCAAGGCCGTCGACGGCAAGGACGTCAAGCACAAGAAGAAGTGGGGCGGCAGCGACGAGGACCTCAGCGCCATCATCGGCTGGCTGAAGGGCTGACCCGTAGACGTTCTCATCCCCCAATGAGATGATGCCGCCGCGTTCCCCGTTCGGGTGCTCCGAACCGGGGGGCGCGGCGGACTCGCGCGGGACAGGCGTGACCGCGCAGAGAAGAGAGAGAGAATCAGCCAGGACGCGTACGGCGTGCTCGCACGGTGCCCGATGGAGGAGGCCACCATGTCACAGCGTAGACGTTTCCACGGGTCTCGCCATGCCCTGCAATGCGCGGGCGTGGTTGGTTTGGCGTTGGTCGGTGCGGCGTTCGGGCCGATCGGCTGCGCTGAGCCGGAGAATGTCGAGGTCCCGGTGGAGGTCGAGATTCCGGAGATGCGGGTCGTCGTGACCGGCAGCTCCGCGGTCGTGGTCGGCGAGACGCTGACCCTCTCGGTCGAGACCATCGGCACCGACGACAGCGGCTACACCTGGTCGAGCGCCGACGAGACCGTCGCGACCGTCGACGCCGACGGCGTCGTCACCGGCGTCAGCGCCGGCGAGGTCGTCATCACGGCGACCGGCAACGACAGCGACCGCGCGGGCACCCACAACATCGTGGTCGTGCCGCCGGACGCGGATCCCGGCGAGCTGATGCCGTACTACTACGAGCAGTGGTCGCGGTCGGCGCACTCGGACGGCTCGTCCGAGGCGTTCGTCCACTGGGGCACCGAGGCGGGCGGGGAGATTCCGGCCGACTGCGCGCGCTGCCACAGCTCCACCGGCTTCCAGGACTACCTGGGCGCCGACGGCAGCGCCTTCCAGGTCGTCGACAACGCGGCCCCGGTCGGCACCACCGTCAACTGCGCGACCTGCCACAACAGCGTCGCGAAGTCCCTGGACGTCGTCCAGTTCCCGTCGGGCGTCGAGATCGAGGGGCTCGGCCGTGAGGCCATCTGCATGACGTGCCACCAGGGCCGCGCCTCGAGCGACACCGTCGAGCAGATGATCGTCGACGCCGACGCCGACGCCGCGCCCGACACCAAGAACGACGCGCTGCGCTTCACCAACATCCACTACTACGCGGCCGGCGCCACCCTCGAGGCCGGGCGCGTCCGCGGCGGCTACCAGTACGCCGGCAAGACCTACGACTGGCGCTTCCGCCACGTCCCCGGCTACGACTCCTGCATTGGCTGCCACGACCAGCACACGCTTCAGGTGAAGGTCGACGAGTGCTCCACGTGCCACACCGAGGTCGCCGCCATCGCCGATCTGCGGAAGATCCGCATGATCGCGTCGGTGGGGCGCGACTTCGACGGCGACGGCGACGTCACCGAGGGCATCTACCACGAGCTCGGCGGGATGCGCGACAACCTGATGGCCGCCATCCAGGACTACACCATCGCGCAGGGGCTCGCGGCCATCTGCTACGACGGGAGCGCCTACCCCTACTGGTTCCTCGACACCGATGGCAACGGCGAGTGCAACGGCGACGAGGCGAAGACGACCAACCAGTTCCGCGAGTGGACGGCGCGGCTCACCCGTGCGGCCTACAACTACCAGGTCTCGCTCAAGGATCCGGGGGCCTTCGCCCACAACGCGAAGTACATGTTCCAGCTGCTCTACGACAGCGTCGAGGACGTTGGCGGCGATGTCAGCGCGATGGTGCGCGACGACTTCGGGCACTTCAACGGTGCCAGCGAGGCCGCGCGTCACTGGGACGGCGACGAGGCCGTCAGCGCGAGCTGCTCGAAGTGTCATGGCGGCGCGGACGGCTTCCGCTACTTCCTCGCCAACGGCGCGAGCCACGAGGTCACCGAGCAGGCCAACGGCCTCGACTGCACCACCTGCCACGCCGGCTTCGCCCCGGACAACTACGCGCTGGTGACCGTCGAGAGCGTGACCTTCCCCAACGGCGTCACCCTCGACGCCGGCTCCAACGACTCGAACATGTGCTCGACCTGCCACAGCGGGCGTGAGTCGAAGGCCTCGGTCGACGCCAAGATCGCCGGCGGCAACTTCGGCTTCAGCAACATCCACTATCTGCCGGCCGGCGCGACGCGCCTCGGCACGGCGGCGCAGGTCGGCTACGAGTTCGACGGCATGGACTACGCTGGCCCGTGGGTCGGCCACGCCGGCGGCGACGGCTGCAACGACTGCCACAGCGGCAAGCTCTCGAACCACACCTTCGACGTGAAGGACGTCTTCGCGGCCGAGGGCGGGTGCGCGACCTGCCACGGCAACGTCGACGACGTGGAGATGATCCGCGGCTTCGCACGCAAGGACGTCGACTTCGACGACGACGGGGACTTCGCCGAGCCGCTCAAGGGCGAGATCTCCGGCCTGGCGGACCGGCTGCTCGTCGCGATGCAGGCCTACGCGGTCGACAACGGGATCGCGGCGCCGTGCTACGAGGGCCACACCTACCCCTACTTCTTCGTCGACACCGACGGCAACGGCAGCTGCGACGCCACCGAGGCCGTCTACGCGAACCAGCACAAGGCGTTCGACGCGTCGCTGGCGCGGGTCGCCTTCAACTTCCAGTTCGCCCAGAAGGAGCCCGGCGCCTGGGCCCACAACTTCGACTACATGGCGCAGCTCCTCATCGACTCCATCGCCCACGTGGGCGGGGACACGACGGGGCTCGTGAGGCCGTGATGAGACGCGGCGCCGCCCGGGGGACCGGACGGCGCCGTCGGTGAGGGGCGGCCGCGGCCGCCCTCGCCACCGCCCGATGCGGTGGGTGCGCGTGAATGCTCGAATAGAGCGCACGTGGTGCATGCGGGGGGACGAGCGGCGGAGACGCCGGGAGTCCCGCACCACGAACACGCGGGGCCGGCACGAGCCGGGTCGCGTGGCTCTTCGGGGCGCGCGCGCTCACCGCGAGGGCAGTAGAGACGCGGTCAGCGCGTCGGACGAGCGGACGAGAGAGGCGCGAGTCGGAGCGGGAACCGACTCGCGCCTTCTGCGTTTCGGCGGCAGGCGTACGTCGGCAATGGTACGAGTGGTCCATATAGCACAGCGCGCCATTCGATAATGGTGCGACTGTTCTATATGCCGCCAGATTCCGCGGGCGGAATCACCGGTCTCACCGGAACCAGCCCAAGCCCCGGGGCTCGAGCCCCACGACCGGGTCCGTGACGATGGCGTCGAGCTCGACCGGCCCAGCGATGCCCAGCCTGAAGCGGCGGAGGCGGGGCGCCTGCCGGTTCGCGTCCGCCACGAGCAACGCGCCCACCCCGCGCACCAGGGCGTTGAGGGTGTACGCCTCGGTCTCGACGCCGAGCGGCGTCGCCGTGCCCGCCACGCGGTCCACCACGTAGAGGGCGTCCGGCGCGCCGTCGAGGTCCCCGAGGACGACGACGACGGCCCGCTCCTCGTCGAGGGCGGCGAGGGGGTGGCCGATCGGGCGAGACGGCCCGATGTCCGCGGCGCCGAGGCGGAAGACCTCGACGGGCGCCCCGTCCTCGCCCGGAGCCAGCCACGCAACCCCGCTCGCAGCGAGCTGCGGTGCGTCGCCGCGCTGGAACACGCCGGTGCAGCTGACCCAGGCGCCATCGCCAGCCGGCGAGACGGCGAGCGTCCCACCGCAGCTCGCGAGCCCAGCGAGCTCGGTCCGCCCGAGGTAGGCGCCGGTCTCGGGTGCGAGCCCCACGACCACCCCGGGACCTCCGTCGTCGAAGCGGCGGGCGAGGTTGCCGAGCGTCACCCACACCGCGTCGCCGACGTGGGCGAGGCGGTCGGGGCGGGGCTCCATGCCCGGCGAGGCCCAGGGCGCGAGGTCGATGCGACCGACGAGCGCGCCGGTGCCCGGGTCGACGACGAGGAGGTCCCCGCCCTCGTCGAGGTCCTCGGTGGCGGCGGTCGGCGTCGGGTTCTGGTCGTAGCGGCTCACCCAGGCCGTGCCGTCGGCGACGAAGAGCACGTCGTGGGGGTTGGCGGGGTAGCCGGTGCCGACCCCGATCTGACGGCTCACGGTGCCGCTCGCCGGGTCGACGAAGGTCAGGACGGCCGCGGGGTAGCGGTCGATGAGGACGACGCGGCCGTCGGGGGCGGGCTCGGTCGGGAGCACGACGTCGCCGGAGAGCGCCGTCGTCACGCCGGGCGGGCGGCTCCCCGAGGTGATGAGGCCGGCCGTGCAGACGGTGCCGTCCTCCTCGAGCACCGACACGCTGGTGGAGACGTAGTCGGTGTTGACGGCGACGAGGCGGCAGCGGTCGTCGTAGTGCGGGGTGTAGCTCGCGCCGCCGCCGTCGGCGTCACAGCCCGGGGCTAGGGCGAGCAGGGTGAGGGTGGCCAGGGCGAAGCGCGCGGTCATCGGTCGCCCTCCAGGTCGGGGGTCCAGCCCAGGGTCGCCATCACCGACAGGCCCGGGAGCGGGTAGCCGGAGAGGTCCTGGACGCGGTCGTTCGCGACGTTGCGGACGGCCAGGTCGAAGCGGAGCTGGTCGCGCCAGAGGCGGGCCTCGGCGCCGAGGCCGAGGACGAGGCGCGACGGGACGGCGACCAGGTTGGCGTGGTCGAGATAGCTGCCCGAGGCGTGGTCGAGCTCGACCCGGAGCGCGACCTCGCCGACCGCGGCGCCGCCGAAGTCGTGGTAGACCTCGAGCCGAGCGTGGGCCGCGATCTCAGGGCGGAAGGGCAGGCGCTTGCCCTCGCGCGCGGCCAGGTCCGAGGTGTCGACCGCGTCGAGCCAGGTCAGCGCCCCGCGGAGACGGAGGTGGCGCCAGCCGTCGAGGGAGAGCCCCGCCTCGACGCCGGCGATGCGCCCGGCGTCGATGTTCTCGGGGCGCGCGACGCCCTGGCTGTTCTGGACCATCTGGATGAGGTCGTCGACGAAGTTGGCGAAGACCGCGCCCTCGAAGGTGAGGAGCCCGTCCTCGAACCAGGCGGCGTCGTGCTGGACGCCGAGCTCGACGCCGAGGCCGCGCTCGGGGCGGAGGCCGGCGTTGCCGAGGACGTAGCCGGTGTCGCCGTAGAGCTCGTAGAGGCTCGGGAGGCGGAGGCTCCGGGTCGCGGCGAGCTGGATGCGGGTGTTGGGGAGGCTCCGCTGAAGGAAGGCGGCGCGGAGCGACCAGCCCGTCACGTCGCGCGAGGTGCCGTCGTCGGTCTCGCTCCAGCCGCCCTCGAAGCGGGCGGCGAGCGACAGCGCGCTGTCGAGCGGATCGCCGAAGAGCGACGCCCCGGCGGCCGCGGTGAGCACGTGGCGCCCGGCGCTGGGCCCGTCGCCGCCTTCGCCCGTGTCGGCGCGCACCTGGGTCCAGTGCTCGTAGCGCCACGAGGCGACGGCCACCGGCGTCACCCGCCACGGCGCGTCGTCCTCGGAGAGCGGGGCGCGGAGGGCGACGGTGAGCCCGGGCACGAGGCTGAGGCTGCGGGTCTCGTCGGCGGCGAGGCCGATCTCTCCCAGGGGATCGTCGAGCTGGGTCATCGACACGCTGGCGTAGGCGGTGGCCGCGACCTGGACCGGCCCGTCGAGCGCCTCGAGGCGGACGCCGGCGAGGTTCCGGGTGCTGGCGAGCCGGCTCTCCTCGGTGTCCCAGAGGCCGAGGCCCGCGAGCCCGCCCCAGCGGTGGACGACCAGCATCATGGTCGTGACGTGGAGGCCCTCGTCGAGGGTCGCCCGGAGCTTCGCCATGACGCCGACCTGGTCGGTCGCGTTGTTCTTCCGGGTCCGCTCGCCGTCGTCCTCGGTGGTCCAGGCGGTGCCGCCGTCGGACGTGTAGGTGAAGTCCCCGGCGGTCCCCTGGTAGTCGACGGCGATGCCGGCGCCGAAGCGCCCCTCGCCGTGGCCGTAGAAGGCGCGGGCGGTGCGGGTGCCGAAGGAGCCGCCGCCGGCCTCGACCTCGAGGCGGTCGCCGCGGAGCCGTCGGGTGCGGATGTCGAGGGCGCCGCCGATGGCGCTCGAGCCGAGGACGAGCGGCGAGAGACCGCGGTAGACGGCGACGCTGCCGATCGGGCCGAGGGGCAGGGCGGAGAGGTCGACCGGGCCGCCCTCGGCCACGTTGAGGGGGATGCCGTCGACGAAGACGAGGACCTGGTCGGCCGTGGAGCCGCGGATGCTCAGCAAGGAGAAGGAGAGGAGGCCGCCGAGGCGCGTGACGTCGAGGCCCGGCTGGTGGTCGAGCACCTCGGGGAGGTCCGCGGCCGCGTCCTCGAGCTGGCTCCGGTCGACCACGGCGGTGGGGCGTTCCCAGCGCTCGACGCCGGGCGCCCGGTGGATGACGGTCCGGTGGTCCGGCGCGGCGCCGCCCGGCGCGGCCGGGTTCGGGAGCGCGTCGCGCGGCGCGGGCTCGTCCGG
>SBGO01000318.1 GCA_006226565.1 Deltaproteobacteria bacterium | reverse complement strand
GAGGGCCGCCGTCAGGGTCTCGGTGGCGCGGCCCAGCTCGCCGGCGCGCTCGAGCTCACGCGCCTCGCGCACGATGGGCGTCTCGACCGCCGGGTCCACCGCCGCGTCGTCCACGCCGGCGCCGGCCGCCCCCTCGGCGAGGGAGTCCGACGCCAGCGACTCGGTGACCGCGCTAACGCGGATGATCTCGTAGCGGGCCGCCGACTCGTCCGCGCGCCCGTCGACCCAGACCGTCACCGCGAGGATGGCGACGAGCACCGCGAGGAGCGGCACGAAGGACTCCATCAGGAGCACGCGCAGTCGTTCGGTCATCGGGTCGCCTCCAGGCCCAGCTCGCCCAGGCGGCCCCGGAGCGGCACTCCGGTGACGTTCTGGATCTCGAGCCCCGGGCGGACGTTGATCTCGAGCACGAGGGGCCCCAGGGTCGCGTCGAACACGATGTCGAGGCCGAGGTAGTTCAGCGGCACCGCGCGCGAGGTGCGGCGCGAGATGTCGAGCACCTCGTCCCACTGCGGCACGCGCATGCCGAGCAGCGGCGCGCCCGAGTCCGGGTGGTGGGTGATGGGGCGCCCGCGGTGCCAGCCGCGGTTGATCTCGCCGGTCGCGAGGTCGACGCCGAGCCCGAGGCCGCCCTGGTGCAGGTTCGCGCGGCCGTCGGAGGACTCGGTCGGCACGCGCAGCATCGCCAGCGCCGGCACGTCGTCGACGACGATGACGCGGACGTCGCTGAGCGCGCTCGGGAAGAGCCCGGCGAAGAAGGGGTGCGGGACGAGGCGCGGCTCGACCAGGGCCACGTCCGGCTTGTCGTGGGTGTAGACGCCGTAGACGATGTCCGCGATGCGGCGGCTGAGGGCGTCGCGCTCGACCCAGCGCCCGCTCGGCGTGCGGAAGCGGTCGCCGTCCCGCCCGGCCACCACGAGGACGCCCCGACCACCGGCCCCGCGCGAGGGCTTGACGGCGAAGGAGTCGTGGCCCGCGAGGCGGTCGTCGAGCTCGGCCAGCTCGAAGAAGGAGGAGAAGGTCGTCAGGGTCGGGGCGACCGGGACGCCGGCCGGCGCCAGGATGCGCTTGGTGAGGAGCTTGTCGTTGGCGATGTCGAAGTGCCGGCGCGGGTTCTTCGGCAGCACCAGCTCGCAGTTGCGGCGGTTCATCCCGAGCACCGCCGAGCGCGAGGCGGTGAGCCAGCGGAGGAGCCGGCTCATGCCGTGGCCTCCTTCGTCCGCGCCAGCGGGCCGAAGCGCAGCCACTCGCTGAGGCGGAGCCCGACCCAGCGCCCGAGCCAGATGTCGAGGGCGATGACGACGAGCAGGAGCTCGGGGAAGGCGAGCATCAGGATCTGCAGCGACAGCGAGTTGATGGTGACGTAGGCGAAGCAGACGACGACCATCGTCTTGAAGAGCGTCGACCAGGCCTTCCAGGCACCGTCCTCGACCTCCATGAGGGTGAAGCGCTCGGCGGTGATGGCGGTGATGGCGACCGGGAAGAGCGAGATGCGACCGAGCTCGACCACGCCGGCGTCGACCGCGGCGCTGCCGCCGAAGAGCATGGCGCCGATGACGACCGTCAGGAGCACCGCGAGCTGGGGGGAGTGCAGGAGCTCGAGCTTGGCGGTCAGCCGCCGGACCAGGCTCGCGAGGAGGATGAGGCTGCTGAAGCCGATGATGCCCCAGACGAGGCCGGTGTGGCGGGCGGAGGCGGCGATGAGGACCGGCAGGAAGGTGCCGAAGGTGCGGACGCCGAGGACGTTCCGGAAGATGACCACGACCACCGCGCCGAGCGGGATCATGATGACCACCTTGAGCAGATCGAGGGGCATCCCGATCTGCGCGAAGAAGCCCCAGATCCCGAGCGCCGCCTTGTTCTGCTCGATCGACTGGCGCGGGACGAGCTCGCGCTTGATGCGGAAGAGGTAGCGGTAGCCGATGTCGGCGGTGTGGCGGAAGAGGACCTCGTCGCCGCGGTAGAGCGTGAGGTAGTCGTGCGGAATCTCGGCGAAGTGGCCGTTGGTCGGGTCCATCGGGATCCAGTGGCCGCCGGCGAGCACCTCGACCCACTGGTGGGAGGTCTTCTTGTCGCCGGCGGTCAGGATGACGCCGCCGACGAGGCGGGCCGGCACGCCGCGGGCGCGCATCAGGGCGACGAAGAGGCGGGCCTTGCCGTTGCAGCTCGCCTCACCGAGGCGGAGCGCGGTGAGGGCGTCGGTCGTGCCCTTGAAGGGGCGGAAGCCGAAGCCGGACACGTGGTCGAAGACGGCGTGGAGGTAGTCGACGAGGCGGCCGCTGGTCGGGCTGAGGCGCTCGGCGAGGGCGACGATCTCGGGCGCGGTCGACTGGATGGCGTCGGTGGGCGACAGCTCGTGGGCGTGGGCGGTGTCGGAGTGCGGCGCGACGAGCGGGATCTCGGGCGCGATGTCGTAGCGGATGCCGCGCGCGCGGACCGAGAAGCGGTAGGTCACGGTGTGCTCGCCGACGGCGGCGTCACCGCGCCACTCGCCCACGCGGTTGGCCCCGTCGGCGGTGGCGGTGAAGCTGAGGTCGCCCCAGGCGTTGCGCTCGTCGAAGACGGTCTGGCGCGGGTCGGTCTCCGGCAGGAAGACGCGGAGGCGCACCTCCTCGCCGGTGCCGTCGAAGGTCTGCAGGACCGTGACGTCGTGGACGACGTCCGGGACCATGAACGACATGTCGAAGCCGAGGGTCTGCAGGTGCAGCACCACCAGCGCCGCCGCGCTCGCCAGGAGCGCGAAGACGGTCCAGAAAACACGGCGCGACGCTCGACGCGCGTGGCGACGCGACGAGCCGGGTTGCCCCTCGTGCATCCGTTCCCTCACCGGAAAATCGGCGCCGGTGGCCCCCACGACCCCCGACGGTGACGATGGGGTTTTTGTGGCGGAAGCCGCCGCACTGGATCAAAAAAAATGTTCCGCGTCGGCGATTTCACCCGCAAACCGCCCATCATTTCAGCCCACTAAAAATCCGACGCCGCGATCATGTGGCGTATTGTCGCGGGCTGGAAACGCCGTTCACCGGACGCCTTGGACGGGAGGGGGCTCGCCCGGCGACCGTGGCGGCGGGACCCGCACCGCTGGGCCGAGGGGCTGGAACCGCGGCCTCGGCGCGCTAAGGCGTGGCGAGGATGGCGACGCGGCGGACGCGGCCGTCGAGCCCGGAGAAGACGACGCCGAGCGGGACGCCGAGGGCCGGGCACGCCGCGAGCCAGGTGCGGTCGCCGCGGTCGGTCACCCCCTGGGCCTGGAGCGCGTCACAGGCGCAGGCCCAGGCGTCCACCGTGCGATCGGCCTCCGGCAGCACGTCGCGCAGCTCGAGCGAGGCGTCGACCTCCGCGTACGCCGGGTCGAGCGAGGCGGACAGCCGCACGTGGAGCACCGTCCGCCCCTCCGGCCCCTGACAGGCGGTGACGCCCATCCCGGTGCCCGACGCCTTGACGACCTCCACGGCCGGCACGCTGAAGACCACCGACCAGCCGGCCGGGCACTCGCCGACCCCACCGCGGACGGCCACCGCGGCCGGGAGCGGCGTCGCCTCGGGCCCCTTCCCCTCGCAGGCGACCGGACGCG
>SBGO01000183.1 GCA_006226565.1 Deltaproteobacteria bacterium | reverse complement strand
AGCGTCGGCGCCTCCGGCCTGCTCGGCCCGCACGTGCGCGTCGTCCGTGACGCCCGCGCCTGGTCGGACCTCTGGCTCGCCTTCACCAGCACCCGCGCCGGCGACCCGCCGCCCGTCCCCGCCGTCGACTTCGAAGGGACCTGGGTCCTCGCCATCGGCGGCGACGACGCTGGCCTCGAGCTCGCGCGCCTCGAGCAGGACGACGGCGTCCGCTTCGCGGTCGTCCGCGCGGCCGCCGCTCCCGGCGTTCACTTCCTCACCGTCCCCGCCGGCGATCCCATCGTCGCCACCACCGAGACCCCTGGAGGTGCCCTGTGATTCGCCCCCTCCGCGCCGCCCTGGCCGTCGCCCTCTGCCTCGGCGCCAGCCCCGCGCTGGCCACCGGCTGGGCCACCGCGCCGGCCGGTCCGCTCCGGACCGCCTACACCCGGATCAACGCCGTCATCGACGGCGACACCGCTCGCACCACCGTCACCCAGGTCTTCGTCAACGACCTCGAGACCCCGGTCGAGGTGACCTACCGCTTCCCGCTCCCCGAGGACGCGAGCGTCACCGGCTTCGCCGACTGGCGCGACGGGCGCCGCCTCGAGGCCACCGTCGCCGGCAAGGAGGACGCCCGCGAGGCCTACGAGGAGGCCGCCGCCGAGGGGCGCCCGGCCGCCATGGCCGAGAAGGAGGCCGACGCCCGCTTCGTCATGCGCCTCTCGACCGTCCCGCCCCGCGGCGCCCGCCGCGTCGAGCTGACCTACGTCCAGACCCTCTCCGCCCTGGGCGGCGAGCGCACCTGGGTCTTCCCGGCCGAGCGGAAGAGCGACGTGCCGCCGCCCACCGTCCTCGACGTCGACGTGACGCTCCGGAACGAGGCCCCGATCCGCGCCGTCCAGTCGCTCAACCACGGCGACGCCCGCATCGTCTCGCGCCGCGGCGACCGTCACGTGGCGCTGAGCCGGACCGGCGGGGGCCTGGGCTACGATCTCGCGCTCCGCTGGCGCGTCGAGACCGAGGCCATCGACCTCGCGGCCCGCGCCGTCCGCCCCGACGCCGCGCAGCCCGGCTACGTCGAGGCGCGCCTGAGCTTCGCGAGCGACCCCTACCAGGCGCTGCGCCCGCCCCAGGACGTCGTCATCCTCCTCGACCGCTCCCTGTCGATGGCCGGCGAGCCCCTCGAGCGAGGCCGCGCCCTGGTCGAAGGCGTGCTCGCCGAGCTCGCCCCCGAGGACCGCTTCTCGCTCCTGACCTTCAACGACAAGGTGACCCCGATCGTCGGCGAGCTCGCCACGGCCGACGACGCCAACATCGATCTCGCCCAGTACGGCCTCGACGACGTGCGCGCCAGCGGCCGCTCCAACCTCCAGAGCGCGATCGACGTCGCCGCGAGCCTCCTCCGTGACAGCCGGGGCGGCACCCTCGTCCTCGTGACCGACGGTCAGCCCACGGCCGGCGCCGGCTACACCCGCGTCCCGCTCGCCGCCGACCGCCGCGACTGGGTCGACCACCGGGTGGTCGTGGCCCACGCCAGCTACCCCTCGCGGCAGCCGGTGCTCGAGCAGCTCTTCCCGCAGGTCACCGTGCGCTACGTCCCCGACGGCGACGCCGGCGTCGACGCCATCGAGTCCCTCATCCGCCTCGTCGTCGCGCCGATCATCGAGGATCTCCGGGTCGACATCGACGGCGCCAACGTCTTCGCCCTCGAGGGCAAGGTCCCCGCGCGCCTCGCCGTCGGCGAGTACGTCCGCCTCCTCGCCCGCGCCGAGTCCGACGTCGTCGTCTCGGTGACCGGCACCCTCCACGGCCGCCCGATCGCCCTCGAGCGGCGGGTCGCGCTCCCCGACGGCCCCGACGACCGCGGCGACCGCGGCCTCCCGGTCGAGTGGGCGCGCCTCCGCGTCGCCGGCCTCGAGGTGCGCTTCGACGGCGCCGAGCACGCCGAGCAGCAGGCCATCGAGGCCGAGATCCGCTCGCTCGGCGCGGCCTACCGCCTCGCGACGCGCTTCACGAGCTACGTCCTGACCGACAGCCTGGCCCCCGATCGCATCATGCCGGGCGACCCCGAGATCCGCGTGCACGCCCCGAAGACCGCGCTCGGCGTCCGCGCCATCCTGCCCTGGGGCGAGGTCGTCGACTGCCACTGGCAGGAGGACGAGGAGCTCTGGCTCGGCCGCTTCCTCGTCCCGCGCGGCACCGCCGACGGGATGTACCGGATGCGCGTCTTCGTCGACTCCCAGGAGGGGACGGCGCTGCGCGGGACGCTCTTCTTCCGGGTCGACTCGAAGCCGCCGGAGTTCGAGCTCCTCATCGAGGGCGACGCCACGGTCACGATGGGCGACACCCTGCGCGTCATCGCGCGGCCCAAGGACCACGTCTACGAGGGCAAGGCGCTCCGCACCGTCGGCGACACCGTCGTCCGCGACAAGGTCGACCTCAAGCGCATCGTCGTGCAGCTCGGCGACCGCGAGTACCCGCTCGAGCAGGTCGGCGACGGCGAGGTGTGGGCCGCGGATCTGCCGGTCGCCGTCCTCGCCGGGCGCCACGTGCTCAAGCTCGTCGCCGTGGACTACGCCCTCAACAGCACCGAGGCCACCCTCGCCATCGACGTCACGCCGGAGATGACCAAGTGATTTCCTGGCTCGCCACCCTGATGCTCGTCGGCGCCGTCGGGACCTCCCCGGCGCCGGCCGCCTCCCCCGCGTGTCCCGTCCCCGAGGGGCCGGTGCGCGCGCGGGCGCAGCGCTCGGACGGCACCGTCGCCATCGCCCGCGATGGCGCGCTCCAGCTGGGCGACCGGCTGGTCACGCCGTGCGACGGGCTGCCCGACCCGTTCCCGACCAGCGTCGCCGCCTTCGGCGGGGAGCTGTGGGTGGGCTTCAGGGCGGCGGGCCTCTACCGCTTCGACGGCGCGCGCTTCACCCGCGTCGACGGCCTCCCGCAGGACGCCGTGCGGGTGCTCCTGGCCGACGCCGAGGGCGTCTGGGTCGGGACCGGCGCCAGCGGGCTCTGGCGGGTGACCGCCGAGGGCACGCCGACCCGCTTCGCGCACCGCATCCTCGGCGCGCAGGAGGTGTCGGCGCTCTCCCTCGACCGCCGCGGCGACCTCCACGTCGGCGCCGGCATGTACGGCTGGTGGCGGGTGCGCGGCGGCAAGGCGACGCGCATGCAGCGTGGGATCTACGTCGGCTGCTTCGCGCCGAGCGGACGCGCGGTCACGCCGCACGCCCCGGGGCCCGAGTGCGACCTCGGTGAGGCCTCCCCCGCCTCCGGACTCCCCTCGAGCCACGTCGCCGTCGTCGCGTGGCACCGCGGCCGGCTCCACGTCGGCACCTTCGCCCACGGGCTCGCCGTCCGTGGGGCCGACGGCCGCTTCACGCCGATCGCCGGCGCGCCGCCCTTCGTCAACGCGCTCGTCTCCGACGGCGCGACGCTCTGGATCGGCACCGCCAAGGGCCTCTGGCGGATGCGCGGCGACGAGGCGCCGCGCGCCGTCCCCCTCGGCCTCCCCTCGGTCCACGTCAACGGGCTCGCCATCGCCGCCGACGGCACCCTCTGGCTCGCGACCGGCGACGGCCTCGGCGCGCGCGAGCCCA
>SBGO01000191.1 GCA_006226565.1 Deltaproteobacteria bacterium | reverse complement strand
GACCCGCCGCCGCCGCCGCCGCCGCCGTTGGCGCCGATCTTGCCGTTGCCGGCGTCGTTCGCGTGCCAGAGCCCGTCGCTGCCGACCGCTCCGCCGCCGCTCGAGCACGAGGCCGCCGCGCCTCCGTTCGCCCCGTTGCCACCGGGATCGCCATCGCCGCCCGCGACCGGGTGGGTGCTCGGCGAGCTGCAGATGCCGCACGAGGTGTAGCCGATGCGCTCGTCCCAGCCCGCCTCGCCGCCGTCGCCGGCCGGGCCGGCCCCGCCGGTGCCGTAGCAGATCGCGGCCGGGGTCTGCGTCGTGGTCTTGATCTCGGACGGCGCGTTCGGCAGGTCGCTGTCGCCGCCCTTGCCGCCCCCGGTGCCGCTGCAGGCCGCGTTGGTCCCGCCGCTGCCCCCGATCCGGCTGGTCTGGCTCGCCCCGGACGGGCACGACCCGGTGCCGGTGCCGACGAGGCAGGCGCGCTGGCCGGCGTTGCCGTTTCCGCCGCCGGTGCCGTTCGCGCCGTCGTTCCCCGCGGTCCCGGCGCCGCCGTCGCCGGCGATGACGAGGTTGCGCGTGATGGAGGCGTACTGGCCGGCGTTCTTCATGTAGACGGCGTAGCTGCTGCCGCCGTCGTCGGGGTTGTTGGTGCCGAAGACCGTGAAGCCGTCGAGCCCGGTGGGCTTGCTGGCGGTGCCGCCGACGCTGATGACGTTGACCGCGCCGGGGAGCGCGGCGGTCGGCACGTCGCCGATGATGGCCGCCTCGTGCACCTCGACGTCGCGCTCGCGGAAGCTCGGGCTGTAGCCGCCGTAGACGCGCACCCCGTTCTTGAGGCTGATGGACTCGACGTACACGCCGGTCGCCACGTACACGTCGCGGCGGTTCAGGCTCACCGCCTTGGCGATGCCGGCCTGGATGGTGCGGAGCGGGTCGTCGAGCTCGCCGCTCGCGCTGTCGCTGCCGGTCTTGGCGACGAAGACGCCCTTGTCGATCTCGCCGTCGATGCCGTCGCAGTCGGCGTCGGTCCCGAGGGCGTCCGGGTAGTCGGTGGAGCTGCTCGGCAGGCACTCGCAGCCCGGCAGCCCGTCGACGTCGACCCAGCTCCCGTCGCAGTCGTAGCCGCACTGGGGCGCGCCCCCGCCGCTCGTGTCACAGACGGGGCTCGCGTGGGTGAAGGACAGCGCCAGACAGGAGATTCCACAGCCACCGCAGTTCGCGACCTGGTTGTAGCGCCCCTGGGCGTCCTTGAAGTTCTCGTCGATCTGCCCATCGCAGTCGTTGTCGAACCCGTCGCACTCCTCGCTCGGCAGCGCGCACGCCCCCCAGCCGCTCGCGCCGCACGTCTCGATGCCGGCGCAGGTGTAGCTCGGCTGCCCGGCCGGGGACACCGTCTCCGAGCAGGCCCGCGACAGGCCGATGGTGCTCGCGCCGCAGCTGCAGACGCCGGTCGTCGGCACGCACTGCTTGGAGGACGCCCCGACCTCCTGACACGAGAAGCCCGTCGGGCAGTCGCCCGCCCCCGCGCACCCCTTCGCGCAGAACTTGCCGTCGGACAGCGTGACGCACGCCGAGTCCTGCCCGATGCAGTTGTCGTCGCTCGAGCACGCCTCGCAGAGGTTCACCACGTCCGGGATACACTGGAAATCGTTGAGCTTGATGAAGCCGGGCTCGCAGAGGACGACCACGCACTGCGGGATCGCGCCCCCCACCTGGCACTGGGTCAGCGCCGCCCCGGGGAACCCGTTGAGGCAGCTGGAGTTGCAGGTGCCGCAGTGCTCGAAGCTGGCGTACTGCCCGTCGGACTTGAAGGTCTCGTCGGTCTCCCCATCGCAGTCGTTGTCGATGAAGTCGCACGCCTCGGGCTCGGGCGTCGGCCCCTGGCACACCCAGCCGTCGACGCCCCCGCACCGCTTGAACCCGGGGCACGCGCCGACGCCGCCCACGCTGACCTCGCACGCGGTCCCGTTTTCGGCCAGGTCGTCATCGACGAACCCGTTGCAGTCGTTGTCGACGCCGTCGCAGACCTCGGCGCTCGGCGGCGTGGCGCTGCAGCCCTGCCAGCCGCTCAGCGGGTCGCAGGTCTCGACGCCGTAGCACGTGCCCGCCGCGTTCGCCGCCGCGCAGGTGCGGAGCCCCCCGTCGATCTCGGCGTTGCAGGTGCAGCTCCCGGTCGTGGGGACGCAGAAGCTGCCCGAGCGCACGCCCTCGGGATCGCCCGTGCACGTCCACCCCTCCGGGCACTGGCTCGCGTCCGAGCACACCGACGCGCAGCTCTTGCGCCCGTCGAGCGCGATGCACGCGCCGCCGTTGCACTGCAGGTCGTCGAGGCACGGCGTGCAGACCTTCTGGAGCCGCGGGAGACACAGGAAGACCGCGTCCGTGCGCGTCGCGACGCCCTTGCAGTCGAAGCCGGCCGGGCACTGCTCCTGGCACTCCTTGGTGCAGATGAAGCCCTCCGGCCCCTCCACGCACCAGCCGTCGAGGCAGTCGACGTTCGACGTGCAGCTCGCCCCGAAGCCGCCCTCGATGATGTCGCCGGGGACGAGCGTGTCCACCACCGGCGTGGTGTCGGTCGGGATGTACGTATCGACCGGCGTATCCGTGTCGAGCGGGACCACGACGTCGAGGACCGCGTCGCCGAGCGCCGAGTCGGTCCCCTGACTGGTCTGGTCCTCACCACACGCCACGAGCCCCGCCGCCGCGACCGCGACGAGGGCGAAGCGCGCTCCGCGCCCGAATATCCTGCGCTGCATAATAACGTCTCTCCGGTTCGAGCCGTACCCGTCCCGCCCTCTACCAGAAGCGCCGCCACAACTGAACGACGTTACGCGCACACCCGCCAGATAAACGTTGCCGTACAAGCATTATCGCGATTGCGACGAACTTTAGCGCGATCTTCGCGATTACACTTATTCAGCAACATGAAAGGTGCCTCACGGCGTGGTGACATCCCGAGCCCTCGCGACACCCCCGATCGCTGGCCGCCCTGCAGGCAGAAAAATCGCCGGGACCCCGATCCCAGGCTAGCCTTCTCCCAGGCGCCGCGATGGCCGCGCGGCCGTGTCGCGGCCCCTCCTGGCCCTCGAGAACCGGGGCGAAGCCGTCGTCGTGCTCCTCGGCCCCTTGGCAACGGTCAGGTGTGCGTGAAGAACGAGCCTCCCATCCCGCTCAGACCCGTCAGCGCGCTCCCCGGGGGCGAGCGGGCGGCCGGTGACCCGCGTGAGGACGATCTCTTCCGCTTCCTGACGGAGACGACCGGCGCGGCGATGGCCTGGGTCGAGCCGCGCCGGCGGCGCGTGACCGGCGCCAACGCCGCCTTCGCCGAGCTCCTCCGCTACCCCCTCGACGCCGTCGAGGAGCTCCCCATCGAGGCCTTCGCCGACACCTTCCCCCGCGCCCTGTCGGGGAGCCTCACGGTGACGACCGGGCCGGACGGCCGCCTGTCGTGGCAGAGCCGCTGGCGACGGCGCGACGGACGCACGGTGGACGTCGACGTCTCCGCCCTCGAGGTCCGCCGCGACCACGGCGCGGAGCTGCTGATCGTCGCCCGCGCCCGCGACGGCGCCCGCCACCGCCGCGCCACCGCCGAGGCGGCC
>SBGO01000059.1 GCA_006226565.1 Deltaproteobacteria bacterium | reverse complement strand
ATGACGCGGCGGCTCGTGCCCTCGACGCGGCGGGCCGGGTGGCGGGGCGCGGTCGGGGCCGGCCTCGTGTGGGGCCTCGGCGCGCTGGCGCGGCCGAACGTGGGCCACGTCTTCGTCATCTCCGACGACGGCGAGAAGGTCCTCCGCGAGCAGCGCTACCGCGGCGTGACCAAGATCCCCCTCGGCTTCGACCCGGCGCTCTTCCGGCCCGACCCGGCGCTCCGCGAGGCCACCCGGGCGCGGCTGGGGCTGACCGAGGTCACGGTCGCCTACTTCGGCCGGGTGGTGGAGTCGAAGGGTGTCCACCTCCTGGTCGAGGCGCTGGGCGGCCTGAAGGACCGGCCCTTTCACCTGCTCCTCGACGAGTTCGCGCGCTACCGCGACCCCTACGCCGAGCGGCTGACCGGCCTCCTGGCGGCGCACGGGCTGGAGGAGCGCGTCGTGCGCTTCGACGCCCACCACACCGAGATGCCGGCCTACATGAACGCCGCGGACATCGTGGCGCTGCCGTCCATCTCGACGCCGAAGTGGAAGGAGCAGTACGGGCGCGTCGCCCCCGAGGCGATGGCCTGCGGCTGCGCGGTCGTGGCGGCCGACAGCGGCGCGCTCCCCGAGCTTGTCGGCGACGCCGGCGTCATCGTCCCCGAAGGCGACGTCCCGGCGCTCCGCGGCGCCCTCGCCGACCTGATGGCCGACCCCCAGCGCCGCCGCGCCCTGGGCGAGAAGGCCGCCGCCCGAGCCCACGCCGAGCTCGACCTCACCCGCCAGGCCGACGTCATGGAGCGGGTGTTCCGCGATCTGCTGGGCGCGTGAGCGAGCGCTGGGCTACCCCAGGGTGAGCTCCAGGACGCGCTCGGCCCAGCTCGTGTAGCTGAAGGTGCGGGCGAGCTCGTAGCCCCTCTCGGCGATGCGCGTGCGCGCGTCGGGGGCGTCGAGGTAGTGCCGGACCTTGTCGCAGAGCTCCTCGGGGGTGCCGAAGTCGTCGCAGGCCTCGCCCGGCGGCAGCATCTCCGCCGCCTCGGCGCTCCGCTCGTGGAGCATGAAGCCGCCGGCGCACGGGATCTCGAAGGTCCGCATGTTGTGCGCGTGCTTGTTCTGCGCGCGCAGGATGTTCACGTGGATCTTGCCGCCGGCCACCGCCTGCGACATCTCGCGGCCGAAGAGCGGGCGCCGCCGCCACGCCCGGAGGAGCGCCGGGTCCTTGCAGTGGGTGTCCCACGACGCGCCCCAGAGCGCGAAGTCCACCCCCTCCATCGCCGCGAGCGCCTTCAGCCAGCGCTCGCGCTCCGGGTCCCAGCTGCCGATGAAGACGACGTCCGCCTTCAGCTCGTCCGGCACCTCGGCCGCGTCGACCCGCGGGTGCAGCTCCGGGTCACAGCCGAAGGGCATGAAGCGCACGTCGCGCGCGCCCGCGGCCGTCGCCCGCCGCATCAGGTCCTGCGACCACGTCAGGTACAGGTCCGCCTGCCGCATCGCCACCCGCGAGCGCCGGTGCGCCGGCCCCCCGCGCCGCTTCAGCCACACCCGCCGGCCGACGTTGAACGGGTCGTCGGGGTGGAAGACCGCGATCTTCGCCTTGGTCGCGAGCTTCAACACCCAATAGGTCGCCGCCGGCAGGCCGTCGGTCTTGAAGACCAGCACCAGGTCCGGGCGCAAGCGGGCGATCTCCGCCACCAGCAGCGCGTCCGTCAGCGGCCGCGCCACCTCGGTCGCGGTCTCGTAGATGAGCCCCGCCGCCGGCCCCTTGATGGCCGTCAGCCCGCCCAGCACCTGCGCGTAGTGGACCATCGTCACGTCCACGCCCAGGGCCCGCATCCCCTTCACCACAGACTCGGGCATCCCGCCCGCCTCGCGGTGCTGCCTGACGACGACCACCTTGGGGTGTCCGCTGACCACGCCCGCCTCCTAGCCCTTCCGAAGGGCGCAGACCAGCACCTGCGGCGCCGACAGGAGCGCCCCGGTCCACGCCGCGAGCGCCGGCGGCGTCGCCGACTGCGGCCCGACCGGCACCGTGTAGACCCGGTCCGCCCACGCCTCGAGCGCCGGCAGGTCGTCGAAGACGCTGTAGCTGTAGCTGATCCCGTCCCCCTCCGAGTACAGGTAGCCCTTGCCCCGCGTCTTCACGAGGTTCGCCAGCGGCCAGAGCCGCGCCTGGTAGAGCCCGAGCTTCGCGAGCCGCGCCCCGAGCCGCCCCTGCCCGAAGCGGTTGGAGTCGCTGAGGAAGACCGCCTTCCTCGCCACCCGCATCATCTCGCGGACGACGACCCGCGGCTCCTTCACGTGGTGCAGGACGCCGGTCTCGATGACCACGTCGAAGCTCGCGTCGGCAAAGGGCAGGGACCGCCCGTCGCCGACCTGCAGCGCGTCCTTCGGGACGCCCTTGGCGTGCCCGCGCGCCACCAGCTCGGCGACCGGCTCGACCCCGGCGACCCGCGCGAGGCCGCCCTCGTCCATCAGCCGCTTGATCGTCCGCCCGGTGCCGGCGCCGACGTCGAGCGCGCTGGTCGCGCCCAGGGTGCGGATGACGCTCAGCACGTGGTCGAGGGCCTGGTTGTGCCCGTCGTCCTCGTGCACGTGCGCCTCGTCGTACGCCGCCGCCGTCTGCGCGTAGTACGCGCGCTGCAGGGCCTCGGCCTCGTCGTCTCGCTTCATCCGAAGAGCTCCCTCAGCTGGCGGTCCCACCGCTCGGCGTAGCCGCGCCACGACAGCGCGTGCCGCCCCTCGCCCAGGACGTCTCGGAGACCGTCCACCATCCGCGGCGGCCGGTCCAGCGCCGCGCGCAGGGCGTCGGCCAGCGCCTCCGGGTCCTCGGGCGGGACGACGCTGATGGCGTCCGGGTCGGCCGCGTACTCGCGCAGATCCTCGCCCCCGGTCCGGGTCGTGCAGACGAGCGGCAGCCCGCTCGCGAGCGCCTGCAGCTGCACGACCGCCATCCCCTCCTGGCGCGACGCCAGGGCGAAGACGTTGGCCTCGGCGTAGCGGCGCCAGAGCTCCTTCTGCGGCAGGAAGCCCGCCGCGACGAAGCGCGGCTCGCGCGGCTGGGGCACGTCCAGCGCGCCCCCGCAGTGGACGAGCTCGGTCGGGCGCTCCCGATCGAGCTGCCGCCACGCCTCGGTGAGCACGTCCGCGCCCTTCTGGAGGCTCCACGTGCCGGCCATCACGATCCGCCGCGTGCCCTCGGGCGGCGGCGGGGTAGGGCGGAACCAGGAGATGTCCGTCCCGAAGGGGTTTCGGAGGAGCCGCTCGGCGCCTATCCCGTGCGCCTCGAAGGACCGCACGACGTGCCACGCGGGGACCGAGATGCGGTCGGCGAAGTCGTACTCCTCGAGCTCGCGCCCGATGGACCAGCGCGGGACGACCAGCTCCGGCCGCGCCCCGCTCGGGTCGAGCGCCGCCAGGATGTCCCGCTGCGCCAGGATGTGCTGGCTCGACCGCTCGACGATGGTCACCGCGCCGTAGCGCTTGCGCGCCTTCTTCAGCGTCCGGAGCGACATCCCCGACATGCCGAGGACGACGTCGCACGGGCCCAGCGCCGCCGCCGCCGCGACGTCCACCGCCTCGGCCGCGACCCGGGCCGACAGCTCCCGCCAGCGCGCCGTC
>SBGO01000321.1 GCA_006226565.1 Deltaproteobacteria bacterium | reverse complement strand
GACCGGCGTGAGGCGCTGCTCCGCGACGAGGCCCGGGCCGAAGCCCGCTGGACGGCCGCAGAGGCGGCGCGCGCCGAGCACGCCGGCCGTCGCCCCGAGACGCTCGCCGACGACACCTCGGCCGGAGACGCCCAGACGACCGCGTCGTCGGCCCGCAAGGCTCTCGAGGACGCGAGCGAGGAGCTCGGCGCGCTGACCAACGACGTCACGCGCCACCAGGCCCTGCTCCGCCGCCACGCGGACAGCAAGCGCGATTGGGAGGCGCGTCGCGAGACGATGAACCTCTGGAAGCGGCTCCACCGCCTCATCGGCGAGGGGGACGGGCGCGCCTTCCAGGAGTACGCCCAGACCCTGAACCTCCAGGAGCTCGTCGACCGGGCCAACGGCCACCTCCGCGCGCTGGCGCCGCGCTACGCGCTGGTGACGGCGGTGGACGCCAAGGGGCACGCGCGCCTCGACTTCGCCATCCGCGACACCTGGCTCGCGGGGCGTCAGCGGCCGATCACGACTCTGTCCGGCGGCGAGACCTTCCAGGTGTCCCTGGCGCTCGCCCTCGGCCTCGCGGACATGCGCACGCACGGGATGCCCCTCGAGACCCTGCTCCTCGACGAAGGGTTCGGGACGCTCGACCCGCGCTCCCTCGACCACGCCGTCGAGGCGCTCGAGCGCCTGCACGCGCGGAGCCGCATCCAGGTAGGCGTCATCAGCCACGTCGAGGCCCTCCGCGAGCGGATCGAGGCGCGCATCGTGGTCGAGGCGCTCGGCAACGGCCACTCCCGCCTGCGCCCGGAGCTGGGCGGGGGGAGCGTCGAGGGCGTCGAGGACGTCGAGGGCTGAGGCCGGGGGGGCCGTGTGCCCCCCGAGCTCCTACGGCGCGTAGTCGAACTGGACCGCCGTGCCGAAGTGGTCGGACAGGTTGGTCGTCACGCTCGTGCCGTTGTCGTCGATGGTGATGGGCGCGGTCCCGAGGCGGGTGACGGAGGTGTCGAAGGCGCCGCCGAGGCCCTTGACCCAGACGTGATCGATGAGCGTGTCGTCGTGGCCGTCGGAGACGAGCAGGTTGTCCGCGCAGAAGGAGCACAGCGGCGCCGCCGTCACGGCGAGCGAGCGCCAGCCCGCGCCGGTCAGCGCCGTGTAGGCCCCGCTCGGCAGCTCGGAGTCGATGTCGGGCGCGATCTCCGGGCCCGAGTTGAAGTCGCCGGCGAGGATGGGGAGCGCCCCGGCGGTCGTGTGATCCGCGATGAACGCCAGGATCTCGTCGGTCTGGTGGAGGTTCTCGCCCTCGAAGGACCCATAGTCGCCGTTGTAGGTGATCTCGCCGGCGAGGTCGGCGGCGATGTGGGTGCAGAAGAAGTCCACCGCGCCGAGCTTCGGCAGCGTCACCGTCGCGCCGAGGATGCTGCGCTGGGTGAGCGACGAGTCGAGCTTCGCGTGGCTCTGGTTCGACAGCGGGAGCTTCGACAGGACCAGGAGGCCGTTGGAGCCGCTGTACGTGTAGAGCTCGGAGCCGTGGGTGCAGGCCTCGAAGATGGCGTCGAACTCCTTGCCGAGGTTGGCCGCGAGGCACCCCTGGCAGGCCGGCGCGGTGCCGAAGAACTGGTCCTTGCAGCTGTCGATGACGCAGCCCGCGAGCTCACCGGCGGCGACGCCGGCGCACTTGTCCTCGACGCAGGTGCGGAGCGTCCCGAGCGGCCCGGCCTCGCACGAGGGTGGGCCGATGGTGTGGTCCTCGATGTACGCGTAGTGGTTGTAGGGGAACACGTCGGACGTGCCGGCGATGACCGCGTCGACGTCGTCCTGGGTCCACACCTCCTGGAGGCAGAGGAGATCGGCGTCGACCGCGCTCAGCGCCTCCACGATCTGCGGCCGGCGCTGCGCGGCGTAGTCCACGAAGCCGGCGGCGAGGCCGATGTTGTAGGTCGCCACCACCGCGACGCGAGGCTGACCGGCGTCGCTGTCACAGGCGACGAGCGCTCCGGGGAGCAGCGCCGCGGCGAGGAGCGAAAGAGCGTGACGGTGCATCGAGACCCTCCAGCTTGGCCCCCCGACTCTCACCCGCCGCCCCCCTCGTGGCAAGAGCAGCCGGGCGGGTGGCCGACCTGCGTTCGGCCCACCACGTGCGAGCGTTTCACCGCGTGAAACAATCGTCGAAACATTCGCAACACTCCGAGCCGGCCCTCGCACCGACCTCCCCGTGCAGATCGCATACAGTTCAGTGACTTACAAAGTTGGCACGAAGCCTGCGATACGGGCTGGCGAACATGCCCACGGGACAGCCGCCCGGGGCTGGACGAGAGGAATGCGATGAGCTCGACGAACACCAACGCCAACGTCTTGAAGTCCGCCATCTTCGACAACGGGGGCGACCCCGAGGTCACCGCCACCTGGCTCGCTGCGAACCGCGACGCCGTCCGTCTGGTCGACGTACGTGAGCCCCACGAGCTGAAGGGGCCGCTCGGGGCGATCGACGACGTCGAGAACGTCCCCCTCCTCGAGCTCCTCGGCTCGGCGCGCAAGCTCGACAAGGATCAGCCGCTGGTGCTGGTCTGCCGCTCCGGCCGCCGCTCGGCCCAGGCGGCCGAGGCGCTGCGGCGCGCGGGGGTGAAGACGGTCGCCTCGGTCGAGGGCGGCATGCTCGCCTGGAACCTCGACGTGAAGGGCCTCCAGGACATCCACACCGCCGAGCGGATGGCGAACACCGAGAACCTGCGCGAGGCGGTCTTCCGGACCAACGGCCTCCCCGAGGTCGACTGCCACTGGGTCGCCAAGAACGTGGGCCGCTTCCGCCTCATCGACGTCCGCGAGCCGGCCGAGCTGGCGATGACCGGCCGCGTCGCCCAGGCGGAGAACATCCCGCTCAACAGCTTCATGATGAGCGCCAACAAGCTCGACCGCGACGCGCCGATCGTCGTGATGTGCGCCTCGGGCGGCCGCAGCGGGCGCGTCGTCCACGCCCTCGCCAGCGCCGGCTTCAAGTCGGTCGCCTCCCTCGAGGGTGGCATGTACGGCTGGCGCTCGGCCCGTCTCCCGTACGCCTGATCTCGAGTCCATAGGGCGGCTGGCGCGTCGCGACGCGCGGTTGTCGACGACGCGTGACCCTGTAAGCTCTCTTCCGGACCCCGGCCACGCCGGGGTCCGGAGAGACCCGCCGCTTCCGGCGCGGTCGCGCGACCTCCCAGCCCCCCGGAGCTCCCCGTGAAATCGCCTCTCGCCGCCCTCGCGGCGTGTGTCTCGATGCTCGCCGCGCCCTCCAGCGCCACGGCGGCGAGCTGGGTCCTGCCCCCCGAGGCGGCCACCGAGGTGGCGGGCCTCATCGGCAACGACCGCCCGCTGGCCGGGGGCCAGGGGCTGATGGCGTCCCTCGACGGCGACCACGTCGTCGTCACCGTCCTCGCCGGAGAGACGCCGGTGACGCGGATCACGCTGCGCCACCCGAGCCGCGGCGAGGCCGGCGCCGAGACCCTCGGCGGCGTCATCGTCGACCGCGCGCCGGGCCCGGTGGACGACGCGATCCTCACCGAGCTGCTCGGCCGCATGCGCGCGAGCGAGGCCGTGGTGCACTGGGTCGACGCCGCGGCGCGTCCGGCGGCGAGCGGGGGCCA
>SBGO01000773.1 GCA_006226565.1 Deltaproteobacteria bacterium | reverse complement strand
CGGACGCGGGGCGTCGCGGGAGGCGTCACGGGCGGCTCCGCCGGCGGCTCCGCCGGCGGCTTCACGTCGACGACCACGCCGCCGAGGGGCGCCGGGAAGCTCACCTCGCTCGCGGCGAGCAGGACCCGGGGCGCCTCCTCGGGGAGCGCCCCGGCGACGGGCTCGGGCTTGACGAGCAGCCAGACACCGACCGCGATCGCGCCGGCGCCGCCGAGCAACAGCATCCATGTGGCAAAGCGCATGTTCGACCTCTTGTCGGCGCGTTCCCAGCAAGAACCGGGCCGGCGCGGGCCTCCGCGCTACGAAATCGTGACAACCCCGTCGTGAATCGGTCTTCGCGCTCGTGCGTATGGACGGTATCGCCCGCCCGCTCGCCCAGGAGTCGCCCATGTTCACGCCGCGTTCCCCGACGCCCCCGGTCCTGGCGCTCGTCCTCGCGGCGGTCCTGCTCGGGGCGCCGCCGACCCGCGCCGCCGGGAGCGCGAGCCCTGAGCGTGTCGCCCGCCTCGACGTACGCGCCCTCGTCTCGGCCACGCAGCCCGACGGCCTGTGGCGCGCGCTCGTCCTCGACGACGGCGGCATCCCCGTCCTCCTCGTCGAGCACGTGCGCCCGAGCGGCCTCGCCGCGGCCGCCGGCCTCCCGACCCTGCAGCGGCGCATCGACGGCTTCGCCTACGGCCGGGGCTTCCTCACCTTCGCCGGACAAGCCGAGGCCCTCGACGGCCTCGCCCTCGGGCGCCACACCCTCCGCTTCGACGTGGTGACGAGCGCCGAGCGGCTCGCCTGTGAGGTCCCGCTCCGCGGGGCGCAGGCCTTCCGCGCCCGCTGCGCAACCTCCGAGACCGCCGCGCCGGCCGACGCCGCGCCGAGCTGGGCGTCCCACGCCGACGTCATCGCCGCCTGCGAGGGCGCCTTCTTCACCCGCGGCAGCGAGGCCACCTGCCTCGACACCGTCGCCCGCTTCCCCTACCCGCCCGCGGCCATCGTCGCCGCCTGCGACGACCGCACCTTCGGCGACGCCAACGCGCTCGCCTGCCTCGAGGTCGCCGCCAGTGCCGTCGCCGACCCGTCGCGCACGCTCCTCGCCTGTGACGCGGCCATGTACGGCGACACGAACGCGCTCCGCTGCCTCGCGCTCGCGCTCCGTGCGCGCTGGGACCCGACCCCGACCATCGCCGCCTGCGACGCCGCGCTCTACGGCGACGACCACGCCCTCCGCTGCCTCGAGGCCGCCGTCCGGTCGCCGAGCGAGATGAGCCGCGTGGTCACGGCCTGCGACGACGCCACCTCCGGCGACGAGGCCACGCTCGCCTGCGTCGGCCGGAGCGCCTCCCTCTGAAGGCGCCCGAGCTTGTGCGCCCCCCCGAGCGGAGTAGGATTCCGCGCCATGCGAGTCGCCCTGGTCCACTGCGTCGACATGCCCGAGCCCGATCCCGATCGGGATCCGCTCGCCCACGCCCTCGCCGCCGTCGGCGTCGACGCGCGCTGGGTGGCCTGGAACGACGGCCTCTCCCTCGACGCCTGGGGCGACCACGATCTCGCCATCCTGCGCGCCACCTGGGACTACCACCGCGACGTCGACCGCTTCCTGGGCTGGGTCACCGCCGTCTCGACGCGGGTCCGCCTCTTGAACCCGCCCGACGTCGTGCGCGCCAACGCCCACAAGGGCTACCTCGCCGCCCTCGCCGCGCGCGGCGTCGCGACGATCCCGACGCTGCTCGTGCCGCGCGATCGCCCGGCGCCCGTCGCCGCGCTCGCCTCCGAGCGAGGCTGGCGCGACGTCGTCCTCAAGCCGGCGGTGTCCGGGGGCTCGTTTCTGACCCGCCGCTTCGGGGCCGACGACCCCGACGCCGACGCCCACCTGGCCTCCATCCTCGCCGTCGGGGACGCGCTGGTGCAGCCCTACGCGCCGGACGTGGACGACGCCGGCGAGCGCGCCCTCGTCTGGATCGACGGCGCCTTCACCCACGCGGTGCGCAAGTCCCCACGCTTCCTCGGCGACGACGAGCACGTGACCGGGCCGCTGCCCATCGCGGACGACGAGCGCGCGCTGGCGACCGCCGCCCTCGCGCCGCTGGCGGACCGGCTCCTCTACGCCCGCGTCGACCTCTGCCGGGACGGCGCCGGGCGACCGCAGCTCATGGAGCTCGAGCTCATCGAGCCCTCGCTCTTCCTCGCCCAACACCCGCCGGCCCTCGAGCGCCTCGTGGGGGCGATTCGGCGGCAGCTGACGCGCTGACCGGAGACGACGATGAGCGACGCCGGACGCGACCTCCTCCACACCGTTCGGGCGCGCCTCCAGGCGGCCGGCGACCCCGAGCGCGCGGCCCAGCAGCAGGCCTACCTGAAGTCGGAGATGCCGAACCACGGCGTCTCGAACGCCGAGGTCAAGCGCCTCTGCCGCGAGGTCTTCGCACCGCTGTCGCTGACGGAGCCCGCGCTCTGGCGCGGCTGGATCGCGACGCTGTGGGACGAGGCGACCCACCGCGAGGAGCGCTACGCCGCCCTCCACCTCGCGGCCGACCCACGCGCACGGCCGCTGCGCGGGCTCCCGCGCACGGCGCGCGCCCGACCGCCCGAGGACGCCGAACGACGCGCCGCGGACGCGCTCGACCTCTACGAGCGGCTCGTCGTCAGCGGGGCGTGGTGGGATCTCGTCGACGAGCTCGCCGTCCACCACGTCGGCACGCTCCTGCCCGCGCACCCCGAGCGCGTCACCGAGCGTCTCCGGGCGTGGATCGCGAGCGACGACCTGTGGCTCCGACGCAGCGCGATCATCGCCCAGCTGCAGCGCGGCGAGGACACGGATCTGGCGCTCCTGGCCGACGCGATCGAGCCCGCCCTGGCGTCGCGGACCTTCTGGCTGCGAAAGGCGATCGGTTGGGCGCTGCGTCAATACGCCCGCACCGACCCCGCCTGGGTGCGGGCCTTCGTCGACCGCGCCGGAGACCGGATGAGCGGTCTCTCACGCCGTGAAGCGCTCAAGCACCTGGGCTGACCGGGCGGCGCACGTTGCAGCGCAACAAAGACGCCTCTGACGTCGCTGGCGATTTCGAAACGAACCGCTTCGTCTGCTACCTTCTCCTGGAGGGGGGTCGGCCAGGTCTCGCCGGCCGTGACAGGGGGGCAGCAATGATCGATCGCAGGTCTGCGGATGACGCGCCGTCGCGTCCGACGTCCGCGCGCAAGCCGACGACGACGCAGGATGGGCCTCCGCCGCTGCCTGCCGGGCCGCGGTCGCGGAAGGTCGCGCGAACGGAGCGCGTCACCACGCGGCGAAACCCCCGCCCCGCCGGACCGTCGGTGTTCATCTCGGACGAGGTCGCGAAGGAGGACGTCAGCGTCTCCGGTGGCCCGGCCCGCTCGCGGCCCCGCACCCGCTCCATCTTCGAGGGCGTGGAGCGCGGCGACGACGCCCCGAACGACCTCGGAGTCCACGAGCACACCTTCGGGGCGCTGGTCATCCCGCGCCGGACCTCCCAGGTGCGGCGGCGCCTCGCCATCGGCGCGGTCGTCGTGGGCGGCGCGGTCGCCGTGTTCCTGCTCACCCGCTCGCCCGCCGAGGAGCCGCACCTCGCGACCCCGACCGCAGCGACGGCGCCGG
>SBGO01000366.1 GCA_006226565.1 Deltaproteobacteria bacterium | reverse complement strand
ACGCACCAGCTGCCCGAGCCGCCGCCGCCCCCGGCGACGAGGAGCTCGTCGGTCGCGCTGACGCGCCAGACCGCGGCGCGGGGGCCGCCGAGGCCGCCGAAGGCCGTCGATCCGTAGGTCGACGTCTGGACGGGGCTGATCTCCACCGTGATCGTCTCGCCGGGCGTCACCGCGAAGTCCCCGCCGACGAAGCCGCCCGCCCCGCCCTCGTGGCGCTCGGGGCTGGTCGTGGTCGTGCCGCCGGCGGCGCCCCAGAGCTTGGCGTGGAGGGTCGTGACGCCGGCCGGGACGACGAAGGCGTGCTCGCCGCTGGCCGTCCAGGCGCAGCCGTAGCTCCCGGCCAGCGCGCCGCCGACGCAGAGCGCGGCGCTCGCGAGGGGGGAGCTGCTGAACGCGTAGTCGAAGGTCTCGGGCGTGGTGATGTCGGCGTATTGGGTCGCGACGCCGGCGTGCTCACCGGTCCCGTTCACGGGGTGGGTCCCGCAGGCGGTCAGGCCACCGCCGTCGGTGATGGCGACGTCCCAGGTGATGTAGGGCCAGGTCGCGCCGGCCGGGGTCGCGAGGCCGACGAAGGGATCGGGCGACGCGGTCGCGCTCGTCGTGAGCTGGCAGCTCGCGGCGGTGGGCTCCACGCCGAGGAGCACGTTCCAATAGAGCTTGTTGAAGCCGAGCTGCTCGTGGCCCCGGTAGACGGCGGCCCCGAAGAGGGGGGACGCCCCAGTGGAGGTGATGCCCGCGCCCTCGCTGAGGTTGCCGGGCCCAGCGCTCGCGTCGACGATCGCGCTGCGGCCGCCCGCGCACGCGAGCTCCACGGCGTCGTGGTAGAGATAGGTGCGCGCGCCGGTCGCGACGTCGCCGGTACACGCCAGGCCGACGACGACCGTGCGCGCGCGGGCGCCATCGGCGTCGAAGAGGAGCTCGAGGGGCGCGCCCTCGGGGCCTTCGCAGTCGAGCTTCGCCGAGCAGAAGAGGCTCGAGAAGTTCACCGCGACGTCGAAGAAGCCCTGCTGCGCGGGCCGCAACAGCGCGACGTCGAATCGAACCGCGACGTCGGCGTTCTCGCGGCAGACGACGGTCTGCTCGAGGGGGCCGCCGGCGGTCGGGTTCTGGAAGTCCACGGCGTCTCCGCTGACGCCGTTCGGCGCGCCGGAGGCGAAGGTTCCGGCGGCGCTGACCGCGCCGGAGAAGACGCCGACGACCCAGACACGGACGGTGTTCGAGTCCACCCCGGAGGAGGCGTCGCAGGTCCCGACGTAGCTCGCCGAGCCCGCCCCATCGCCGTAGCCGGACGAGGTGAGCCGGCGCTGCCAGAGGACCTCCGGCGTGCTCGCCCCGTTGCGCACCTCGACGTCCCAGACCACGTCCCCGACGCCGCTGAGGCTCAAGGCGGCGATGTCCACGGCGAGGCGCGGCCCGTCGACCGCGACCCCGCCCTCGGCGCAGCCCCCCGCGACGGCGATGAGGAGCCCCAAGAGCGCGGTCAACGGCTTTGCATTGCGACAGGACACGGCGTGCTCCGCGGTCGTTCGGACGGTGGCTTGCTGCGCGAACGCTCGCTCCGAACATAGCAAGCCCACAGCGAGTCTCGATACCCGCAATCTGACGCGCTGCAACCGCCATCCCTCGGGCCGTCAGACGCGTCGCCGCCGGCGGAGGACCAGGAGCCCGACGAGGGCGCCCAGGGTCCATCCCACCGAGGCCGGGCCGCCGCCTGCGCAGCCGCCGCCGGCGTCGACGCTCTCGCTGAGGTGGTGGGTCCGAATCGGCGTGAGAGGCGTGGTCCCACCGGCGCTCGTCGTCCCGTCGGGAGAGACCGCCGTGTCCTTGTTCCAGTCGTCCACGTCGGAGGTCTCGACCACATCGGGGACCTCTTCGGCGACGGGCTCGACCTCCGGCTCGACGGTGGGCTCGGGCCCGGGCTCGGCGGCGGGCTCGGGGCCCGCGTCGGGTGCGCACTCCCCGCAGTCGTCGGGGCAGCTCGCGCAGGTCTCGTCGTCGTCGTCGCAGGTCCCGTCGCCGCAGCTCGGCGGGCACGGCCCGCAGTCGCCGGGGCAGCTCGTGCAGGTCTCGCTCCCGTTGCAGTCCCCGTCGCCGCAGCTCGGCGGGCACGGCCCGCAGTCGCCGGGGCAACTCGTGCAGGTCTCGCTCCCGTTGCAGTCCCCGTCGCCGCAGCTCGGCGGGCACGGCCCGCAGTCGCCGGGGCAGCTCGTGCAGGTCTCGCTCCCGTTGCAGTCCCCGTCGCCGCAGCTCGGGCAAGCGCCGCAGTCGCCGGGGCAGCTCGCGCAGGTCTCGCCCTGCTCGCAGCTGTCGTCGCCGCACCACGGGCCGACGCGGACGAGGCGCACGGCGTCGGCGATGATGTGCTGGTCGGCGGCGACCGAGCCGCTGTCGTTGTCGTAGACGGCGACCCACTGGTCGCCGCCGGCCGCGAAGTCCCACGTCCCGAGATCGCGCCAGCCGTTGCTCCCGGCGCCCTGGTCGACGACGACGGTGTACTCACCTCCGTCGGCGCGCACGACGTAGCGCGTCTTGGCGAACTTCGCGTAGCTCCCGACGCGGTACCACTGCACCTTGTACTGCCCGGCCTCGGCCAGGTTGAGCTGCCACCAGGCCCAGTTGCTGGGCGCGCTCGACGAGAAGGCGTTGGTCCAGCGCAGCGTCCCGCCGCTGCCCGCGGTCGTCACCTTGCGCCAGTACGCCGGCGGCCCGAAGGACTGGAAGCACGCGGAGCTGTCCTCGACCTTGCCGCCGGCCGCCGGGATCACCTGGCAGGGCGCCGAGGACAGGCAGTGACCGGGGCGCGTCGGCTTGCCGCCGGTCGTCCCGGCGAAGACCGCCCAGTGGTTGACCATGGCGCGCGCGCCGCCGCCGCCGTTGTTGCCGCTGGTGTTGTTGAGGTAGCCCTGCCCGTCGAGCCACATCTGCGTCGACCCGCCGCCGTCGAGGTTGAAGGCGACCCAGGCGCCGAGCTTCTTCATCAGCTCCGCCAGCTCCGAGCCGTACATCCCGGCGGACGACGACGTGCGGCCGTCCACGACGACGAGGAGCAGGGTCTCCTTGTCCTGGGTCAGCCCCATCGCCGTGCGCGGGTGCCGCGCGCGCATGTCGGTGCGGTCCGGGAAGCACGTCGACGCCGTCGGCGAGCTGCAGGTGACCTGGGCGCCGTCGACGACCAGCTCGGGGAAGCCGCTGACCAGGGCGAGGGTGCCGGGGCGGAGCGGCGGCGCGACCTTGGTCGGCCGCCAGCCGGTCGCCGGCCCGCCGTGGAGCTTCACCTGCTCGGTGTGGGTGTAGTCGACCCAGTCGGGGCCGAAGGCGATCCAGCCGTAGCGGTGATAGAACCACTCGCTCGCGTAGCTCGCGTGCAGGCCGCTCTTCGAGTACGGCCAGCGGACGCCGTTGCCGACGGCGTCTCCGTAGACGTGGAGCGGGCTCGTCTTGAAGAAGTCGCCGTTCACGACGAGCTGGGCGCCGGACGCGCTTCCGTAGCTCGCGGCGGTCCTGGTGCCGGTCGGGGTCTTCGTCGCGTCGAGGTGGACGCGGCTCGTGCACAGGTCGATCCGGGCGACCCAGACGTTCGTCGCCGGGCTCGAGGTGCGGTACTTGCGCACCGTGATCCCGGGGTACGGCGTCGTCTCCGACTGGAGGCTCAGGGACACCGCGTGAGCGGAGCTGGCCACGCCGGAGAGCGCGACGACCAGCAGCGGAAGCAGGGCGTGGTGCATGACGCTAGCTGAGCGGGTTCCCACCGAACGGTCAAGGACCGGCCACGACAAGTGCCAGAATGGGCCTGACACAAGCGGAGCGGCTTGCTAGCTTGATCACCATTCAGCCATTTCTGGAGGTTTCATGAGCACCTGGCGTTCCCGGTGCGGCGTGCTCGCCGCCATCCTGACGTTTGCCTCGGCCCCGCTCGTCGCTTGCGGTGACAGCGGCTCGAGCGACTCGGACACCGCGACGACGGACACGTCGACCGCGACCGACACCGGCGGGGACGACGCCCTCGCCGACGACACCAGCACCGCCGACGACACGGCCACGGCCGACGACACGAGCACGGCCGACGACACCAGCACGGCCGACGACACGAGCACGGCCGACGACACGAGCACGGCCGACGACACGACCGCCACCGACACCACGGCGACCGTGAACAGCTTCGAGGGGCCGCACGCCATCTTCGCGGCCAAGTGCGGGTCCTGCCACACGACCGGCGGCTCGGGCGGGCACAACATCGGCGCCGCCGACATCGCCGCGGCCTACGCCGACGCCCTGAAGGACGCCGCCGCCTGCAGCGGCCTCAAGAAGGGCGCCTGCACCATCGTCCGCATCGCGGCCGGGGAGATGCCCAAGGGCAAGGGCTGCACCGGCGACCCGACGACGGACGCGGGCAACGCCGCCTGCCTCACCCAGGCCGAGCAGGACACGATCCAGGCCTGGATCGACGACGGGATGATCGGGCCCGCCGAGTAGCGGCACCGGACCGACCGCGGGGCGCGCCGCACGCACGTCCGCCCCGCCGGGTCGGCGCATCGCCCCGAACAATCACGAGATTGTGACAACCGAGGCGGCCATGGTCGCGGTACGCTGCCGCCATGAGCCGCCTCGTTCTCGTCTGCGCCCTGCTCCTCGTCGCCTCCCCGCCCGCCGTGAGCGCCGCTCCGGAGGCCCCGCCAGGCCCCGAGGTGCTCTGGGAGGGGCGCGCCTGGCAGGTCGAGGTGGTCGACGGCGTCGCCGTGGCCCTCGACGCCGACCTCCTGCACGTCACCGGCGTCGACGTGACGACCGGCAAGCGCCGCTGGCGCCGCCAGGTCCAGAAGAAGGCCAACGGCTACCACACGCTCCAGGTCATCGGCGGCCGCCTCTTCTTCTGGGCCGGCCCGACCCTGATGGAGCTCTCCCCGAAGACCGGCAAGGTCCTCCGGAGCGGTGAGGTCGTCCACAACCGCGCCACCTGCCAGCTCGACGTCCGCGGCACCCTCGGCGCGGCGACCTGCGAGGTGGGGCTGTGGCTCTTCGCGCTCGACCCCATCAAGCTCGGCCCGTACTTCCCGGCCAGCGAGATCCACATCTACGAGGACCTGTCCCAGCCCCACTCGACCCACTTCCTCCGCTCCGCGCGCACCCTCCTCGGCCGCGCCGGGGACCTCGCCGTCGTCGCCGTCGAGGACAAGGAGGCCGGCCACCAGAGCTTCTTCCGCGCGTCCGCGATGCTCGCCGGCGTCGACCCGAGGTCCGGCGAGGTGCGGTGGAAGACCTCGGAGCTCGTGAAGGACGGCCTCACCTGGGCGGGCGTCCGCGACGGGACCGTCGCCTGGGTCGTGAGCGAGTCGACGCGGGCCGCCGGGGCGGTCGACGCCCGCACCGGCGCGCTCCTCTGGAAGGTCGCCGCCGAGGGCGAGGAGACGCCCTTCAACGGCGACCTCACGGGCGACGGAGACGCCGTCGTCGTCCTCGTCGACGATGTGGTCCGCTGCCGCGACCTCCGCACGGGCAAGGAGCGCTGGCACGCGGCGGCCGAGGGGGCGAGCCGCGTCGTCGCCCTCGGGGGGCGCGAGGAGCCCCTCGTCTATGGCGGCGAGAAGCCGGGCAAGATCGCGCTCGCGACCGTCGACGGCAAGCTCGTCCTCGTCGACCTGCCGCCCTACGGCAGCGCGGCCCGGGACGGCGACACGCTGGTCCTGCCCGGCGCCGGCCGGGTCCGCCGCTACGATGTCCACGGGCGCCTCCTCGCGGACGTCGAGGGCCCGGCCGGCGGCACCTTCCACGTCACGCCGGCCGCGATCGGCGGCTTCACCGCCGGGCAGGCGGTCGTCTTCGGGCGGGAGGGCGCCCCCATCGCGGGGCTCCCCGAGGACGCCTACCTGAGCGGCGGCGCGGGCGACGTCATCATCGTGATGACGCGCGCGAAGGAGCGCGACCAGCCGGGCACGGCGCGGCTCGTGCGGGTGCGGCCGGCCCCTCAGGGCACGCGCAGGTAGCGCCCGAGCCAGTACGCGAAGCGGAAGTCGACGCCCGGGAGCAGGACCGAGCCGTCGCCGCCGCCGTTGATGCGGTAGGGCGACGAGCGCCACTCGTAGTTCGAGGGCGAGCGGTAGCGCTTGGGGAGGGGGGCCGCCGCGATGAGCGCGCAGCCGCGGCCGCGGCACCCGAGGACGTCCACCGTCGGGCCGGCGCCGGCCACCGTGCAGACCTCGGCCCCCTCGGGGACGGCGGTGTGGTCGCAGTCGCAGGTGGCGTCGGGGCAGTGGACCACGGCGGCGTCCCAGTATGGTGGGCTCGGGAAGCCGAGGAGCGTGGAGACGCCGCGGTCGACGGCGTCCTGGTCCGGCGCGGCGGTGGGCGGGCCGAAGACCGAGCCGCCGGTGAGGGCGTGGGCGTAGACGAAGTCGAAGAGCGACTGGCCCATGTCGACCGGCTCCCAGACGGAGCCCTCGCGGTGATAGAGGTGGGTGTCGACGGCCTCGCGCACGACGTCGCGGGTCGCGGCGTCGTCGACGTAGCGGAGGGCGAGGAGCGCGCCGCCGAAGGTCATGTTCACGCCGCTGAAGTTGGTGTCGTAGCCGGTGTCGAGGTTGAGCACCGCGTCCTCGAGGAGCATCGCGGGCAGGCCGCGGGCGGCGATGAGGTCGTCCTTCAGGTAGCGGGCGAGGTCCGCGTCGCCGCTGGCGTAGGCCAGGGCGCCCACCATGCCGAGGGCCATGACGGCGTGGAAGCCGTTGTCGACGAAGTCGACGTAGGCCTGGCAGTCGAAGTTGTGCTCGTTGACGCAGCCGTGGAGGGTGCGGCGGCCGTCGGGGTCGTAGAGCTCGAGGTCGTAGCCGTTGTCGCGGACGACGCGGAGGTGGTCGCCGATGGCCTTGGCGTCGGCGCGCAGGCGCGCCTTGACGTCGGCCGCGATGGTCGCGTCGTCGCCGATGACCTCCCAGGCGGCGCCGTAGGCGGTGACCCAGCCGAGCGCCATGTCGCGGCTGCAGGAGTCCTCCCAGACCAGCTCGGGGTACTGGCCGCCGGCGGAGTTGTCGGCGCGCCAGGCGCCGTTGTTCTTCGTCTCGGGGAGCGCGGTGCCGTGGTCGTCGAAGAGCGGGACGAGCTCGCTCTGGCCGGCCCCGGGCAGGTCGCGGCGGCCGATGGAGCGCACCATCCCGCCGGGGATGCCGGTGATCTCGGTCGCGATGTGCAGGACCTCGAGGCCGCGCAGGAGAAAGCCGCGCGCACGCTCGACCTCGTCGGCGGGGTAGCCCTGGTCGCGGAGGACGGCGTAGCGGAAAGCGTCGGCGGCGATGCCGACGCCGGCGTAGAGGCCGGTCACCTTCTGGGTCGAGGTGGCGATGGCGACCGGGTCGCGGCCGGTCGCGGCGGCGAAGTCCCAGCCGTCGGAGTCGGCGAGGAAGGCGCTGATGGCGTCGCGATCGGCGGTGTTCTCGAGGGCGAAGCCGACGTCGGCGTTGGCGCCCAGGGCGGCGGCGCTGAAGACGTGGAAGCTCCGCTCGTAGCGGCGGGCGAGCGCGGCCAGGTCACCGTCGTAGCCCGGCTCGCAGGGGCCGGGCACGAGGGTGCGGAAGGCGTAGGCGTACGGCGCGCAGTCCGGCGCCGCGGCGTCCGGGTCCGCGGTGTCGACGGGGCCCGGATCCTCGCCGGTGTCCGCCGCGTCGGCGGTGACGGCCGGGTCGCCGGAGCACGCCGCCAGCGCGAGGGCCGACGCCAGGAGGAGCGGGAGACGCATGGGAAGCTGCCTTTCGGGACGCGCGGAGGAGGGGCCGAGCGGAGCACGGGACCGCGCCGACGCGGCCGCGCGCCTCCCGAGGGAGAGGACGGCGGCCGCGCCTGTCCGCGCGTCGGCGAAGGTCACGCCGTGCGGATCAGCGGACCCACATGTTCAGCCGGTAGAGCCAGCTCGAGTCGCCGCCACCGCCGTCCCAGTGGAGGCTGTGGAAGCGGAGCGCGCTGACCGACGTCCCGAGATCCTTCTGGTAGACGCCGTTCCAGGTCCAGTTGTCGGGGCTGATGCCGGCGTTCGGGCACGAGTACGACGGGAAGTAGGCCTGCTCGGCGGCGGTGTAGGCCGACAGGTTGCCGAGGGGCGTGATGTCGTCACCGCACACGATGTCGACCGGCGCCCCGTTGACGATCCCGAAGACGAACGTCGCCGAGTCATCCATGCTGATGCCCTGGTAGTGGATGTCGACCCGGACCTCGCCGGCGTTCGGGAAGGGCACGACCTTCTGGTAGGCGAGCACGTCGGCGCTGGAGTCCCAGTCGCTCCACTCGCTGTATCCCGAGCGGTCCGTGAACTCGCCCATCTGGTTCGTGAGCAGGGTCATCTGCTGCGCGAGCTGAGCGAGGGTGCTCCCGGCCGCGCGGTCCCAGGCAACCATGCGCGTCCAGCCGCCGCCGTTGGTGACCTGGTCGCAGTAGGTCTGGTACGGGGCGATGGCGCCGCCGGGGCCGTCGGGGTCGATGGTGTAGGTGCCGCTGATGTGGAAGCCGGCGTCGTACCAGTCCTGGCAGCTGTGGCCGATGAAGGTGCGGTCGCCGAGGTCGCAGATGAAGCGGTCGGAGGTGTAGCCCACGCCGGCCACGTCGTCGTAGGCCGTCACGGCGCCGTCGACGTTGAACGAGTACGACATCGACCCGTCGAGGTTGTTGTTGCCGTTGGGCTGGCCGATGTCGGTCCGGTTCGACACCCAGTAGGCGCCGCCGTCGGAGGCGGCCCAGTTGCAGCCGGTGTTGCCGCTGTTGAAGGGCTGGTTGGCGCAGGCCGCGCCGGCCGCGTTCGGGTAGATGCCCATGATGCGCAGGTACTCGGCGCTGCCGTCGGGGCCGTAGCCGCCGCTCGTCGCCACCGCGAAGGCCGACGCGAGGTGCTGGGCGCTCCGCGGGATGAAGAGCTGCATCCCGTAGTCCGCGCAGATCTGCTCGGCCTGGGCCGCGTTGACCGCCGTCCCCATCTGCACCTTGAAGAAGGAGAAGCCGCCGTCGTGGGTGTTCATGTCACACCACACCTCGATGGCGGTCAGGTCGCCCGCGGCGCCGTCGGGATCGATGGTGTACTTGCCGCTCGTCGTCTGGCCGTTGTCGAGGTACTCGACGCAGCTCTGGACGGCGTAGCTGTCGCACAGGGCGCCGAGCCAGCCCGCGTCGCAGGCCGAGCAGGTGAGCGGCGTGCCGGTCGTCTTCGCGCAGGTGTAGTCGCCCGCGCAGTGGCCGGCGTCGCACGCCGCGTCGCAGGTCGTCCCCCAGAAGCCCGCGTCACAGGCCGGGCACGCCGTCGCGAGGCCGGTGTCCTGGGCGCAGGTCATCGCCGACGCGCAGTTGCCCTGCTCGCAGGCGATGGCGCAGGTGCCGCCCCAGTAGCCCGTCTGGCAGCCCGTGCACGACGTCGTCAGGCCGCTCGACTTCGAGCAGCTGACGGTCCCCGTGCAGTTCCCCTGGGTGCAGCTGTTGTCGCAGGTGGTGCCCCAGCGGCCCGCGGTGCACGCGGCGCAGCCGGTCGCGTCGCCGCTCGTCTGGTTGCAGACGATGGCCCCCTCGCAGCCGGTGTGGGTGCAGCTGCTGCCGCAGGTCGTGCCCCAGTAGCCGACCGCGCAGCCCGGACAGGAGATGGCCGTGCCGGTGGTCTTGTCACAGGTCGGCGAGCCGACGCAGTTCCCCTTGTCGCACGCGCTCGCGCAGGTCGGACCCCAGTGGCCGGCGACGCAGGCGCCGCAGGAGATGGCCGCGCCACCCACCTGCGCGCACGTGACCGTCCCGCTGCAGTAGCCCTGAGCGCAGGCGCTCTGGCAGGTCGCGCCCCAGTAGCCGTCGACGCAGCCGCCCGGGCACCCCGTCGGGACGCCGCTGTCCTTGTCGCAGGTGCCGACCGCGCCGGCGCAGTGCCCGGTCTGGCAGGCGCTGGTGCAGGTGGCGCCCCAGTAGCCGTCCTCGCAGCCCTCGCAGGTCTGGCGCACGCCGGTCACCTGGTCGCAGGTGACCTCGCCGGTGCAGTTGCCGCGGGTGCAGTTGTTCGTGCAGGTCGGGCCCCACTTGCCGGGCTCGCACACCGAGCACGACACCGGCTGGCCGGTCGTCTGGTCGCAGGTGACGGCGCCCGCGCAGCCCGCGATGCTGCACGTCTCCTGGCAGGTCGGCCCCCAGTAGCCGGCGCTGCACTGGGTGCACGAGGCGCCCTCGCCGGTGGTCTTGTCGCAGGTCGCCTCGCCGGCGCAGTGCGAGATCAGCGGGCACTCGCTCGCGCAGGTGTTGCCCCAGTAGCCGGCCTGGCAGGTGTCGCAGGACACGGCCGCGCCGCTCGCCTTCACGCAGATCGGCGTGCCGATGCAGTGGGCGATCTCGCAGTTCTGGTCGCAGGACGTCCCGAAGTAGCCGGGGAGGCACTCGCCGCAGCTGATCGCGATGCCGGTGTCCTTCTGGCAGGTCACGGCGCCCGTGCAGTGCTGCGGGGTCGCGCAGGTCGTCCCGCAGGTCGCGCCCCAGTAGCCGCCCTCGCAGGACGCGCAGGAGAGCGTCGTCCCGGTGGTCTGGTCGCAGGCCGAGGTGCCGAGGCAGTGCGCGTGCGGCGGGCACGCCCCCTCACAGGTCTCGCCGCGCCAGCCGTCGACGCAGCCCTCGGTGCAGAGGCGCCCCTGGTCGGGGTTCGCCTGGGCGCAGGTCACGGTGCCCAGGCAGTTGCCCTGGGTGCAGTCCGCCTGGCACGAGGGGCCGGTGAAGCCGGGCTGGCACGCCGGGCAGGTCGACGGGACGCCGGTCGTCTGGTCACACGCGACCACCGCGCCCTCGGCGAGCTTGCACTTGTCGGTCTCGCAGGCGGTGTCGCAGGCGGTGCCGTACCAGCCGTCGGTGCAGCCCTGGTAGCACTCGCGCGCCGTCGCGTCGCTCTGGTCGCAGCGCACCGCGCCGTTCTTGCAGTTGCCGGCGTCGCAGGTGGCCGAGCAGTCGGGGCCGGTGTAGCCGTCGGAGCAGCCCTCGCAGGCGGGGTTCGAGCCGTCGACCGGATCGCACGTCGGCGCCCCGGAGCAGTGCCCGCCGACGCAGACCTGCTCGCAGTCGACGCCCCACTTGCCCGCCTCGCAGGTCTCGCACACGGTGCCGTCGCCGACGCTGCCGACCGGGCACCCGCAGGTGAAGCTACCGATGGTGTTGACGCAGCGGGCGGTCTCGGCGCAGTCGTCGAGCCCCTCGTCGCACTCGTTGACGTCGTCGGCGCAGGCCGTGCCCTTCCAGCCCGCCTGGCAGGCGCTGCACACCGGGTTGGTGCCGTCGGCCTGGGCGCAGCTCACGTCGCCCTCGCAGTGCGCGGGCGTGTTGCAGGTGTTCGCGCAGTCGCCGCCCCAGTAGCCCGCCGGACACGCGCACTCCGCCCCGTCGAGGCCGGCGGTGCAGGTCGCGCCGTTCTTGCACGGGTTCGGCGTGCACGGATCGGCCGTCGCGCAGGTCGGCCCGGAGAACCCGGTCTCGCAGGTGCAGGTGAACGAGTTGACCCCGTCCGCGCACGTCCCGCCGTTCTCGCACGGGTTCGGGTCGCAGTCGTCGACGTTCACGCAGGTGCCGTTCGACGCCTCGTAGCCGTCCTCGCAGGCGCAGAGCCCGTCGTCGCCGCAGATCCCGCTGAGGCAATCGCCCGCGACCGCGCAGCCCTGGCTCGCGGCGCACTTCTCGCACTCGTCGCCACCGCAGTCGATGGCCGTCTCCGTGCCGTTCATGACGCCGTCGGTGCACGTGGCGCTCGGCGTCGTGCTGCCGCCGCCGCAGCCCGCGGCGATGAGGGAGATGGAGACGGTGATCAGAGCCGCAGCGTGGCGCATCGCGGTCCCTCCTGGCGTCGCAAAGCTGTGTTGGAGCGCATCGAGCCGTAGCCCGGGGAGGCGGCGCGGGACCTGCCGCGCACACCTTCGGCGGAGCGTAGCAAACCGGGACGCAGGAAGGAACCGGACCTCGCACGCGGGGTGTCGCGACGCAACACCGGCGCGGTCGGGCGCGATCGCCGCCGAAGGGCTCCGCGCTCTCGACGACGCCCGCGCGCCGCCCTACCCTGGCCGAGATCCCAGAACACGCGCGCCACGCGAGGTCCGGCCATGACCGTCGACCCCTACCCCGAGCCCGGCCCCCCCGAAGCCACCCGGCAGCGTGCCCGCCAGCCGCTCCCCGAGGCCGTCGACGTCGCCATCATCGGCACCGGCATGGGCGGGCTCACCGCCGGGGCCTACCTCGCGACCCGCGGCCTGCGCGTGGCCTGCTTCGACGGCCACTACGTCGCCGGCGGCAGCGCCACCGTCTTCTCGCGCGGCGGCCGCGACGCGCGCTACCACTTCGACATCGGCCTGCACTACGTCGGCGACTGCGGCCCGGGCGGCGGCATCCCGTCCATCCTGGCCGGGGTCGGGATCGAGCTCGACTTCGTGCCGCTCGACCCCGACGGCTTCGACACCCTCGTCTTCCCCGACCTCGAGGTGCGCGTCCCGTCCGACCTCGACCTCTACCGCCAGCGCCTCCTCGACCTCTTCCCCGCCGAGCGCCGCGGCGTCGACCGCTACCTCTCCCTCGTCCGCGCGGTGCGCGAGGTCGGCCGCATGCTCCCGGCCGACGGCCGCCTCGGCCCGCGCGCGCTGTGGCACATCCTGACGCGCCACCGGGTGCTCATCCCCTACCGCAACGCCACCATCGGCGCGTTCCTCGACAGCTGCACCCGCGATCCCAGGCTGAAGGCCGTCCTGCTCGGCCAGAACGGCGACTACGCGCTGCCCCCCTCGCGGGTCAGCGCGCTCCTCCACGCCGGGCTCGCCGATCACTACTTCCTCGGCGCCTACTACCCCCGCGGCGGCGGTCAGACCCTCGCCGACCACCTCGCCGACACCATCGAGGCCCACGGCGGCAGCGTCCACCTGCGCCAGCCCATCGGCCGCGTGCTGATCGAGGGCGGCCGCGCCGTCGGCGTCGAGACCGAGGCGCGGCGCCACCACCCGGCCCAGCAGGTGCGGGCCCGGGCGGTCGTCTCCAACGCCGACCTCATCAGGACCCTGAACGAGCTGGTCGGCCGCGAGCACCTGCCGAGCGCCTGGGCGCGCCGCGTCGACGGCTTCGAGATGGCCGGCGCCCTCTTCATCACCTGCCTCGGCGTCGAGGCGGACATGGCCGCCAAGGGGATGGGCGCGTCGAACGTCTGGATGTTCGACGACTACGACATCGACGCGATGTACGCCGCGATCGCCCGCGACGAGCGCCCCACCGCCCGCGCCGCCTACATCACCAGCGCGACCTTCAAGGACCCCGACAACCCGCACCACGCGCCGCCAGGCGTCACCAACGTCGAGGTGATGACGATGGTCTCGGGCGACCCGCGCGTCTGGGGCGTGACCGGCGGCGACGCGCCGGAGGCCTGGTCCTACAAGCGCAACCCCGCGTATCTCGAGCGCAAGCAGGCCGTCGAGGACGCCCTCGTCGGCCTCCTCGAGCGGCGCTTCCCCGGGAGCGCCGACCACATCGTCTTCCGCGAGTCGGCCACGCCGCTCACCCACAGCCGCTACACCCGCGCGACCGGCGGGACCAGCTATGGCCTGGCCTGCACCCCGGAGCAGTTCGGCAGCGGGCGCCCGGGCTACGCGCCGATCCTCCCGGGCCTCCACGTCTGCGGCGCCTCCACCCGGACCGCCCACGGAATCGTCGGCGCGATGGCCAGCGGGCGCGCCGTGGCGGCGGCCGTCCAGCAGGCCCTCGCGGCCCACGGCGTCGCGGTCCCGCGGGCGTCCACGCCGGTCCCCGCGTGAGCGGAGGGCGCGTCGGCCCCCTCCCGGGGTCGATCGCCGCGCTTCCCGGCTGGCGTCTCGCGCCGTGAAGTGTAGCCTCCTGGCAGCGCAGACCGCGCACGGTGACGCAGGAGGAGACGATGGCGACGATCGACCCGAAGGCCCCGGTGATGGTGACCGGCGCGACCGGCTACGTAGCCGGCTGGCTGGTGAAGACCCTGCTCGACCGCGGGCACACCGTGCACGCCGCGGTGCGCGACCCCGGCAACGCCAAGAAGCGCGCCCACCTCGACGCCATGGCCGAGGCCGCGCCGGGCGAGATCCGGTACTTCGCCGCGGACCTGCTGACGGAGGGCGCCTACGCCGAGGCGATGAAGGGCTGCGAGCTCGTCTTCCACACCGCCTCGCCGTTCACGAGCGAGGTGAAGGACCCGCAGAAGGAGCTGGTGGAGCCGGCTCAGCTCGGGACGCGCAACGTCCTCGAGGAGGCCAACCGCACCGAGAGCGTGCGGCGCGTCGTCGTGACGAGCAGCTGCGCCGCGGTGTACGGGGACAACATCGACATGCGCGAGACCCCGAACGGGATCTTCGACGAGGCGGTCTGGAACACGTCCTCGTCCCTGGCGCACCAGCCGTACTCGTACTCCAAGACCGTGGCCGAGCAGGAGGCGTGGAAGATCGCCGAGGCCCAGGGCCGCTGGGACCTGGTCGTCCTCAACCCGGCGCTGGTCATGGGGCCGGGGACCAACCCCTTCGGCACCTCCGAGAGCTTCGCGCTGCTGCGCCAGTTCGGCGACGGGACCTTCAAGATCGGCGCGCCGGCCTACGGGATGGGCGTCGTCGACGTGCGCGACCTGGCCGAGGCGCACTACCGCGCCGGGTTCACGCCGGAGGCGAACGGGCGCAACATCATCGTCGGCCACAACACCGACATCCGCGAGATGGCCACGCTCCTGCGGGAGCGCTTCGGAGACCGCTACCCGCTCCCGAAGCGCTCGCTCCCCAAGTGGGTCGTCTGGCTCGTCGGGCCGATGAAGAACAAGCTCCTGACCCGCAAGGTCGTCAACCGTAACATCGGCCTGCCCTGGAAGGGGGACAACGCCAAGGGCGTCCGCGAGCTCGGCCTGAGCTACCGCCCGCTCGACGTCACGCTGGTCGAGATGTTCGAGCAGATGGCCGAGACCGGGGGCTTCGACAAGGCGAAGGCGTAGTCGCGGAGGCGCGGCCAGAGGCGGCCGCCGGACCGGCTGGAGAGGGCCCCGTCGGGGCGCGGCCGGCGGCCGGAGCGAAGGTCGAGAGAGGCGAGCCGCGCCAGGTGAGGTCGGCGCGGCCCGCCCAGCGGCGCTGGGGGTACCGTCAGAACCCACCGCCGCCGCCGCCGGGTCCGCCGCCCACGGACCCGACGGTGGTCACCGTGGAGGTCACGGTGAACGTCTGGTAGAGCGTGCCGGGCGTGTACTGCCCGCCGCTGTAGAGGCCGTCGGAGACGCTGCCGGTCGCGCTGCCGCCGACGTAGACCTGGTAGCTCTGGCCGACGACGAGGTCGGGGGACGAGAACGCGACCGACTGGTACTGCTTCGCGGGGGCGTAGGTCACGAGCTCCTGCCCGGCGGCCGTGCGCAGGTGGAAGAGCGTCCCCGCCGACTGGGTCGTCGTGAAGCCGACGAGGAGCGAGCGCTGGGTCGAGCCCTGGGCGCTCGGCGCCTCGGCCATGCCGGAGCTGCCGGCCGCGACGACGAGGCCGCCGGAGATGACGAAGGTCCCGTCGTAGTCGAGCGCGCCGTTGTTCGACGCGGTCGGCCCGCTGACCGTGAGCGTCCCGCCCGACATGGTCGCGCTGCCGTTGATGTCGACGCCGTCGCCCGCGGCGTTCACGGCCACGTAGCCGCCCGTCATGGTGAAGGTCGCGGACCCGCTGCTGCCGCCGCCGCCGGGCGGGCCCCAGGTCCCGCCGGAGCCGTCGACGCCGCCGGCCCCGTTGATGCCGTCGTCGCTGGCCTCGAGGCGGATGACGCCGTCGTCGATGACCAGGTCGAGGCCCTCGAGGCCCTCGTAGCACTCGGTGATGTCGAGGGTCCCGCCGTTGATGGTGAGGTCCGCGTCCGAGTGGATGCCGTCGTCTCCGGTCGCGATGGTGATCGTGCCGCCGCTGATGACGACCGACGTGTTCGAGTGGATGCCGTCGTCGGCGGTGTCGAGGGTGATGTCGCCGCCGCTCACGAGGACGCTCGCGGTGCCCTTGAGCCCCTTGAGCGACGCGTCGCTGGCCACGTAGCCGCCGGCGCCGCTGCCGGTGGTGATGTCGACGGTGCCGGCGAGGACGGCGACCTCGGTCTCGGCGTCGATGCCGTCGGCGCCCGCGCGGATCTCGAGGCTCGCGCCCTCCACGCTGACGTAGCCGAGGGCCGTGTCCTCGGCGTTGTCGGACTTCACGCCGTCGCCGCCGGCGTCCACGACGATGTGCCCGCCGGCGAGGACGACGTAGTCCTTGCCGCGGATGCCGTCGTCGACCGCGTCGATCGTGAGCGTCCCGCCGCCGATGACGAGGCCGTCCTTGCTGGCGACGCCGTCGTTGTAGCGGGCGGTCACGACGAGCGTGCCGTTGCCGGTGAGCGTGAGGTCGTCCTTGCTGAAGACGGCGGCGTTGGGCTCGTCCTCGCCGTCGGCGAAGACGTAGCTCTGGGCGTCGGTGACCCGGTTGGTGGTGCCGTCCTCGAGCACGAGGACCGCGTCGTCGGCCGACATGATGGCGATGGGGGCGTTGGTCGCGCTGGTGAGGTCCACCCCGGCCAGGGTCAGGTAGACCGTGCCGTCGGCGGCGCTGTCGATGACCAGGCGGGCGTCCGAGGAGGTGCCGTCCGCGCGGTAGACGCCGGGCTGGTAGATCGTCGCCACCGTCCCGCTGATGTCCACGCCGCTGCCCTCGACGGTGATCGTGGCGCCGGCGAAGTGGATGAGGGTGACGTCGCTCCCCGAGGTGTCGGGGACGGTCACGACGTCGTGGACGGTGCCCGTGTCGGTGGAGGCGGTGTCGGTGCCGGTGGTGCTGGTGTCGGCCTCGGTCGTCGTCGTGTCGGTCGTGGTCGTCGTCGCGCCGGTGTCGTCGACCGCGTCGGAGGCGATCACGTCGGCGGTCGCGTCGGCGACGCCGCCCTGGCTCGACGACTCGCCGTCACAAGCGGCGGTGGCGACGAGCGCGCTGGCGAGGAACAGGATTCGCGTCATTCGCATGGGGACCCCATCGTTGGCTGGGCGGCGCCGTATGCCGCTCACCCCGACACGACAGAGAGCTCCCCGTACGCGTTAGCGAAAAACGCGCTTCAGCCGGTGACGAGCGCGTCGAGGGGGATCGACGCGTCGAGCAGCGCCCGCGGATCGGGCACCGCGCGGGCCCGGATGAGCGCCTCGGCGGCGGCGATGTCGTCGGGCCGGTTGAAGGTGGCCGCGCCCACGACGACCCCGTGGTCGAGCATCACCGCCGTGCAGTCCGGGATCCACGGGGTCCCGCGCATCATCACCTGGTCCCACGCCTCGGGCGCGCCGATGACGTCGATGTGCATGGAGCCCTGGTCGGAGTGGACGAAGGGCAGCTCGTCGAAGCGCGCCGTGTCGTCGCCGGCCATCGCGCGGGCGACGACGCGGGCCTGACGGCGGGCGTTGCGCCAGCTCTCGAGGCGCACGGTGCGGCCGAGGGGCGGGCTGAAGAAGCGGGTGCAGTCGCCGGCGGCGAAGATGTCGGGGTCGGAGGTGCGCCCCGCGGCGTCGACGCGGATACCGTCGCCGACGGCGAGGCCAGCGGCGGCGGCGAGCTCGGTGTGCGGCACGGCGCCGACGGCGATGATCGCGAGGTCGGCCGGCAGGCGTCGGCGGTCGTGGGTGAGGACGGTGGTGAGCTGGCCGTCGCGGCCCTCGAAGCCGCAGACGCGGGAGTCGCAGATGATGCGGACGCCGCGGGTGGCGTGGAAGACGCGGACCACGAGGGCGACCTCGGGGGCGGCGACGCGCGGGAGGAGGTGCTCCTCGGCCTCGACCAGGGTGACGTCGCAGCCGGCCTCGTAGGCGGTCGCGGTCGCCTGGAGGCCGATCCAGCCGCCCCCGACGACGACCACCCGGCACCCCGGGCCGAGGCGGCCGCGGAGCCCCACGGCGTCGTCGCGGGTGCGCAGGGTCGAGACGCCCGCGAGGTCCTCACCGGGCACCCCGAGGGGGCGGGCGTGCGCGCCGGTGGCGAGGAGGACCTTGCTCCAGGCGAGGGTTCGTCCGTCGTCGAGGGTGGCGGTGCGCGCGCCGCGATCGAGGGCGAGCACCCGCCGACCGAGGACCAGGGTCACGCCCCGCTCGCGGTAGAAGGCCTCGTCGTGGACCGTGCACGCGTCCGGCGAGGCGGCCCCGGCCAGGACGTCCCCCGACAGCGGCGTGCGCGTGTAGGGCAGGTAGGGCTCGGCGCCGATGAGGACGATGCGCCCCGCGAAGCCCGCCTCGCGGAGGGTCTCGACGGCCTGCGCCGCCGTCTGCCCCGCGCCGATGATGAGGATGGTGTCGGACATCTCGCAACCCGTGCCGGTGGTCGCTCAACTACACGCGAGTATAGGTCGCGGGAGCGCGGCGGCGAAACCGGGGGGCGAGAACGCGAGCCGGCCCTTCGGCCGCCGGTCGCGTGCGGAGGATCAGCCGGCGACCCACTCGGCGCTGGCGTTGGGCGTCTCCCACAGGCGGACGCGCACGACCTGCACGCCGTGCGGCTCGAGCAGCTCGACCGAGACGCGCGCGAGCTCGCCGGCCAGCACCTCGGCGGTCGGCGGGGCCTGGGTCCAGTAGACCGGGCGGCCCATCCGCTCGTTCGACTCGGCGATGATGGGGACGGCCGGATCGGGGTCGCCGTGCATGAGGATCGCGGTGTGGTCCCAGTGGCTGTCGATCCAGCCGCCGACGACCTCCTTGATCACCCCGAAGTCGATGATGCGCCCACATGCGTCGAAGGCCTCGGCGGCGCAGCTGATCTCGGCCACGTAGCGGTGACCGTGGAACGCCTTGCAGCGGCCCTCGTGGTCGGGGATGCGGTGCATCGCGTCCCACTCGAGGCGTCGGGTGCAGCTGAGCATGGGGGGCCTCCTCGCGGCGCGTTGAGCGCCCGGCGAGACGCCATGTAACTCCGGGCCGACTGGAACCAAAGGATTTTTTTGTCGCGCGTCAGGTCCGAGCGAGTAGGCTGCGCCGCCATGAGCGCTCCCGACATCAAGAACCCGCCCGACGTCCACGAGTACGAGATCGACGGCTGGACCGTCTGGGCCGGCAAGACCGCCCGCGACAACGACCAGCTGTCCATCAAGGTCGCGCGCAACGACGACTGGTGGTTCCACCTGCGCGGCGCGCCCAGCAGCCACGTGGTGCTCTTCGTGCGCGACGGCGTCGAGCCGCCGCGCGACGTGGTCGAGAAGGCCGCCGCCATCGCGGCCTGGCACTCGAAGCAGCGCGCGGGCGGCACGGTGGCGGTGACGGCGACCCGGGCGCGCTTCGTGTCGAAGCCGCGCGGGGCGAAGGCCGGGACCGTCCAGATCCGCAAAGAGGTCGTCTACAAGGTGAAGCCGGCCCTCCCCGAGTAGCGCGCCGCGGATGTCTAGGCGAGGCGCGCGGTCAGGGCCTCGAGCAGCTCGAGCGCGACGTCCACGCCCTCGAGCCCGGCCAGCCGGGCGCCGACGGCGTCGCCGATCTGGGCCGCCTGGGTGGCGACCGCGGCCGCGCCGGCGGCGCTGATCCGCACCCGCGAGGC